>JAUHXZ010000002.1 GCA_030426725.1 Actinomycetes bacterium
GCTGGCTCATCGACCAGGGCTTCCCCACCGAGCGTGTCGCGTCCGCCAAGGGGTTCCGGATCCTCGAGGTGCGCGCCTCCGGTTGACGCACCGGATCCGTGGCAGGCTGGTCACGGAGAGGAGCACCTATGCCCGCACCCGCGATCCAACTGACCTTCGACGCCGCCTCGCCCCGGAAGCTCGGCCTGTTCTGGATGGAGGTCCTCGGCTACGTGGTCGACCCGCCGCCCGGGATGAGCATCGCCCCCACCGACGAGACCCTCGACGCCTGGATGCAGCTGCTGGCCTCCTCCGGTGTGCCCGAGGAGCACTGGGACGACGCGATGGCCATCGTCGATCCCGACGGCGAGCGGCCCCGGATCTTCATCCAGAAGGTCCCGGAGCCCAAGACGGCCAAGAACCGGCTGCACATCGACGTCCGTGCGGCCGAGGGGCTGCGCGGCGACGCGCGGATGGCCGTACTCGAGCAGGAATGCTCACGGCTCGTGGCGCTGGGCGCGACCCGGCAGCGACGCTTCGAGCCCGACACGGCCATGAGCAACGGCTTCATCGTCATGCAGGACCCGGAGGGCAACGAGTTCTGCCTCGACTAGCAGCGTTCGCCGAGGGTGAACGAAGGATGAACGCATCGGTTCTGCTTGAACCACGAACTAGCCTTCGCGCATAGGATGAAAACGCGAGCGCCCTTCCGGGCGCAAGAGTCACCAGCTGTAAGGAGTGAGCATGACCTACACCCTGCCCGACCTCGACTACGACTACGGCGCACTCGCACCGCACATCGCGCCGGAGATCATGGAGCTGCACCACAGCAAGCACCACGCCACCTACGTCAAGGGCATCAACACCGCCCTCGAGCAGCTCGCGGAGGCCCGCGAGAAGGGCGACCTGGGCGCGGTCAACAAGCTGAGCAAGGACGCGGCCTTCCACCTCGGCGGGCACATCAACCACTCGGTGTTCTGGAAGAACATGTCGCCCGACGGCGGGGACCGCCCCGACGGCGAGCTCGCCTCCGCGATCGACGAGTACTTCGGCGGTTTCGAGGCGTTCCAGAAGCACTTCAACGCCGCCGCCAACGGCATCCAGGGCTCCGGCTGGTCGATGCTCGTGTGGGACACGCTCGGCAAGCGGATGAACATCAACCAGCTGTACGACCAGCAGGGCAACCTGCCGGCCGGCCAGATCCCGCTGCTGCAGCTCGACATGTGGGAGCACGCCTTCTACCTGCAGTACAAGAACGTCAAGGGCGACTACGTCGACGCCTGGTGGAACGTGGTCAACTGGACCGACGTCGCCAGCCGCTTCGCCAAGGCGAAGGCCGCCTCCGACGCGCTCGCCTGACGGGCGTCACTCATTCGGATAGCGACGGGCCCCGGGGACTGATTCCCGGGGCCCGTCGCCGTCGCGTGCCGTGCGGGCCGGTCACACGCTGCGCGGTGCCGACGCCGACTCACGGATCACGAGCTCGACCGGCAGTTCCGTGCGCCTCGGCACGTCGCGGCCCTCCGCCGCGGCGACAAGCACCTCGAGCACACGCACGCCGACGGCGTGGAAATCCTGACGGACGGTCGTGAGCGGCGGCAGGAAGTGGGCGGCCAGCGGAATGTCGTCGAAGCCGATGACGCTCAGGTCTCCCGGCACGTCAATGCCCCGCTCCGCCAACCCGTGGAGGAGCCCGAGGGCCATCTCGTCGTTGGCCACGAAGATCGCCGTGTAGTCCGGGCGCCGCTTGATTCGCTTGGCGAAGTCGTACCCGAAGTCCGCGGTCCAGTCGCCCACCGCGATGGGCAACTCCGGGAGCCTCAGTTCGCGTGTGCGGGCGTGGAACGCCCGCTCCCTGCTCCGGGCGTCCAGCCAGTCGCGCGGCCCGGCCAGGTGGAGGATGGCGCGGTGCCCGAGTCCCACGAGGTGATCCACGACGAGGGTGGTGCCGACCTGCTGGTCGACCGACAGGGTCATGAAGTCGGGATCGCCCTCGGCTTTGACCACGAGAACCGGCAGGCCGATGACCAGCTTCCGCAGCGCCGAGATCGACGTGGATCTGGGGGCTATCACGCACATGGCGTCGACGCCCTGGTCCTTCAGCCGTTCGATGGCGGTCTCCAGCGGTAACGAGTTGTCCTCGTTCCGGGTCACCGACGTCACGGAGTAGCCGGCCTCACCTCCCGCCTGTTCCACCCCGCGGAGTGCGCTCGTCGGTCCGTATGCGGAGGTGGCCTCGAGGAGGACGCCGATCCGGCGGCTGCGTTGAGTTGCGAGGGCCCTGGCCGCGTTGTTGGGTCGGTAGTTGAGTTCCTCGATGACCTCGAGAACGCGGCGGCGGGTGTCGGGCCGGATGTTGGGGTGATTGTTCAGGACGCGTGAGACCGTCATGTGGGACACTCCGGCGATCGCCGCCACCTGCCTGATGTTCGGCCGGGCGGTGCCCTGAGTCTCGCTCATCCGGCCTCCATCCGAGGATCGGCCGGCTTCCGCGGCCCTGCGGCGGCACGTCTCGGTGTGCCTGGCCGCTGCACCGATGTTATCGGGAGCAGCCCCCCGCTGGAAGTGCCGCGCGACTCAGTCGAGCAGCGTGCGGTCCGAAAGGCTGGCGCCCTTGATCTTGGAGAACTCCTCCAGCAGGCGATCGGCGGTGATGGTCTTCTTCTCCGCCTCGTCGACCTCGAGGACCACCTTGCCCTCGTGCATCATGATGAGCCGGTTGCCGAGCTCGATGGCCTGGTGCATGTTGTGCGTCACCATGAGCGTGGTCAGCCGGTGCCGAGCGACCGCCTCGCCGGTGAGCCTTGTGATGAGTTCGGCGCGCGACGGATCGAGGGCGGCGGTGTGCTCGTCGAGCAGCAGGATGGCCGGCTGCGCGTAGGTGGCCATGAGCAGGCTCAGCGCCTGCCGCTGACCGCCCGAGAGCATCCCGACGCGCATCTGGAGACGGTCCTCCAGCCCGAGCTCCAGCGTGGCGAGGGCCTCGCGGAAGACCTCGCGCTTGGCCTTCGTCACCGCCAGTCGGAGGCCGCGGTGTTCGCCGCGCTGGAAGGCGATGGCGAGGTTCTCCTCGATGGTGAGGTGCGGCGACGTTCCCGCCATGGGGTCCTGGAACACCCGCGCCACCCACGACGCCCGCTTGTGCTCGGCCATCTTCGTGACGTCCCGGTCGTCGATCAGGACCTGCCCGGCCTCGGTCAGATAGCGGCCGGCGACGACGTTGAGCATCGTCGACTTGCCGGCCCCGTTGGACCCGATGACGGTGACGAAGTCCCCCTCGTGGAGGGTGAGGCTCAGGTCGTCGAGCGCGACCCGCTCGTTGATGGTGCCCGGGAAAAAGCGCTTGGTGACGTTGACGAGTTTCAGCATCAGGCCGACGCCCCTTCCATGAGGGCCTTGTTCCGGCGGCGTCGGAGCCGCAGGTTCTTCAGCGGGCCCCAGGCCGGCAGGATCAGCGCCAGCACCACGAGGACGGCGGAGACGAGCTTCATGTCGTTGGGGTTGAAGCCGTTGTTGAGGGCGATCTGGATGACGCCGCGATAGATCACGGAGCCGAGTGCGGCGGCGGTGATGGCCTGCCAGACGGCGGTCATGCCGAAGATGGCCTGGCCGACGATGACGGAGGCGAGGCCGGCGACGATGAGGCCGATGCCCATCGAGATGTCGGAGAAGCCCTGGTACTGCGCGACGAGGGTGCCGCACAGCGCCACGAGGCCGTTGGAGATCATGAGCCCGACGATCTTGGTGACTCCGGTGTTGATGCCCTGGGACCGTGCCATCAGTTCGTTGTCGCCGGTGGCCCGCATGCCGACGCCGTAGCTGGTGCCGAGGAACCAGTAGAGCATCGCCCCGACGGCGAACACGACCACGGCGAACAGCGCGACCGAGATCCAGGTGCCGAGCAGCTGGTCCTCACGCAGCCCGGAGAAGAGGGTCTCGATGCGCAGCAGCGGGACGTTGGCCCGGTTCCCCATGATCCTGAGGTTGACCGAGTACAGCGCGATCTGGGTCAGGATGCCCGCGAGAAGCGGGTTGATCTTGCCCCAGACGTGCAGCAGCCCGGTCACCGCGCCGGCGAGCATGCCGGCGACGGTGCCCGCGATCATCGCCAGCGCGATCGGGACGTCGCTGACGAGGAGGATGGCGCAGGTCGCCGCCCCCGTCGTGAACGACCCGTCCACCGTGAGGTCCGGGAAGTCCAGGACCCGGTAGGTGAGGTACACCCCCAGCGCCATGATGGCGTAGAGGAGCCCGATCTCGAGTGCGATGATCATGCGGGGTCCGGCCTCAGAACTGCTTGGTGGCGCGCGAGACGATCGACTCGGGCAGCGTCAGCCCCTGAGCCTCGGCGGCGGTCGGGTTGACGAACATGTCGAACTCCGACTGGGTCTCCACCGGGATCTCGGAGGCCGGGGTGCCCTCGATCAACCGCAGGAACACCTCGGCGGCGTCGAGACCCTGCTGGGTGTAGTTGACCGAGAGGCCGGCGGCGGCACCGCGCTCCATGGTGGACTCGTCGGACGCGAAGACGGGGATCTGCTTCTGCTCGCCCACCTGGATGACCGACTCGGCCGCCGAGACGACGGTGTTGTCGGTGGGGATGAGGAACGCGTCGGCGTCGAGGGACTCGGCGGCCTGCTGCACCTCGGACGAGTTCGTGACGGTGGCCGACACGATCTCGAGCCCCAGCTCCGCCGCGGCCTCCTCGGCCTCGGTGACCTGCACCTCGGAGTTCACCTCGCCGGACGAGTAGACGATGCCGACGGTGGACACGTCCGGCATCGCCTCCTGGATCAGCTCGAGCTGCTCCTTCATCGGGTTGAGGTCGGACACGCCGGTGATGTTGGCGTCGGGCGCCTCCCACGACGCGACCAGCTGCGCCGCGACGGGGTCGGTGACGGCCGCGAACACGATGGGCCGGTCCGTGATGACGTTGGCCAGCGCCTGCGCGGTCGGGGTCGCGATCGCGAAGAAGCCGTCGTAGTCCGAGGACGCGAAGGTGTTGGCGATGTTGGTCAGCGTCGACTGGTCGCCCTGGGCGTTCTGCAGGTCGAGCTTGAGGTTCTCCCCCTCGACGTAGCCGGCTTCGGCGAGCCCGTCGATGAAGCCCTGCTGGGCCGCGTCGAGCGCCGGGTGGGAGACGATGCTGACCACGCCCACGGAGATGGCCTCCGGCGCCATGTCGGTGGCCATGGAGCTGGACGACTCCATCGGTTCGGCCGTCGACGACTCCGTGGTGGACGCGCCGCTGCAGGCGGTGAGGGCGAGGGCGCCGGCGGCGCCGAGCGCGAGGACCTTGAGCTTCATGATTCTCCTCGTGGGATGGTCGCTGGGGGCAAGCCTAGTGATCCGGCGCCGCCGACGGCGCCGGCGGGGGCTCAGTAGGTGTAGGCGGCGTCGGCGAGAACGTCGTCCGGGAGGGTGACCCCCATACGTTCGGCGGCCTCGGGGTTGACGGACAGTTCGATGGTCTGGGCGAACTCGACCGGCGTCGAGGCCGGGTCCCCGCCCTCGATGATGCCGACGATCATGTCGGCGGTCTGGAGGCCCTGTGCCTTGTAGTCGGTGGCCAGTGCCGCTGCGGCCCCACGCTCCACCGAGTCGGGATCCGACGTGACGAGCAGCCGCTGATTCTGCTCGGCCACCTGGATCATGGACTCCATGGCGGACACGACCGTGTTGTCGACAAGCACGAAGTAGGCGTCGACGTCGAGCGACTCGGCGGCCTGCTGCACCTCCGACGAGTTGGTGATCGTGGCGGTCTTCACCTCGATGCCGAGCTGCTCACCGGCGGCGACGGCGGCCTCGGCCTGCACCTGTGCGTTCACCTCGGCCGACGAGTACACGATGCCGACGGTCTCCACGTCCGGGAGGATCCGCTGGATGACCTGGAGCTGCTGGTCGGTCGGCAGCATGTCGCTGGTACCGGTGACGTTGCCGCCGGGTGCCTCGACCGAGTCCACCAGGCCGGCGGCGACGGGATCCGACACCGCGGCGAACACGATGGGCCGGTCCTGGATGACCTGGGCCATGGCCTGCGCCGGGGGCGTCGCGATCGCGATGAACAGGTCGTGGTCGGAGGCCGCGTAGGTGTTGGCGATGTTGCTCAGGGTGGCCTGGTCGCCCTGCGGGTTCTGGAACTCCAGGGTGAGGTTCTCGCCCTCGACGTAGCCGGCCTCGGCCAGCCCTTCCTGGATGCCTTCGTAGACCGCGTCCAGCGACGGGTGGGACACGATGGTGACCGCACCGATCGACACCTCTGCCTTGGTCTCTTCGGCCCCCGAGGTGGTCGACTCGGCGGCACTCATGGTGCCCTCGGGCTCCGAGGTGCTTGCGCACCCCGCCAACATCAGGGCACCGGCCAGGGCCGTGCCCACCACTGCGCGTCGAAACATCGTCGTGTCTCCTCTCGAACGTGGGTATCACCTTATCGGCGGCGGTGTGGCGCGGCGAAGCAGGTCCAGCTTGCGCTGAACAGGAGCGGGTCACACCCGGCGTGCTACTCCGGCACGAACAGCCGGTCCAGTTCCCAGGGGGCCACGGGAGAGTTGACGATGATCCACGTCTGGAGGTCCTGGTCGAACCCCGTGAGGACCGCGACGCCGACGACCACGAAGGCGATGCCGAGACCGCGCCGCAGCCAGCTGCCGGGGTCGGCCGCCCAGCCGAGGCGGGTGGTGAGCCGCTGACCGGCCACGGCGATGGCCAGCAGGGTCCCGCACAGGCCGACGACATAGGCCAGCAGGAGCGTCAGCCCCCAGGCGGGGGTGGCGGGCAGGACGGTGACGACGACGTAGCCGTAGAGGGGCGAGCAGGAGGTGAACACCGGCCCGAGGGCCGCGCCGGTGAGCACCGCCCCGCCGACGCCGGTGCCGCGCCGGGCACTGCCGAGCGCCCGCGCGGTGCCCGACTGCAGCCGCAGCGCTCTCGAGGCGGACTCCCAGATGCCGGGGAAGACGCTCACGAGCCCCAGCACGATGAGCAGGCCGCCGCTGAGCCAGCGCCATACGTCGGCGGGGATGTCGATGAGGGCGGTGCTGGCCCTCAGCAGGAGGGTGAAGGCGGTGACGGACGCGCCGAGCGACACGGTCACCACCGCCGCCCGTCTGAGACCGGACAGCTTCCGGTCGGAGCCGAGAGCACCCCCGACGATGACGGGCAGGAGCGGCAGCACGCACGGGGCCAGCGTCGTCAGGGCCCCGGCCAGCACGGCCCCGAGCAGAGCGATCATGTCGTCTCGGCCAGGATGTCCTCGCCCGTCCGGCTGCCCGTCCACTTGGCGAGTTCCTCGCCGTCCGCATCGACCTGGACGAAGGTGTGCTGGTAGGTGATGCCGTAGGTGCGCTTCAGTTCGTCGGCCGTGTCGTAGTCGACCTTGACCACGGCGAGCCCGTCGGGGACGCCATCCTGGGTGAGGGAGGCGTCGGTGGCCTGGCAGTTGGGGCACCAGCCGGCGTGGAAGAACAGCACGACGGCGTGGTCGGCGAAGTCGGCCTTCGAGGCCTGGTACTCGTCGTAGTCGAGGTACGCCCCCGCCGGCTCGGCCGCCATGGCCTCCCCGGTCTCCATGGCCTCGGCCGGCTCGGACTCGGCCGGCTCCGACGACTCCATCGGCGCCTCGGAGGCCATCGGTTCCTCCGACGCCATCGGCGCCTCGGAGGTCACCGGCTCCGTCATGGCCGGCTCCGTCGTGGCACCGGTGCCGCAGGCGGACAAGGGCAGCACGGTGGCGAGGGCGGCGACGGCGACCGCGGTGAGTTTCTTCATGCCACCAGTGAAGCCGCCGGCGGGGCTCAGGGCCAGAGCGTCGGGCTTACGAGGTCCTTACGTCTCGGACGGGCGGCCCCCAGACATGCGACGAGGGAGGGCCCCGTCGGACCCTCCCTCGTCAGCGTGGTGTGCCTTACTTGGCCTCGGCCTCGTCGGTGTCCTCAGCCTCGACGGCCTCGACCTCGGCTTCGTCGGCGACGGTCTCGACGACCTCCGCCTCCTCGGCCTCGGCCACCGGGGCCTCCTCGGCGACCGGAGCCGCGGCGGGGGCCTCGGCCTTGGGGGCCACGGCCTCGGTGATGATCTCGATGATGGCCAGGGGCGCGTTGTCGCCCTTGCGGTTGCCGATCTTCGTGATGCGGGTGTAGCCGCCGTTGCGACCTTCGAGCGTCGGGGCGACGTCGTCGAACAGGTGACGGACGACCTCCTTGTCGGTGATCGAGCTCAGCACGAGCCGACGGGAGTGCAGGTCACCCCGCTTCGCCTTGGTCAGGAGCTTCTCGGCCAGCGGCTGGACGCGGCGGGCACGGGTCTCCGTGGTGGTGATGCGGCCGTGCTCGAAGAGCTGGGTGGCCAGGTTGCGCAGGATGATGCGCTCGTGGGTGGGGCTGCCGCCCAGACGAGCGCCCTTGGTTGGCTTGGGCATTGCTGTGAATCTCCAGAATTCTTATGTCGTGGGCGGTCAGTACTGCTCGGTCTCGGCGAAGTCGCCGTCCTCTTGGACGTCCTCGTCGTAGCGCTCGATGGCCTGCATCGGGTCGAACCCGGGCTGCGAGTCGCGCAGGGCGAGACCGAGACCCACGAGGGTCTCCTTGACCTCGTCGATGGACTTGGAGCCGAAGTTGCGGATGTCGAGCAGGTCCTCCTCGCTGCGGGCGACGAGCTCACCGACGGTGTGGATCCCCTCGCGCTTGAGGCAGTTGTAGGACCGCACCGAGAGCTCGAGGTCCTCGACGGGCAGGTTGAGCGACTCGGCGATCTGCTCGTCCACCGGGGACGGGCCGATCTCGATGCCCTCGGCTTCGACGTTGAGCTCACGCGCCAGGCCGAACAGTTCGACAAGCGTGCGGCCGGCGGAGGCGACGGCGTCGCGGGGGGCGATCGACGGCTTGGTCTCCACGTCGACGATCAGGCGGTCGAAGTCCGTGCGCTGAGCGACACGGGTGGCCTCGACCTTGTAGGTCACCTTGAGCACCGGCGAGTAGATCGAGTCCACCGGGATGCGGCCGATCTCGGCCTCCGGGTCCTTGTTCTGCACGCTGGACACGTAGCCGCGGCCCCGCTCGACGACCAGCTCCATCTCGAGCTTGCCGTTGTCGTTGAGGGTCGCGATGTGCAGCTCCGGGTTGTGGATCTCCACGCCGGCGGGGGGCTGGATGTCACCGGCGGTGACGGCCCCGGCCCCGGCCTTGCGGAGGTACATGACCACCGGCTCGTCCTCCTCGGAGGAGATGACGAGGCCCTTGAGGTTGAGAATGATCTCGGTGACGTCCTCGACGACGCCCTCCAGGGTGGAGAACTCGTGCTGGTTGCCCTCGATCTTGATGCTGGTCACGGCCGCGCCCGGGATGGACGACAGCAGGGTGCGACGCAGCGAGTTGCCGAGCGTGTAGCCGAAGCCGGGCTCGAGCGGTTCGATGGCGAACCGGGACCGGAAGTCGGAGACGACTTCTTCGGACAGAGTGGGACGCTGTGCGATGAGCATGAGGTGGTTCCTTCCCGCGCCAACCGCTATTTGATGGCGCGAACAGTGCCTGACGGCCGGTGGCATCCGGGCCGGCCGGCGTTGACCGACCGACCCGTAGCCGTTGGATTACTTCGAGTAGAGCTCGACGATCATCTGCTCCTGGACGTCCACGACGATCTGCTCGCGGACGGGGAGCTGGTGCACGAGGATGCGCATGCGGTTCGGGCGGGCCTCAAGCCAGCCGGGAACGGTGCGCTCGTGGTGGGTCTCACGCGCGATCACGAACGGGCCCAGGTTCATCGACTTCTCGGCGACATCGATGATGTCGTGGGCGCGGACGCGGTACGACGGGATGTTCACGCGCTGGCCGTTGACCAGGAAGTGGCCGTGGACGACCAGCTGCCGGGCCTGACGGCGGGTGGCGGCGAAGCCCGAGCGGTACACGACGTTGTCGAGACGCGACTCGAGAATCTGGAGAAGACGGTCACCGGTCTTGCCGGGGTGACGGTCGGCCTCTTCGTAGTAGCGACGGAACTGCTTCTCGAGGATGCCGTAGGCGTAGCGCGCCTTCTGCTTCTCCTTGAGCTGCAGCGAGTACTCGGAGTCCTTGGTGCGGCCTCGGCCGTGCACACCCGGGGGGTACGGACGGCGCTCAAAAGCCTTGTCGTTGCCGACCAGGTCGGTCCCGAGACGACGGGACTTCTTGGTCAGTGGGCCGGTGTAACGAGCCATTGTGTTAGTCCTTTACTTCTCGGGCGGTCAGACGCGACGACGCTTGGGCGGGCGGCAGCCGTTGTGCGGCGTCGGGGTCACGTCGGAGATCGCCCCGACCTCGAGGCCGACGGCGCCCAGCGAACGGATCGCGGTCTCACGGCCGGAGCCGGGACCCTTGACGAACACGTCGATGCGCTTCATGCCGTGCTCCATCGCGCGACGGCCAGCGGCCTCGGCGGCCATCTGCGCGGCGAACGGGGTCGACTTGCGGGAGCCCTTGAAGCCGACGGTGCCGGCAGAGGCCCACGCGATCACGGCACCGGTGGGATCGGTGATCGAGATGATGGTGTTGTTGAAGGTGCTCTTGATGTGCGCCTGTCCGGCGAGCACGTTCTTCTTTTCCTTGCGGCGCACCTTGGTCTTGGCGGCCGCCTTGCGGCTTGCAGTAGCCATTGAGTCTCCTTAAGTCCTCAGCGAGGGGCGCGGGTCAGCGCGCCTTCTTCTTGCCAGCGACGGCCTTCTTCTTGCCCTTGCGGGTGCGCGCATTGGTGCGCGTGCGCTGACCACGAACCGGGAGCCCGCTGCGGTGGCGGCGGCCCTGGTAGTTGCCGATCTCAACCTTGCGGCGGATGTCGGCGGCGACGGTGCGACGGAGGTCACCCTCGATCTCGTAGTTGCCTTCGATGTGGTCGCGCAGGGCGACGAGCTGGTCCTCGGTGAGCTGGTGGACTCGGATGTCTCCGCTGATCCCGGTAGCGGCGAGGGTCTCGGCGGCGCGGGTCCTCCCGACGCCGAAGATGTAGGTGAGTGCGACCTCGAGGCGCTTTTCGCGCGGCAGGTCGACACCAACGAGGCGTGCCATCAGGCGGTTACCTTTCTAGTTTCGGCCCTGACTCCCATGAGCCCGATCGTGGACCGCGAAGGTGTGTGGCGTGACGCGTCCCCGCCGCCTGTGACGCGTGTGCGTCGACGGGGCCTTGGCCTTCGTTCCAAGGGTTGGGGGTCCCTGTCGGGGCCCCTGCAATCACGTTGCTTCAGTTGTCGGCGGAGTGGGCGAACGACCCGTCCCGCGGTGGTCTACGGACCTGAGGCTCGGAAGCCCCGGATCAGCCCTGGCGCTGCTTGTGGCGCGGGTTGTCGCAGATCACCATCACACGACCGTGCCGGCGGATGACCTTGCACTTGTCGCAGATCTTCTTGACGCTCGGCTGAACCTTCATTCGAGCAACCTTTTCAATCGGCGACTGGGAGCGTGGTGCGTCCCAATCTTGGAGGTGGATAGTGTCGGCCGTCACCCGGGCACGCACGCGCGTCCGCACATAGACGACCGACGCACCACTCTACGCGAGGCGACCCCCGATCCCCAAATCCGCCCCGGCACGCAGAGCTACCGCTACCAGGGCATGAAAAAAGGGCTCCGCCGCGGTGCGCGGGGGCCCTTCTCCCGGTCGGCGCATCGGCGCCGGGTGGATCACTTGTGCCGGTAGACGATGCGGCCGCGGGTCAGGTCGTAGGGCGACAGCTCGACGACGACGCGGTCCGCCGGCAGGATGCGGATGTAGTGCTGGCGCATCTTGCCGCTGATGGTCGTAAGGACCTTGTGGCCGTTGGCCAGCTCGACGCGGAACATCGCGTTGGGGAGGGCCTCGACCACGGTGCCCTCAAGCTCGAGGGCTCCTTCTTTCTTCGCCATGTACTCTCTCTCGTCGCCCGACGCGCCTTGTGCGCGCCGGATAGTACCAATCGACCATTCTACGCGGCCGCCGCGACGAGGCCAAACTCCCCTCCGCGCGGCCGCCTCAACCCGGGCCCACGCCCGACGCCAGCCATACCGCTCGACGCCTGCGCAATAGCGCATGCAACCCACAGCAAGGCCGGCGTCTGCGACTCAGGAGCGCACAGCCGGCGGCCAACAGGATGAGGTGGCGAGGGGTGGGGACGGGGCAGGTTGGGTGGGCGTCGCGACCGGACCGGCGCGAAGCGCCCGTCCCGGGAGCGTGGGCGGCCCGGCCATCAGCATGAGGGTGGCGAGGGGTGGGGACGGGGCAGGTTGGGTGGGCGTCGCGATCGGACCGGCGCGAAGCGCCCGCCCCGGGAGCGTGGGCGGCCCGGCCATCAGCATGAGGGTGGCGAGGGGTGGGGACGGGGCAGGTTGGGTGGGCGTCGCGATCGGACCGGCGCGAAGCGCCCGTCCCGGGAGCGTGGGCGGCCCGGCCCCACCCCTCGACACCCGGGCTGGGCAACAACTGGGCGGTAGGGCGGCGGAGGGCACAGTTTCGACGCGACGGCGCTTCGCGCCGGTCGGCTCAACCCACGGCGACGCGGGGGCGTCAGCCCGCCGCGAGGATCGCCGCGATCGAGGGGTGGGCCGCGACGTAGCCGTCGAGCAGCGCCGCCCCCAGGCGCGGGGAGCCCACGAGCGGGTGGCTGGAGAAGCCCTCCCATGCCTTCTCCCGGCTCCCGGTGAGCGCCGCCTGGGCGATGGCGCGCTCCGAAGCTCGCAGCGCGCTCATCTGGGCCAGCTGCGCCAGCGTCAGCGGGGCGACCGGCTGCGGGTGCACACCCCCGCCGTCGACGGTGCAGCCGACCTCCACCACCAGATCGCCCGGCAGTTCCGGGACCAGCCTTCCGGAGCCCGTCTCGTTGGCGACGTTGAGGATCATCCGCTCCTGAGCCCCGGTGGCCAACGCCGTCATCAACCGCAGCGCCACCTCCTGGTAGCCGCCGCCGGCGATGTCCTCCTCGCGACGCTCCCCGTCGTCGGCGCGCGCCTCGGCCATGTAGGTGGCCTCGCGCTCGTGCAGCGTCTCCCGCCATGCGGCCAGCGGCGACTCGCAGCAGCCGGCCGACTCGTAGAACCCGGCCTGCTGGCGCTCCAGGTACTCGCCGCGGGTCCGGTCGGCGGCGCGGATGCCGCGGATCGCCTCATCGGTCTTCCAGTAGTAGTACAGGTACTCGTTCGGCAGCGCCCCCAGCGCCCGCACCCAGTCCTTGCCGATGAGACGCGCCTCCTCGATGTGGTCGAGCCGCTCGTCGGAGGCGAGGATCCCGGGCAGCCTGTCTTCGCCGTCCACGGTGACCGACCGCAGCCACCCGAGGTGGTTCAGCCCGATGTAGTCGTAGCCCACCCGGTCGCGGTCGTCCTCGAGCGAGACGCCGAGCAGCCGCGACACCCGGCGGACCAGGCCGATGGGGGTGTCGCAGATCCCGACGACCCGCTCCCCCAACACCGCTCGCATGGTCTCGGTGACGATCCCGGCGGGGTTGGTGAAGTTGATCGTCCACGCGTCGGGCGCGACCTCGGCGATGGTCTCGGCCACCCGCCGCATCACCGGGATCGTCCGCATCGCGTAGGCGAGCCCGCCGGGGCCGACGGTCTCCTGGCCGAGCAGCCCCAGATCCAGCGCGACGCGTTCGTCGGCGATCCGCCCCTCGGCCCCGCCGACGCGGACCGCCGCGAACACGAAGTCCGCGCCCCCGAGGGCGTTGCGCAGGTCCGTCGTCGTCCGGACGGCGGGCGGCTCCTTGAGATCGCGCGAGCGCTCCTCGATCACGCGCGCGATCGTACGCAGCCGCTCCGGCGACCGATCGTGGAGGACGACCTCGCGGATGTCGACGGCGGGCTTCCCCGCGGCGGCGAGCGCGTCGGTGGCGACGGCGTCGTAGACGAGCGGGACGCGGAAACCGCCGCCGCCCAGGATCACGAGTCTCATGCGGGTTCGTCCTCTCGTTCGCCCCTTCATCATGCACGACGCGGCCGCGACGCGCCTCCCGCACCGGATCGGATCCCGGGAGCCCCGCCCGCCGTGCCCCGCGGCCCGCAATACTGCATCTCAGGGATGCTGGAAGGAGCGGGCTCATGACCACCCACAGCCACGCCGACGACATCACCCAGTGCAGCGAGTGCTCCCCCTGGGACCCGTTGGAGGCGCTGCGCGGCCCGGGCGACCCGCCGCTCGACGTGCTGACCACCGGCACAATCTTCTTCGACATCATCTTCACCGGGCTCCCCCGGCTGCCCAAGCCCGGCGAGGAGTTGCACAGCGAGGGGCTGGGGTCCTGCCCCGGTGGGATCGCCAACCTGGCCACCGCCACGGCGCGCCTCGGCCTGAGAACCGGCCTGGTGGCGGGCTTCGGCGACGACACCTACGCGGACTGGATGTGGGACACCCTGAGCGGCCAGGAGCACATCGACCTCAGCGCGTCGCGGCGCTTCGCGAACTTCCACTCCGCCCTGACCGTGTCGATGGCGTACCACGAGGACCGGGGCATGGTCACGCACTGCCACCCGCTCCCCGAACCGCTCGAGCCCGCGCTGCTGTCCGCCCCGGCGGCACGGGCGGCCGCCGTCGACCTCAAGGAGCCGGGCGACTGGTGGGGAGCGCTGCGGGAGCGCGGCACGCTGCTGTTCGCCGACATCGGCTTCGACGAGACGGAGATGTGGGACCGCGCGGCCCTGCGCCCGCTCGACCAGTGCCACGCCTTCACGCCCAATGTCGTCGAGGCGATGGCCTACACGCGCACCGACCGCCCCACCGACGCCGTGCGGCGGCTGGCGGATCTGGTGCCGCTGGCGGTGGTGACCGACGGCGTGCACGGCTCGTTCGGCATCGACCAGTCCACGGGCGAGGAGGCCTACTGCCCCGCCGTCCCGGTGGCCGCGATCGATCCGACGGGCGCCGGGGACGTGTTCGCGTCGGCGATCATCCTGGGGACCCTCGCTCAGTGGCCCCTTGAGAACCGGCTCCGGTTCGCCAGTCTGTGCTCGGCCCTCGCTGTGCGGCAGTTCGGCGGGTCGCTCGCGGCGCCGGGCTGGGGCGACATCACCGACTGGTGGCAGCTCGCCTCCACTCGGGCCACCGACGGCGACCTGAAGGCCGCGTACATGCTGCGCGACTTCGAGTTCCTCCGGGATCTCCTCCCCGACCATCCGGTGCAGGGCGTCCGGCGCGCCAAGGGCACGTTCGCGCTGTCCTCGGATGCCGGACGCTCCCGGACGTCGTGACCACTCAGGACACGGCGCCCGCTGCCGCCAGCCAGGTGTTGCAGTCGCCCAGAGTCCGGGCGTCCAGCCCGGTGAGGGCCCACTGCGCCACGGAGTCCCTGGAACCGTGGACATCGTCGGCGAGCAGCGATCCCAGGAGCGGGTCGCTGGACTCGACAAGGTCGAGGTGGTCGGCGACCCGGTCATCGTGGGCGATCATCGCGTAGCCGAGGCAGGTGGCCTGCAGCTCAACCCGCCGTACCGACTCCGACGTCGCGCCGATCCGGTGCTGGGCGTCGAGCACCCCGATCAGGGACTGCAGGTGGTGGGCGTACTCGTGGTTGACGACTCCCTTGATTCCGAGGGCGAACCAGGTGGCGCTGTCGAGACTGGCCTCACCGAGCCAGATGCCGCCGCCGTCCTCGGCGCAGTACACCGCCGGGCAGCTGATCGTCCCGCACGGGGTGTCGGCGTGCTCGCCCGGGTAGACGTGGAGCGGGATCTCGGCCGCGTCCAGCCCTGCGGACTCAAGGAGCGGCCGCCACGCGTCCTGCACGCAGTCGAGCTGCCTTGTGGCCTGAGCCTCGAGGCCGGACATCGTCGCGGCCGTGGCCGGCGCGGGGCAGCCGGTCAGGTCGGGCAGCTCCGCCGGGTACAGGGCGTTGTCGATGAGCGTTGCCCAGTCCGGGTCCGACTCCGCCCCGG
Source organism: Actinomycetes bacterium (assembly GCA_030426725.1). Lineage (GTDB taxonomy): Bacteria > Actinomycetota > Actinomycetes > Propionibacteriales > Propionibacteriaceae > Arachnia. The sequence continues at coordinate 15,840 of JAUHXZ010000002.1, forward strand.
CCGGGGGCGTCCAAGGGTCGTCGTGGGCGCGTGACGCGCAGTCGGTGGCCTGGCCCTGCACTGCCGTCGGCGGCGGGGCGCAGCCCTCGACGCCGAGCGTCGCCGACGCCCCCACGAGCGCCAGCGGGACGCTCCACGGCAACAGTGCGGCCGTCGTGCGGGAGCGACGCGACGCGGCCCGTGTACGACCGGTCATGTCACGGACTCCGCGTCCGCGACCCACGTGTTGCAGTCGCCAACGGTCTCGGCGTAGAGCCCCCTCAGCCCCCATTCGCTCACCGACTCCTTCGAGCCGTGAATGTCGTCCTCGACGACCGCCCGCAGGAATCTCGAGCTGTCCTCGTAGATCTCACGGGTCACGGTCACGGCGTCGTCGTGCGCGATCATCGCGTAGGCGAGGCAGGTGGCCTGCAGTTCCAGCCTTCGGGCCGACTCGTCGGTGCCGACCTTCGCCTCCTCCGAGAAGAGGCCGGCTACGGCCTGCAGGTGGTGTCCATACTCGTGGCCGGCGACGCCCTTGACCCCGAGCGCGAACCAGCGCGATCCCCGGAGGGTGTTCTCTCCGAAGTACACCGCCCCGCCGCGCGCCGCGCAGTACACCGCGGGGCCCACGATGACGCCGCAGGGAGTCGACACCCGGTCGCCACGGTAGAAGTAGACGGGGATCTCGCCCGCCGCGTAGCCGTCGGCCTCGAGTACCGGTCGCCAGGCCGCCTGGATGCACGTCATCTCGGCGCGAGCCTGCATCTCCAGCTCCTCCATGGTCGAGACACGGCGGGGCGCCGGGCAGCCGGTGAGCTGGGGGACGGTCAGATCGTGGAGCGGGTTCTGCTGCAGGGCCAGCGACAGCGGGTTGCGCCCCGCGACGGCGGCGAGGGGCAACTCGGGTGGAGGCGTCACCCCCAGGACCCGGGGCGGGTCGGCACCGCCCTCACCAGGGGGCTGCGCGCCGACAGTGGGATCCGAGGCGGGTCGCACCGTCGGCATGAGCACCGGTGGTGCCATGGCGCGGTCCGCCGTGGCGCCCAGGAGCGCGCCGGTCGCGACGACCACCGCAGCGATCAGCAGGATGGCCGCGGCGACGAAACCCGACCGGCGTCGGCCGCCGGATGGTGAGGCGTACGGGAACGCCCGCCGGGGCATGTCACGCCACCGTCTCCGGGGGCGCCACCCACGTATTGCAGTCGCCCATGGTCTCGGCGTACAGGCCCCGGAGCCCCCAGTAGAGGATCGACTCCCGGGTTCCGTGCGCATCATCGGCGCGCATCGTCTCCAGCCGTGCCGTCCACGACGCGTGCGCCTGCTCGTTGAACCCGACGGCCGTGTTCCGCATGGTCATCACCGAGGCCCAACAGATCGCCTGCAGCTCCGATCGCCGCACGATGTCGTCGGTCTGCTCGCCCACCATCCGCACCGACGTCACCCCGGCCAGATACTGAAGGTGGTGGCCGTACTCGTGGTTGACCATCTCGTTGATCGACAGGTCCCAGATCCCCGCCATCTCGAGATGCTGCCTTCCGAAGAACACCTGCCCGACGCCGGAGGCGCAGTAGAAGGCGGGGGCCACCAGGTATCCGCAGTCGCTGTCGGCGCCGTCGCCGGGGAAGAACCCGACCGCTGCGCTCTCCGCCGGCCACTCCAACTCCTCGAAGACGGGTGCCCAGGAGTCGTGCAGGCAGTCCCACTGCGCCTCGACGGCCTCGCGCCACTCCCCCTCCACGGCCACCGTCTCCGGGGCGGGGCACCCCTCCAGTACGGGGGGTTCGAGCTCGTCGAGGGCCGTCACCTGCGCCGTGTACAGGGGCGAGTCCGGATCGGGGGCCGGCAGCGGCTCCCAGGTCCGCTCGGGAAGGGTCCAGACCTGTGGACCCGCGTTGGCGGTGGGGACCACGGTGGGTTGCGGCGCGGGCGTCCGCTGCGCCGGCGTCGTCACGCTTGCCGCCGGCCCCGCCTCCGTCAGGTCGCGGGCGAGACTGTAGCCGACGACGACCATCGCGGCCACGAGGGTCAGTGCCAGCGCGGCGAAGCCCACCCGGGTCCCGGGGCCCGGACCGGCGGGTTCGGGGGGCGCGGCGTGGCGCGGTGCCGGCGAGGCCCGGCCATCGGGCCTGTACTCCATACCGACACCTCCTTGCGCCGCCGGAGTGTTCTCAGATGAACAGCATGACGACGAGCAGCAGGAGCACCGCGATGAGTGTGACGCCCACCACGCCGGCGCCGATCGCAAGCGGCAGCAGGTTGCGCGACTCGGTCACGTCGCCCGCGGGCGGGCCGGCCTGGGCGACGATCGCCGGGGTGTCGTTCTGCGGGGCGGGCAGCCGCTCGACCACGGGGACGAGTTCCCCGAGGGTGCGTGCATCGTAGACCACGTCCATGGCGCCTGCGTACTCGTCGTGGTTGATCCGCCCGTCCTCGAACGCGCCGTTGAGGCGCGCGGTGATCGACTCGCGCTCCGCATCGTCGACCGGGTCGGCGGAGCGCTGCAGGTACTTCGAGGACGGGGGGAGCGCCATACCCACAGCATACGTCCGGGTACGGCGCGCCGCGTTCACTCGGCGAGCGGTCCGAACAGGTCCCCGAGCATGCCGGCGCCCCCGTCGGGTTCGGTGAGCACCCACAGCCCCCGGTCGGTGACCGCGACGGTGTTCTCCCAATGCGCCCCGCGGGACCGGTCGCGGCTCACGACCGTCCAGCCGTCGTCGAGTTCAAGGGTCTGATTGAGCCCGCGGGTGAGCATGGGCTCGATGGCGATGGCCATACCCACGCCGAGCTTGGGCGTGGGGCGGAGCCGGTACCAGTTCGGCACGTCGGGCTCCATGTGCATCTCGGAGCCGATCCCGTGCCCGGTGTACTCGCGCAGCGACCCGTAGCGCACCGGCTGAGCCTTGACACTCTCCTCGATGGCGCGCGACACGTCGCCGACGCGGCCGCCGGCGCGCACGGCGCGGACCCCGGCCCACATGGCCTGCATCGTGGCGTCGATGAGCGCACGATCGGCGGGGTCCTCGGTGCCGACGATGACGGTGCGGGCCGCGTCGCCGTGCCACCCCTCGACGACGGCGCCGAAGTCGATCGACACGACGTCACCGTCGACCAGGACCCGGTCCCCCGGGATGCCGTGGACGAGTTCGTCGTTGACGGAGATGCAGGCGACGGCCGGGAAGGGGTTGCCCCACACTTCGCCGTAGCCGAGGAAGGACGATGCGGCGTCGTGGCGGGCGAGGACCTCACGGCCGACGGCGTCGATCTCGGCGGTCGTCACACCGGGGGCAGCCGCCTCGCACATCTCGGCCAGCCCGTCGGCCACCACGAGCCCCGCGCGCCGCATGAGCAGCAGTTCGGCGTGGGACTTGACCTCGATGGTCACGACGCGACGTGCGCGTCGACGGCCGCGAACATCCGCTCGCGCACCTCGTCGACGGTGCCGGTGCCGTCGACGTCGACCAGCGAGCCCTTGTTCTCGTAGTGGAACAGCAGCGGCGCGGTCTGGCCGGCGTAGACCTCCATCCGGCGGCGGATGGTGTCGGCGTTGTCGTCGGCGCGGCCCTCGAGTTCGGCGCGCTTGAGGAGGCGCTGGACGAGCGCCTCCGGGTCGACGTGCAGCGAGACGACGGCGTCGAGGCCCTGCCCGCGCTCCGACAGGTAGCGGTCGAGGAAGTGCACCTGGTGCATGGTGCGGGGGAAGCCGTCGAGCAGGAAGCCGGGCTCGCAGTCGGGCTCCTCCAGCCGGGCGGCGACGATCTCCTCCGTGACGTCGTCGGGGACGTACTCCCCCGCGTCGATGATCGCCTTCACCTTGAGCCCGAGCGACGTCTCGTTCTTGATGTTGAAGCGGAAGATGTCACCGGTGGAGATGGCGGGAACGCCGTAGTGCTCGGCGAGCGCCGTCGCCTGTGTCCCCTTGCCCGCCCCCGGGGCACCCATGATCAGCAGTCTCACCGCAGGAATCCTTCATAGTTGCGTTGCTGTAGCTGGCTCTCGATCTTCTTCACCGTGTCGAGTGCGACACCGACGATGATGAGGATCGACGTCCCGCCGAACGGGAAGTTCTGCTGCGCCCCCACGGCCATGAAGGCGATGGTCGGGAGGAGTGCGATGGTGGCGAGGTACAGCGAGCCGGGGGCCGTCAGCCTCGACAGCACATAGGCGAGGTACCGCTCCGTGGGCTTGCCGGCGCGGATCCCGGGGATGAAGCCGCCGTACTTCTTCATGTTGTCCGAGACCTCCTCCGGATTGAAGGTGATCGACACGTAGAAGTAGCAGAACGCGATGATGAGGACGAACTGCGTGACGTTGTAGACCCACGACGCGCTGCCCTGGCCGGTGAAGTTCATCTGGATCCACTGCGACACGGCGCCATCGGGGCGGAACGTCGCGAACAGGACCGGCAGGTAGAGCATCGACGACGCGAAGATGACGGGGATGACTCCGGACTGGTTCACCTTGAGCGGGATGTAGGTGGTGGACCCGCCCACGAGGCGGCGACCGACCATGCGCTTGGCGTACTGCACCGGGATGCGCCGCTGCCCCTGCTCGACCCAGATGATGCCGAGCATCACGAGCAGGCCGATACCGATGACGATGAAGAACAGGACCCAGCCGGTCACGCCCGGGTGGTTCTGCTTGATGGACCACAGGCCGGCGGGGAAGCTGGCCGCGATCTGGGTGAAGATCATGATGGACATGCCGTTGCCGATGCCGCGCTCGGTGATGAGCTCGCCCATCCACATGATGATGCCGGTGCCGGCCGTCATCACCATGACCATGGTGACCAACGGCAGCAACTCGTCGGAGTACAGGATGCCGGTGCAGCCGGGGAACAGCTGGCCGGTGCGGGCCAGGGTCACGAACGCGGTGGCGTTGAGGATCGCCAGCACCAGGGTGAGGTAGCGGGTGTACTCGGTGATCTTCTGCTGACCCGAGCCGCCCTCCTTCTTGAGGGCCTCGAGCCGCGGGATCACGACGGTGAGCAGCTGCAGGATGATCGACGCCGTGATGTACGGCATGATCCCGAGCGCGAAGATCGTCAGCTGGAGCAGCGCGCCACCCGAGAACAGGTTGATCATCGAGTAGATGCCGGCGGCGCCACCCTGCTGGGCGAGCGCGAGACACTGATCGATCCTCGAGATGTTCACGTTGGGCGACGGGATCGTCGAACCCAGCCGGAACACTACGATGATGCCGAGCGTGAAGAAGATCTTCTTGCGAAGATCAGGAGTCTTCAGCGCGTTAGCCATGGCGGAGATCATCCGACCCACTTTCAACTCGTTGATGAACGCGCCGCGGGCGCGACAGGGCGCACGGGCAACCAGGGCAGCCTATCAACTGCCGCACCGCCACCAAAACGCCGACCCCCGGGCGGGAATGCGACGACGGGGCGGAGCCGGTCTCCCGGTTCCGCCCCGTCGGGCTTGTCTGTTGCGTCAGGGCCTGGGTGTCAGGCCTCGATCGCGGAGCCGCCCGCGGCCTCGAGCTTCGCCTTGGCGGAGCCGGAGAACGCGTGCGCGGTCACGTCGAGCTTGACGCTGACGTCACCGTTGCCGAGCACCTTGACCAGGTTGCCGGAGCGCACGGCGCCGGCGGCCACGAGGTCCTCGACGCCGACGGAGCCGCCCTCGGGGAACAGCTCGGCGACGCGGCCGACGTTGACGACCTGGAACTCGACGCGGAACGGGTTCTTGAACCCCTTCAGCTTCGGCAGGCGCATGTGGATGGGCATCTGCCCACCCTCGAAGTTCTCGGGCACGTTCTTGCGTGCGCCGGTGCCCTTCGTGCCGCGGCCCGCGGTCTTGCCCTTGGAACCCTCGCCTCGACCGACACGGGTCTTGGCGGTCTTCGCGCCCGGAGCCGGACGCAGATCGTGAAGCTTCAGAGCCATATCACTTACACCTCTTCCACGGTAACGAGGTGGGAGACGGCGCGGAGCATCCCGCGGACCTCGGGAGTGTCCTCACGGACGACCGAGGAGCGGATCTTTCCGAGGCCGAGCGTCCGCAGCGTGTCACGCTGGTTCTGCTTGCCACCCACCCCGGACTTTGCCTGGGTGATCTTGAGTTGCGACATCAGCCGGCCACCTCTTCCTTGGCAGCGCGCAGGAGAGCCGCGGGGGCGACGTCCTCGACCGGCATGCCGCGACGCTTCGCGACGGACTCGGGCGTCTCGAGCTGCTTGAGAGCGTCGACGGTCGCGTGCACCACGTTGATGGCGTTGGACGAGCCGAGCGACTTGGCGAGCACGTCGTGCACGCCGGCGCACTCGAGCACCGCGCGGGCGGAGCCGCCGGCGATGACACCGGTACCCGGGGAAGCGGGGCGGAGCATGACGACACCGGCCGCCTTCTCACCCTGCACCGGGTGCGGGATGGTCTTCTGGATCAGCGGCACGCGGAAGAAGTGCTTCTTGGCCTCTTCAACGCCCTTGGCGATCGCGGCCGGCACCTCCTTCGCCTTGCCGTAGCCGACGCCGACCATGCCCTCGCCGTCGCCGACGACCACGAGCGCGGTGAAGCTGAAGCGACGACCGCCCTGGACCACCTTGGCGACGCGGTTGATGGTCACCACGCGCTCCAGGTACTTGTTGTCTTCCTTGGGAGCCTGGCCACGACGATCGTCACGGCCACGACGCTCACCGGTCGCGCCGGAACCCCGGCGCTGCTGGGTTTCACTCATCGTGTGAACCTATCCTTTCGTCGTGATCAGAAGCCGAGACCGGCCTCGCGGGCGGCGTCGGCCAGAGCCGCGATCCGCCCGTGGTACTTGTTGCCCGCACGGTCGAAGACGACCTGCTCGACACCGGCGGCCTTGGCGCGCTCGGCGATCAGTTCGCCGACCTTGCGGGCCTTGTCCGACTTGTCGGCCTCGAGGGCGCGCAGGTCCGCCTCCATGGTCGACGCCGACGCGAGAGTGAGACCCTGCACGTCGTCGATGACCTGGACGAACATGTGCCGCGAGGACCGCGTGACGACCAGACGGGGGCGCTGAGCCGTGCCGCTGATCTTCTTGCGGGCCCGCAGCTGCCGACGGGCGCGGGACGCGGCCTTGGGGGCCAGCGTCTTTGAGTTGCTGAGCGAGATGGCCATGGGTTACTTACCAGCCTTTCCAGCCTTGCGGCGGACGTGCTCGCCCGCGTAGCGGACGCCCTTGCCCTTGTAGGGCTCGGGCTTGCGGAGCTTGCGGATGTTGGCCGCAGTCTCGCCGACCAGCTGCTTGTCGATGCCCGCCACCGTGAACTTGGTCGCGGACTCGACGGCGAAGGTAATGCCCTCCGGAGCGTCGACGACGATCGGGTGCGAGTAGCCGAGCGCGAACTCGAGCTGCTTCGGGCCCTTGGAGATCACGCGGTAGCCGACGCCGACGATCTCGAGCTTCTTCTCGTAGCCGTCGGTGACACCGATGATCATGTTGTTGACCAGGGTGCGGGTGAGCCCGTGCAGCGAGCGGTTCTCACGCTCGTCGTCGGGACGCGACACCTCGATCTGGCCGGCATCGTTCTTCTCGAGCACGATCGGGCTGGCGACGGTGAGCGAAAGCGCCCCCTTGGGGCCCTTAACGTCGACCTGCTGGCCGTCGAGCTTCACGTCGACACCGGACGGGATGGCGATGGGGAGCCTGCCAATACGCGACATATCTGTTTCTCCTTACCTTCGCCCGGTCACCAGACGTAGGCGAGCACTTCGCCGCCCACGGACTTGGACTTGGCCTCACGGTCGGTCAGCAGACCATGCGAGGTGGAGATGATGGCGATACCAAGGCCACCGAGCACCTTCGGAAGGTCGTTTGCCTTGGCGTAAACGCGCAGGCCCGGCTTGCTGATGCGGCGGAGTCCGGAGATCGAGCGCTCGCGCGAGTCCCCGTACTTGAGCGTCAGCTTGAGCACCTTGCCGACCTGGCCCTCGACCTCGGTCTGCTCGTAGCCCGAGATGAAGCCGTTGGCCTTCAGGATCTCCGCGATGCCCACCTTGATCTTGGACGACGGCATGGTCGCCGAATCCTGGTACGCCTGGTTGGCGTTCCGCAGACGCGTCAGCATGTCTGCGATCGGATCAGTCATGGTCATGACTTGTTGCCTCTTTCTCGCGCCGGTTTCCGGTCATTGCCGGACCTTGCGCAACTTGAATTCTGTGAGTGAGTGGGTCCGGTCACCAGGACGACTTGGTCACGCCCGGCAGCTCGCCGGCGTGGGCCATTTCGCGCAGGCAGACGCGGCAGAGTCCGAACTTGCGGTAGACCGAGTGGGGTCGGCCGCACTTCTGGCACCGGGTGTACGCGCGCACGCCGAACTTCGGCTTACGGGACTGCTTGACCTTGAGTGCTGTCTTAGCCATGGCTCAGCTCACTTCTTCTTCTTGGCGTAGTACGCGGGGCCGCGCTTCGACTTCTGCTTCTTCGGATCGTCGACGGCCTTGAACGGGAAACCGAGGTGCTTGAGGAGCGCTTTGCCCTCCGCGTCGTTGGTGGCCGAGGTCACGAACGTGATGTCCATGCCGCGCACGCGGTCGATCTTGTCCTGGTCGATCTCGAGGAACATGACCTGCTCGTTGAGACCGAAGGTGTAGTTGCCGTTGCCGTCGAACTGGCTGCCGTTGAGGCCACGGAAGTCGCGGATGCGGGGAAGAGCCAGCGTCAGCAGACGGTCGGCGAACTCCCACATGCGGTCACCGCGGAGGGTGACGTGGCAGCCGATCGGCTGGCCCTCGCGCAGCTTGAACTGCGCGATGGACTTGCGGGCCTTCGTGACGGACGGCTTCTGGCCGGTGATCGCGGTGAGGTCGCGGATGGCGCCCTCGATGATCTTCGAGTCACGTGCGGCCTCGCCGACGCCCATGTTCACCACGATCTTGACCAGACCGGGGATCTGCATGACGTTGTCGTACTCGAACTCCTCCTGGAGCGTGGGAACGATCGTCTCGCGGTACTTGGCCTTGAGGCGCGGCATTGCGGTGGTAGCTGCGGTGGCGGTCATCAGATCTCCTCACCGGTCTTGCGGGCGATGCGCACAGAACGCTCCGCCTGGTACTCCGAGCCGTCGGGGCGACGCTTGGTGACCTCGACGCGCTTGTGGCCGACGCGGGTCAGTACGTCCTTGCCGTCGACCTTGACCACGAGCTGCACGTTGGACACGTGGATCGGGGCCTCGACGGTGATGACGCCACCCTCGACGCGGCGGCCGGTGGCGGTCTGGGACTCGCGGCGGTGACGCTTGACGAGGTTGACGCCCTGGACGGTCACGCGCTGGTTCTCGGGATCGACGGCGATGATCTCGCTGACGGTGCCCTTGTCCTTGCCCGAGATGACCTTGACGCGGTCACCCTTCTTGATGTTGAGCGATGCCATGTCAGATCACCTCCGGGGCGAGCGAGACGATGCGCATGAACTTCTTCTCGCGCAGCTCGCGGGCCACCGGGCCGAAGATGCGGGTGCCACGGGGCTCCCCGTCGTTCTTCAGGATGACGGCGGCGTTCTCGTCGAACTTGATGTAGGAACCGTCGGCGCGGCGACGCTCCTTGACGGTGCGGACGACGACGGCCTTGACCACCTCGCCCTTCTTGACGTTGCCGCCAGGGATCGCGTCCTTGACGGTGGCGACGATGGTGTCGCCGAGGTAGGCGTAGCGGCGCTTGGAGCCACCGAGAACACGGATGCACAGGATTTCCTTGGCACCAGTGTTGTCGGCGACCTTCAGTCGCGACTCCTGCTGGATCATTACTTCTCCTTGTCCCACCGGTTCCCGCACATGACAGGCCTTGTGAAACTAGAAACGAACCCCCTGGATTTTGCCAGGAGGCAACCCCCAGCTCGAGGGAGAGGGAGCCATGGCGATGCCCGGGAAAGGTCCCCCCGAAGGGGCACAGACCCAGGGCAACTTGCTTAGTCTATCCCACGCGACCCGACGCGTGAAATCGCAGGCCCTTCCCCATCGTGGCGGCAAGAATCAGCATGCTGACTCCCCCGCACACGACGACCTCGGAACACTCTCTCGCAAAGGACGGCCGCATACCTGCATGGTCTGGTGAGCGACCTTCCCCCGGTGCTGGAGGTCTCAGCGCCATTGGCGGCCGGGCTGCGCTCCACTTCGCGGTGCACCGTGCACCGCACGCGGGTCCCGCTGTGCCCCGTGGGCGCCCCGCCCCGCACCTCACTCGAACAGACCGTCGTCGATCTCATCGACGACGCCCCCACCGAGTCCCACGTGCTGCAGATCCTGATGAAGGCGATCCAGGCGCGCATGAGTCTGCCCCGCTTCCTGGCTCAACTCGCAGCCAACCGCCGTGTCCGGCACCGCGGCTTCGTCCTGCGGGTGACGGCGATCGCGGAGGAGGGCGTCGAGTCGCATCTCGAACTCGAGTACCGCCGTCGGGCCGAACGTGCCCACGGACTTCCACGCTCGGTGCGGCAGAAGTGGGAGCGGATCCGTGGGCGCTGGATTCGCTCGGACAACTGGTACCCGGGGTTCGGCGTGCGCGTCGAGCTCGACGGCGAACTCGCCCATCCGGGTAGGGCCACCGCGCAGGACCTCGTCCGGGACAACGACGTGCGTCTCAAGCTGGATGAGATCACTCTGCGCTACCGCTGGCGCCACGTGTGGGACTCGCCGTGCCTGGTCGCGGGTCAGGTCGCCGCCGCGCTGCGCAAGCGCGGCTGGCCGGACGTGCCGCAGCCGTGTTCGTCCGGGTGTGTGGCCCCAGCGGTCTTCGCGTCGCTCACCGCCAGTGGGACGTGACCCCAACAGCGTGGTCGATAACGTTCGGTCCCTGCGGAAACGCCAGGATCGTGGCGGCAAGTGTCAGCATGCTGACTCCCCCGCACACGTTGAGCGGAACACCCGGCTCACTCGCTGCGCAGGGCCTCCACCGGGTCCTTGTGGGACGCCGCCGTCGCCGGGATGAGGCCTGCCAGCAGCGTCAGACCCATGCTGACCAGGACGAGGATGCCCGCCGCCGCCCACGGCAGCTGCGCGATGTCCGGCACGTCGAAATTGGCGTACACGATCGCGTTGGCGGGGATCGTGAGCAGGAGCGTGATCGCGATGCCGAGCGCACCGGCGACGAAGCCGACGATGAGGGTCTCGGCGTTGAACACGCGGCGGATATCGCGCTTACTGGCGCCGATGGAGCGCAGGATGCCGATCTCCTTCTTGCGTTCCAGCACCGAGATGTAGGTGATGACCCCGATCATGATCGACGACACGACCAGCGAGATGGCGACGAAGGCCACGAGCACGTAGCTGACCATGTTGATGATCTCGGTCACCGACCCCATGAGGGCCCCCACGATGTCGGTGTAGGTGATGACCTTGTCCTCGTCGCCCTGGGCGCTCATCGCGTCGTTGTACTCGTCGAGGATCCGGATGACCTGTTCCTTGCTCTCGAAGTCGATCGGGTACAGATCGATGCCCGAGGGATCGGCCACGTCCGCATAGCCGAGCCGGCTGAGGTTGCCCTCGTAGGACGCCGACTCCACGGCGGCCATGGACACCAGCAACTGGGTGAGCTCCTCCTGCGTCTTGTCCATCTGGAAGGCGGACATGAAGGCGTCCTCGTCGATGCTCATCGCATCGGACATGTTCGTGGCGAGCTGGGTCATCGCCGAGTCGAGCGATGAGGCGATCTGGTCCTGGAGAGCGAACGCGACCTGGGCGCCGACCTGGTCCATGTAGACGTTCATCACCTCGCCCATGTACGAGGCGATGGCGCCCTGGAGCTGGTCCTCGAGCGCGCCGGTGTCGATGAGGCCCATCGCCTCGTCGAGGAGCGCCTGCCCGTCCTCGGTCTCGAGGAAGGCTGGGAAGTTGCCCGCGACGTCGGTGAGGTCGAGGTCGTTGCTGATGGTGTAGTCCAGGTATCCCCCGACGAGCCTGACGAGCAGACCGGGCTCGCCGTCGAGGCCGGCGTCGGTGAGGATCTGCTGCCCGGCGTCGGACTCGATGAACAGCGGGAAGTTCGTGGCGAGATCGGCGGGGTCGAGACCGTTGGCGTCGACGTAGGCCTGGTAGCCGTCGGAGAGCGCCGTGACCGTCTCGGAGGCCTGGTCGAGGTCGAACTCGAACTCCGGCGTGTCCGGCAGCGTGATGAGCGAGCCGAGGTCCAGGTCCCCCAGCAGCGACGCCAGGTCCAGGTCCGGCATGAGCGACGGGTCGATGTCGATCTGCGGCATCGCCAGCCCGTCGAGCCCGGAGAGGTCGAGCTGGAGTTTCGACTGGTCGAAGGTGAAGGCGTCGGTGATCGCGTCCTCGTCCACCGTGATGAGCGACGTGAGGTCCAGGTCGTCCCCGGCCTCGTCGTCGGCGAAGCTGCGGCCGGAGAACACGTTGACGGACGGCTCGTCGAGCTGGTTGCGCACGATGTCCGTGCCGGCGGCCCGGTCCATGACGTGCCGGGTGAGCGCCGGGGTGTAGTAGACACCGGTGCTGAGCACCGACGTGTCACCGGTGGGCTGCACGACGCCGACGACGCGCAGACGATCCCCCGCGTCGACGAGTTCCCGGACGAGGTCGTCGTCCCCGCTCAGGTCGGTCCACACGTCGTACTGGTCGTCGTAGGAGTAGAAGTCCGTCGCGTTGACCAGCCGGAAGTCGACGCCCATGAGGTCGTCGTAGCTGAGCGTCATCGGGTCGTCGGAGACCTGCACAGGCTCCTCGTCGACGTACTGCCGGACCATGGTGTCGAGTTCTTCCGGGTCCCGCAGTCCCATGGCGTAGAGCGCGTAGTCGCTGATGCCGCCGCTGGGGGTGAGCACCACGACGACCTCATCGGCCGCGGAGGGCCACCGGCCGGCCTTGACGTCGTACTGCTCGTCCACGAGCGACAGGTCGTCGACGAGTTCGGAGAACACGTCGCTGCCGCCGGCCGATCCGCCGAAACCGCCCGAAGGACCGCGGAACCCCACGGCACTGAAGGTGCTGTCGGGATTGACCTGCCGGGGCTCCTCCCCCGCGTCGGAGTAGATGAGCGGGGTCACGTCGTAGGCGTACTGGATGGAGTTGACGTAGTCGTCGATGCCGCCGCCGTTGTCGTCGAAGTACGACTTGAGGGAGGCGAGGTCGTTGGTGCCGACCCCCTCGAACATCGCCGAGACCATCTGGATCTCGTGCACGTCCCCCTCGTCGTCGCGTTCGGCTGTGGAGCTCATCTCGTCCATGAGCCCGGCCGAACTGGCCAGCAGGGCGGTGAGGTCGACGCCCCGCCGTTCAATGCTCAGCGGGTACATCGAGAGTGTGTCCTCCTCGACGCCCTTGATGTAGGCGTTGACGCCGTTGGCGAGCGCCAGGATGGCCGCGATGCCGATGATCCCGATGCTGCCCGCGAAGGACGTCATCAGGGTGCGGCCCTTCTTGGTCATGAGGTTGTTGAACGACAGCGCGATGGCGGTGAGGAACGACATCGCCGTGCGCCGCACGGCTCGCCCCGCCTCCTCCATCTCCGTCTCGGGGTCGAAGGGATGGGTGTCGGCGGAGACGGCGCCGTCGCGGAGGTGCACGATGCGGTTGGCGTAGGTCTCCGCGAGCTCGGGGTTGTGGGTCACCATGATGACCAGCCGGTCCTTGGCGATGCTCGTGAGCAGGGCCATGATCTGCACGCTGGTCATGGAGTCCAGTGCGCCGGTCGGCTCGTCGGCCAGCAGGATCTCGGGATCGTTGACCAGGGCCCGGGCGATGGCGACGCGTTGCATCTGCCCGCCGGAGAGCTGGTTGGGGTGCTTGTGGATGTGCTCGACGAGCCCGACCTCGTCGAGTGCCTGCGTAGCGCGCCGGCGTCGCTCGGCCGGGGACACTCCTGCCAGAGTCAGCGCCAGCTCGACGTTCGACAGCACTGTCTGGTGCGGGATCAGGTTGTAGCTCTGGAAGACGAAGCCGATGCGGTTGTTGCGGTAGGTGTCCCAGTCGCGGTCGCTGTAGCGCTCGGTGGCCGTGCCGTCGATGACGAGGTTGCCCGAGTCGTAGTGGTCGAGGCCGCCGACGATGTTGAGCAGGGTGGTCTTGCCGGATCCGGAGGGGCCGAGGATGGCGACGAACTCGTTGTCTCGGAACGCGATCGAGACGTCGTCGAGCGCCACCTGGGTGAAGTCGCCGGTGGTGTACGACTTGCGCACGTCTGTGAGCTGGAGCATGGCCTTCCTCTGCACGCGCCGTGGGACGGGACACGCGGCACAGCAATAATACGGTCCTGTATCAAACTCCCGGCCGCCGGCCCCGGGGCGGTGACGGGCCCGTCGACGACGACGGCCCGCCCCTCGCGGTGAGGGACGGGCCATCGGGCGCGTTGTCGGTCAGGACATAGAGGGGATGACGTCCGGGTTGGCGTCCATCCAAGCGGTGATGGCCTCGGACTCTTCGCCCTCCGCGTACTCGTTGACCACGGTGTCCTCGAGGTCACCGTACTGGTCGTTGAGGTTCAGCTCGGCGACCCAGTCGACGACCTCGGGGTACTCCTCGGAGAAGCCCTCCGTGGCCAGGAAGTGCAGGGCCTCGGAGCCACCGAGGGCACCCTCGGGATCCTCGAGGTCACGCATGTCGAAGACCGAGTTGGCCCAGAACGGACGCCACAGGGTGACGACGATCTCCTCCTCGGCCTCGGTCTTGGTCTTGAGCTCGGCCAGCATCGCGGTGGTCGACGACGTGACGAGCTCGAAGTCCTCGAGACCGTAGGCCGGGATCACGCTGTCCTGCGAGGCGGCGGTAAGGCCCGCGCCGGGCTCGATGCCGATGATCTTGCTCTCGAGGGCATCCGCGTAGTCCGGGATGTCCGCGATGGACTGGATCTCCGAGTAGGACGGCACCGCCCAGGTGAGCTTGGCGTTGTCGTAGTACGTGCCGAGGTCCTCGATGGTGTCGCCGTACTCCTCCATGTAGGAGGCGTGGGTGACCTCGGGCCATGCCGACGGGTACACGTCGATGTCGCCCTGAGAGAGCGCGGTGTACAGCGGGCCGGCCTCGCTGAGCTCTTCGGTCTCGACCGTGTAGCCGGCGTTCTCGAGCTCGAGCTTGAGGAGGTTGCCCATGGTGCGGCCGTCGCTCCAGGAGGGGATGAAGCCCAGGGTGATGGTGCCCATCTCGCCGTCGCCGGAGTCGCCTCCGGCAGCGGCCTCGCCGCCCTCGGTCGAGGAGCAGGCACCAAGGGCGGTGGCCGCGGCCAGCGCGATTGCGCCGGCGCCGAAGCGTCGCAGTGTCTTCTTGTTCATGGGGGATTTCCTTTCTTGTCGGTCAGGCCGCGGCTGGTGCCACTGCCTGTTCCTTGACTTCCTGGTCCTTCATGGCCCGCTCGCGGCGAGCCCTCCACTTCGAGAGAAGGGAGTGAGGATAGTCGGCCGGGTCGCCCAGAGCGGCGGTGAAGCGGTCGAGGAAGATCGCCAGGAAGACGATCGAGAGACCGGCCTCGACACCACGGGCGGTGTTGATGGTGGACAGTGCGCCCACGACCTCCTTGCCGAGGCCGTCCGCGCCGACCATGCCGGCGATGACGGCCATCGAGAGTGCGAGCATGATGACCTGGTTGATACCGGCCATGATCGTGGGAAGGGCGAGCGGCAACTGGATGCCCCGCAGGATCTCCCAGTCGGTCGCGCCGAACGACTCACCGGCCTCGACGGTCTCCTTGTCGACGCCGCGGATGCCGAGCTCGGTGAACCGGACGCCGGGCGGCAGCGAGAAGACGATGGTGCTGAACAGGCCCGGCACGACGCCGATGCTGAAGAACACGATGGCCGGGATGAGGTAGACCATCGCGGGCATGGTCTGCATCAGGTCCAGGATCGGCTTGACGATCGCGCTGACCCGGGCGCTCTTGGCGGCCCAGATGCCCACCGGGATCCCGATGATGATCGCGGTGAAGGTCGCGATGAGGACCAGCGCCAGTGTCTGCATGGCCTGGGTCCACTGCCCCATGCTCATGATGAGCAGGAACGAGACCACGACCCCGACGCCGAGGCGCCAGGAGCGGACGAACCAGGCCAGCGCCGCGAAGATCAGAACCATGATCAGCGGTGGCGGCGCCAGAAGCACGTTGACGAGCGCGTCGTTGATCGCGGTGCCCGTGACCTTGATGAAGTCGAGCAGGAACCTGAGGTACTCGTTGACCCAGTCGATACCATCGGCGACCCAGTCACCGATGGGGATGGCGGGAGGGAAGTTCTCGATCACAGGTTCGCTCCTTCGGCTTCCTTGGACGACGGCTCTTCGGTAACGCCGCCGCTGACGGCCGCGAGCAGCGTGACACGCGGAATCACGCCCGCGACGCGCCCATCGGGATCCGTCACCACGAGCGGCGAACGGTGCTGGGCCGAGCGCTCGAACAGTTCGTGGACCGGAGTGGACTCATCGACGAGGGGCATCTCGTGCCTGGTCGAGAAGGGCAGGTCGTGCCGGCCGGTCCTGACGGCCTCGGCCACGTCGTCCTCCCAGACCATCCCAACGGGCTTCTTCTGCCTGTCGACGACGAGGAGCCACGACGGCTGGTTCTCACGGAGCAGCTTGTGCGCGGCCTGCGGCCCGAGCTCGCGGCCGATCACGGCGTAGGGCGGCTCGGCGATGCTGCCGGCGGTGAGCACTCTTGTCCGGTCGACGTCGGCGACGAAGCGCGCGACGTAGTTGCTCGCGGGGTCGTTGAGGATCTCCTCGGCGGTTCCCACCTGTTCGATCCGGCCGTCGCGCATCATGGCGATGCGGTCGCCGAGACGCATGGCCTCGTTGAGGTCGTGTGTGATGAACAGGATGGTCTTGCCGAGCTTCTGCTGCAGCTCGATGAGCTGGTCCTGCATGCCACGGCGGATGAGCGGGTCGAGCGCGGAGAACGCCTCGTCCATCAGCATGATGTCGGTCCCGGCCGCGAGTGCGCGCGCCAGACCGACGCGCTGCTGCATACCGCCGGACAGCTCGCCCGGCTTGTAGTTACCCCAGCCGCCGAGGCCGACCATCTCGAGCGCCTCGTTCGCCTTGGCCTCGCGCTCGGTGCGGTTCATGCCCTGGATCTTGAGGCCGTAGGCGGCGTTCTCGCCGACGGTGCGGTGCGGTAGCAGTGCGAAGTGCTGGAACACCATCGACACCTTGTGGCGGCGCACCTTGAGAAGCTCGGACGAGCTGAGCTTGCTCAGCGGCTCGCCCTGGATGGACATCTCCCCCGCGGTGAGCGGAAGGAGTCCGTTGACCATGCGGATGATCGTCGACTTGCCGGAGCCCGACAGGCCCATGACGACGAAGATCTCACCGGGCTCCACCTCGAAGCTCGCGTCGATGACGGCGGCGGTGTTCCCGCGCTTCTGCAGCTCCTCGCGGGTGGCGCCGGCCTGCAACTGCTTGACCGCGGCTTCCGGCCGTCGGCCGAAGACCTTGTAAATGTTCGATGCTGAGATCGCGCTCACTCAACACTCCTCTGGACAGGGGACGGATGGCCCGCAGTCCGCTCGTGTGAGCGGCCCTACAGTCCCGGCCCGCGCCCGCCGGAGCGGGGGCGATTCAGCGCACCAGTGCCCGGCCTGGCGCTCGTTGCCGGGATATCCACCGTCCCCCGCATCGTGGCGGAGGTCAAACCTCCTCGCCGGGAGTGCCGGTTTCCTGAGAGCGACTGAAGATCTCTGCACCTAGTCAGGGAAGTTGAACGTTCACGGCTAAGACTTTTCTGAGATTTCCGTTATCTTGCGGGATCGAGCACGAAAAAGCCGCATGGCCGCCCCGGTGGGGCGGCCATGCGGCTTGGGACCGTGAGGCCGTGGACTACTTGGCGCGCTCGATGATCTCGACCAGACGCCAGCGCTTCTGCGCGGACAGCGGGCGGGTCTCCATGACCCGGACGCGGTCGCCGATGCCGGCCTCGTTGTTCTCATCGTGGGCCTTGAGGCGCGACGACTTGGTCATGACCTTGCCGTACAGCGAGTGCTTGACCCGGTCCTCGACGAGGACGACGATCGTCTTGTCCATCTTGTCGGACACGACGACGCCCTGCAGCACCTTGCGGGAGGCGCGCTCCGTGGTGGTGGTGTCTTCGCTCATGCTCACTTCTCCTCAACAACCGGCTCGTCGACGATGCCGAGGTTGCGCTCCTGCAGCACGGTGTAGATCCGCGCGATGTCCTTGCGGACGTTGCGCAGCCGGGCGCTCGACTCCAGCTGGCCGGTGGCAGCCTGGAAACGAAGACCGAACAGCTCTTCCTTCAGTTCAACGACCTTGGCGTTGAGCTGGTCACGCGACAGACCACGCAGGTCATGTGCGGTGAGGGACTTGCTCATCAGATGTCACCTGCTTCGCGCTTGATGAAGCGTGCCTTGAAGGGCAGCTTGTGGATGGCCAGACGCATCGCCTCTCGCGCCACGTCCTCCGGGACGCCGGAGAGCTCGAAGAGGACGCGGCCGGGCTTGATGTTGGCGACCCACCACTCGGGCGAGCCCTTACCGGAGCCCATGCGGGTCTCGGCGGGCTTCTTGGTGAGGGGACGGTCCGGGTAGACGTTGATCCACACCTTGCCGCCACGCTTGATGTGGCGGGTCATGGCGATACGGGCGGCCTCGATCTGACGGTTGGTCAGGTACGAGGACTCCAGCGCCTGGATGCCGTAGTCGCCGAAGGCCAGCTTGGTGCCGCCCTTGGCCGCACCGCGCCGCGTGGGGTGGTGCTGCTTACGGAACTTAACTCGACGAGGAATCAGCATGCTCAGGCTCCTGCGTTCTCAGATGCGGGCGCAGCCGAGGCCTCGGCCTGGGCTGCGTCGGCGCGACGGCGACCGCCGCGCTCGGGACGATCCCCGCGGCCCTCGCCACGGGCGGGACGACGCCCCGGACGCTGCCGACCACCGGGGGCCTGCGCACGGGAGGCCTTCTGGGCGGCGCGCTCGGCACGGGTGCCGGCCACATCGCCCTTGTAGATCCACACCTTGACGCCGATGCGGCCGAAGGTCGTGCGGGCCTCGTAGAAGCCGTAGTCGATGTCGGCGCGGAGGGTGTGCAGCGGCACGCGGCCGTCGCGGTAGCCCTCGGAGCGCGACATCTCGGCGCCACCGAGACGACCGGAGCACTTGATGCGGATGCCCTTGGCTCCCGCACGCATGGCGGTCTGCTGCGCCTTGCGCATCGCGCGGCGGAAGGCCACGCGGGCGCCGAGCTGCTCGGCGATGCCCTGGGCGACCAGCTGCGCGTCGGTCTCGGGGTTCTTGACCTCGAGGATGTTCAGCTGGACCTGCTTGCCGGTGAGCTTCTCCAGGTCGCCGCGGACACGCTCCGCCTCGGCGCCGTTGCGGCCGATGACGATGCCCGGACGCGCGGCGTGGAGGAAGATCGTGACGCGCTCGGAGCGGCGCTCGATCTCGATCGAGGAGATGCCGGCCCGCTCAAGGGTCTTGGTCAGGTACTGGCGGATCTTGACGTCCTCACCGACCAGCTCCGAGTACTGCTTGTCGCTGTACCAGCGGGTGGTGTGGTCGGTGGTGATGCCGAGGCGGAAGCCGTTCGGGTTGATCTTCTGGCCCATGAATCAGGCTCCCTTCGTCTCGCGGGGTTCGACGACCACGGTGATGTGCGCGCCGCGCTTGAGGATCCGGCTGGCGGAGCCCTTCGCACGGGGACGGATGCGACGGAGCGT
This sequence comes from Actinomycetes bacterium, assembly GCA_030426725.1. GTDB lineage: Bacteria > Actinomycetota > Actinomycetes > Propionibacteriales > Propionibacteriaceae > Arachnia. The sequence goes on from JAUHXZ010000002.1 coordinate 35,400, forward strand.
CATGCCCTCGTCGACGAACGCCTTGGAGATGTAGAGGTCGTCGGTGCGGAGCGCCTCGGTGGTCTCGGCGTTGGCCGCGGCGGAGGCCACGACCTTGTACACCGGCTCCGAAGCGGCCTGCGGCGCGAACTTCAGCGCGACCAGGGCGTCGTTGACGTCCATGCCGCGGACCAGGTCGACGACGCGACGGACCTTCGTCGGGCTCATCCGGACGTGCCGCGCGATGGCGTACGAGCCAGGACGATCCCCGAGCAGGGTCTCGCGACGACGGCTGTTGCCGTTCTCGTTGCTCATAGTTGAATCAGTTCCTTATCTCGCGCCTCAGCGGCGACGGGCCTTCTTGTCGTCCTTCACGTGCCCCTTGAAGGTGCGCGTGGGAGCGAACTCGCCCAGCTTGTGTCCGATCATCGCCTCGGTGACGAACACCGGGATGTGCTTGCGACCGTCGTGCACCGCGATCGTGTGCCCGAGCATGTCGGGGACGATCATCGAGCGGCGCGACCAGGTCTTGATGACATTCTTGGTGCCCTTTTCGTTCTGAACGTCCACCTTCTTCTGCAGGTGGTCGTCGACGAAGGGGCCCTTCTTAAGGCTGCGTGGCATTGTTTCTCAGGCTCCCTATCAGCGCTTCTTACCGGTCTTGCGACGGCGGACGATCAGGCGGTTGCTCGCCTTGTTCTTGTCGCGGGTGCGACCCTCGGGCTTGCCCCACGGCGACACGGGGTGGCGGCCACCGGAGGTGCGGCCCTCGCCACCACCGTGCGGGTGGTCGACGGGGTTCATGACGACACCGCGGACGGTCGGGCGGACGCCCTTCCAGCGGCTGCGGCCCGCCTTGCCCCAGTTGATGTTCGACTGCTCGGCGTTGCCGACCGTGCCGATGGTGGCGCGGCAGCGGACGTCGACCATGCGCATCTCACCGGAGGGCATACGCAGCGTGGCGTACTTACCCTCGCGGGCGACGAGCTGGATCGCCGCGCCGGCCGAGCGGCCGAGCTTGGCGCCGCCGCCCGGACGCATCTCCACCGCGTGCACCGTGGTGCCGACGGGGATCTGACGCAGCTCGAGGTTGTTGCCCGGCTTGATGTCCGACCCGGTACCGGAGGACACGACCGTGCCCTGGTTGAGGCCGTTGGGGGCGATGATGTAGCGCTTCTCACCGTCGAAGTAGTGCAGCAGCGCGATGCGGGCGGTGCGGTTGGGGTCGTACTCGATGTGAGCGACCTTGGCCGGCACGCCGTCCTTGTCGTAGCGCTTGAAGTCGATGATGCGGTATGCCTGCTTGTGGCCGCCGCCGATGTGACGGGTGGTGATACGGCCGGTGTTGTTCCGGCCGCCCGTCTTCGACTTCGGCGCGAGCAGGGACTTCTCCGGCGTCGAGCGCGTGAGTTCAACGAAGTCGGACCCGCTGGAGCCGCGGCGGCCCGGCGTGGTCGGCTTGTACTTACGGATACCCATGAGTGTTCGTTCCTTCTCTCAGCGGCTCGCCGGTCAGTCGACCGGGCCTCCGAAGATGTCGATGCGCTGGCCCTCGGCGACAGTCACGATCGCACGCTTGGTGTCGACCCTCTTGCCGTAGCCGTAGCGCGTGCGACGACGCTTGCCGGGCCGGTTGAGGGTGTTCACGGAGGTGACCTTGACGTCGAAGATGGCCTCGATGGCGATCTTGATCTCGGTCTTGTTGGCGTCGGGGGCCACCACGAAGGTGTACTTGCCCTCGTCGAGAAGGTTGTAGCTCTTCTCGCTCACCACCGGGCGAAGGATGATGTCGCGGTGGTCGCGGATCTTCAGTGCCTGCGTCACTTGTCCTTCTCCTCAGTCTTCTTGGCGGCCTTGGCCTTGGGGGCCTCGGCGGCGGTCTCCTCGGCCGCGGCCTCCGACTCGGTCGCGACGGCCTCGGCCGACGCGCCGCCGGCGGGGCCGGCCACGAACGCGGCCAGGGCTGCGGAGGTGAACACGACCTTGTCGTTGACCAGCACGTCGTAGGTGTTGAGCTGATCGACAGCCAGGGCGTGAACGGTGGGAACGTTGCGGAGGCTGAGCCAGGCGACGTCCTCGAAGCGGTCGAGGACGACGAGGACCTTGCTCAGGTCACCGGCGACCGAGTTCAGCGCGGCGATCGCCGACTTGGTCGACGGCTTCTCGCCGGCGACGAGCTCGGAGATGACGAACACCTGGCCGTCGCGGGCCCGGTCAGACAGCGCGCCGCGGAGAGCGGCGGCGACCATCTTCTTGGGGGTCCGCTGCGAGTAGTCGCGCGGCTGGGGGCCGTGCACGACGCCACCGCCGGTCCACTGCGGGGCGCGGCGCGAACCCTGGCGGGCGCGGCCGGTGCCCTTCTGGCGCCACGGCTTGATGCCACCGCCGCGGACGTCGCCGCGGGTCTTGGTGGCGTGCGTGCCCTGGCGGGCGGCGGCCAGCTGGGCCACCACGACCTGGTGGATAAGGGGGATGTTGGTCTGCGCGTCGAACAGGTCCGCGGGCAGCTCGGCCTTGCCGGCCTTCTTGCCCTTGGCGTCGACGACGTCAACGGTCAGATCGCTCATGCTGCGTCACCCTTCTTGGCTGCACTGCGGACGACGACGAGGGAGCCCTTGTTGCCGGGGATGGCGCCGCGGACGAGCAGCAGGCCACGCTCCGCGTCGACGGCGTGAATCTGGAGGTTCTGGACGGTGACCTTGTCATTGCCCATCCGCCCGGCCATGCGCAGGCCCTTGAAGACCCTGCCGGGGGTGGCGCAGCCACCGATGGAGCCGGGCGCGCGGTGCTTGCGGTGCACACCGTGCGAGGCCTTGAGGCCACCGAAACCGTGGCGCTTCATGACACCGGCGGTGCCCTTGCCCTTGGTGGTGCCGGTCACGTCGATGACGTCGCCGTCGGCGAAGACCTCTGCGGTCAGCTCCTGGCCGAGGGAGAATTCCGACGCGTTGGAGGTGCGCAGCTCGACGAGGTGCTTGCGCGGAGTCACGTCCGCCTTGGCGAAGTGACCCGCCTCCGGCTTGGTGACCTTCTTGGCCTTGACGGCGCCGTAGCCGAGCTGGACGGCGGAGTAGCCGTCGGTCTCGGGGGTCCGGACCTGGGTCACGACGCAGGGGCCGGCCTGGATCACGGTCACGGGGACGACACGGTTGTTCTCGTCCCAGAGCTGGGTCATGCCGAGCTTGGTGCCCAGGATGCCCTTCACGATTCGTTCACTCATCTCAACAGACCTCACGGAAGCTTGATCTCGATGTCGACACCGGCAGGCAGGTCGAGCCGCATGAGCGAGTCGACGGTCTTCGGCGTGGGATCGAGGATGTCGATCAGACGCTTGTGCGTGCGCATCTCGAAGTGCTCGCGGCTGTCCTTGTACTTGTGGGGCGAACGGATCACGCAGAACACGTTCTTCTCGGTAGGCAGCGGCACCGGGCCGGCCACCTTGGCACCCGTGCGAGTCACGGTGTCGACGATCTTGCGCGCCGAGCTGTCGATGACCTCATGGTCATACGCCCGCAGCCTGATGCGGATCTTTTGTCCAGCCACAGTCGTTCCTTCTTCTCTAGCCCTTTGGAAATTTCAAAAGTCCCTGGGGGTTAAACCCCTAGTCGCTCCAGCACCCGAGGTCGGGAGTGTCGCGCTTAGTCCCCTACGGCGGCCCTGGATTCCTTCGGGATCCGGACCCAGACCCGTGGGTCTTTCAGTTCGATCACCTGCTCGAGGCCGGCGGCGCAGAACCACCCACCCCTCGCGGAGCAACCTGACTATTCTGGCATGCCTGTCCCCGCTGACCAAATCGGGCCCGGATAGGGCGGGCCCGGTCCCCCGACGTCGCACAGCGTGCCGCACTTCGCACAGCTGGATGTTCCTCGCATAGCGCATGCGCTATGCGAAGAGCGCCAGCCTATGCGACGTGGCTACGGACGCGCCACGAGCTGTGCGACGACGTGCGGGGCGCCGGGCCTAGTAGGTGGTCAGCCCGTGGGCGCGGAAGATGTCACGCGCCCGCTCGACGTCGGCGGCCGACGGCGCCTGCGTGGCGGTCAGCGCGTAGTCCATCCCCAGCTCGGTCCACTTGTCGCGGCCCATCTGGTGGAACGGCAGGACCTCGACGCGGGTCACCTGGGGCAGGCTCGCCGCGTAGGCGGCGACCCGGCCGACGTTGGCGTCGCCGTCGGTGAGGCCGGGGACCAGCACGAAGCGGATCCAGGTCTCGATGCCGCGCTCGGCGAGGCGGCGGCCGAACTCGAGCGTCGGCGCGAGGGTGCGGCCGGTAACAGCCTTGTAGGTGTCCTCATCGCCGGACTTCACGTCGAGGAGCACGAGATCCACGTCGTCGAGCATCGCGTCGTCGGCGTTGCGCCCGAGGAAGCCGGACGTGTCGATGGCGGTGTGGATGCCCATCTCCTTGGCTCCGCGCAGGATCCGGCGGGCGAAGGCGGGCTGCTGCAGCACCTCTCCACCCGAGAGGGTGATCCCCCCGCCCGTGGCCCGGAAGACCCCGCGGTAGCGCCGGATCCGGGCGAGCAGGTCGTCGGCGAACACAGGGACGCCGCGCGCCGCGCTCATGGTGTCGGGGTTATGGCAGTAGAGGCAGCGCAGGGGGCACCCGGCCAGGAAGGTAGTCATGCGGGTGCCGGGCCCGTCGACGGCGGTGACAAGCTCCCAGGAGTGCACGGAGCCCACCTGGCCCGAACGCTGCCCGGCAAGCAGGTCGGAGCGATCCAGGTGCTCGGCGGTCGCCAGGCCGCCCAGCATCGTGGAGACGCGCGCGGGCGTCGCGGCCGCCGGAGCGGCCACGACGCCCGTCGTGGTGTCGGCCACGGCGCTCAGAGCGCCTCGTGGAACGTGCGCGACAGCACGTCCATCTGCTGCTCGCGCGTGAGCCGGACGAAGTTGACCGCGTAGCCCGAGACCCGGATGGTCAGCTGCGGGTACTTCTCCGGGTTGTCCATCGCGTCGATGAGGGTCTCCCGGTTCAGCACGTTGATGTTGGCGTGGTAGAGCCCCTCCCCCATGCCGGCGTCCAGGATGCCGACCAGGTTGGCCACGCGCTCCTCCTCCGTGCGACCCAGCGCCGACGGCGTGATGGTGTTGGTGAGCGAGATGCCGTCGAGCGCGTCGTCGTAGGACAGTTTCCCGACGCTCATCATGGAGGCGAGCATGCCGTGCGTGTCGGCGCCGTTGCGCGGGTTGGCGCCCGGAGCGAACGGGGTGCCGGCGGCATGCCCGCAGGGGAACGCCCCGGTGGCCTTGCCGTACACGACGTTGGAGGTGATCGTCAGCACCGACTGCGTCGGAACGGCATCGCGGTACAGCTTGATGCTGCGGATCTTGTCCATGACGGTGCTGACGACGAGCTGGGCCAGTTCGTCGGCGCGGTCATCGTCGTTGCCGTAGGTCGGGAAGTCGCCCTCGGTGATGTAGTCGACGACCAGGCCGGACTCGTCGCGCACAGGGGTGACGGTGGCGTACTTGATGGCCGCCAGGGAGTCGGCGACGATCGACAGACCGGCGATCCCGCAACCCAGCGTGCGAACGATCTCGTCGTCGTGCAGCGCCATCTCGACGGCTTCGTAGGCGTACTTGTCGTGGCTGTAGTGGATGATGTTGAGCGCCTCGACGTAGGTCTCGACGGCCCAGGTGAGCATCCGGTCGTAGGCGGCCCACACGGTGTCGAAGTCCAGCGGCGCGTCGCCGGTCAGCGGCTCGCACCCCTCAACGACCTGCTTGCCGGTCATCTCGTCACGCCCGCCGTTGATGGCGTACAGCAGCGCCTTGGCGGAGTTCAGCCGGGCCCCGAAGAACTGCATCTGCTTGCCGACGGCCATCGGGGACACGCAGCACGCGATCGCCGTGTCGTCGCCCCAGTGGCAGCGGATCTCCTCGTCGGACTCGTACTGGATGGCCGACGTCTCGATGGAGATCGCCGAGCAGAAGTCCTTGTAGCCCTGCGGCAGGCGGGCGTCCCAGTAGATGGTGATGTTCGGCTCGGGCGCCGGGCCGAGGTTGCGCAGCGTCTGCAGCAGACGGAAGGACGTCTTCGTCACCAGGGTGCGGCCGTCGTCGGCGAACCCGCCGTCGGACCAGGTGGCCCAGTAGGGGTCACCGGAGAAGATCTGGTCGTAGTCCTGGGTGCGGAGGAAACGGACGATGCGCAGCTTGGTGACCAGCGCGTCAATGATCTCCTGGGCGTCGGACTCCGTGAGCGTGCCGGCGGCGAGGTCGCGCTCGGCGTAGACGTCGAAGAAGCCGGAGAGGCGGCCGATGCTCATGGCGGCGCCGTCCTGGCTCTTCACCGACGCGAGGTACGCGAGGTAGGTCCACTGGACGGCCTCGGCGAACGTCGCGGCGGGGCGGCCGAGGTCGAAGCCGTAGGAGGCACCGAGGTTCTTCAGCTTCTGCAGGGCCTTGATCTGCTCGGCGTGCTCCTCGCGGTAGCGGGCCCAGTTCTCGCTGAAGGGCTGGTCGACGATGGAGTCCATGTCGGCGCGCTTGGCCTCGATGAGCCGGTCCAGGCCGTAGAGGGCGACGCGGCGGTAGTCGCCGATGATGCGGCCGCGGCCGTAGGCGTCGGGCAGGCCGGTGATGAGGTGCGCGCTGCGGGCCTTGCGGATGCGCGGGGTGTAGATGTCGAAGACGGCCTCGTTGTGCGTCTTGCGGTAGCGGGTGAAGATCTCCTTGACCTGTGGGTCGATCTCGAGCCCGGCCTCACGGATGGCGGTCTCGACCATGCGCCAGCCGCCGGCGGGCATCATGGGGCGCTTGAGCGGGGTGTCGGTCTGCAGGCCGACGACGACATCGTCGTCGCTGCTGATGTAGCCCGCGGGGAAGGCGTCGACGTCGGCGGGGATGTGGGTCTCCACGTCGTAGACCCGCTGCGTGCGCTCCACGCTCAGGAACTCGCGCTGCAGGGTGTCCCACACCCGGAGGGTCTTCTCGGTGGGGCCGGCGAGGAACTCGGCGGTGCCGGAGTAGGGGGTGAAGTTGGTGAGGATGAAGTCACGGACGTCGATGGCGGACTGCCACTCACCCGGGTGGAAACCTACCCAGGGATCATCGGACGAGGTTGCTTCTTCGAGGGTGGCCGAGGCCGTCATGGTGCTCCTGAGTGTCGCGAGAAACTGACTGTTACTCGGAGGCACCACGATGGCCGACACCCCGGGGACGGTTCCCGCCAGGGAAGCCGGCCACCGCGGTGTCGCCAACGATCTTCATTAATACTACTACTCGTAGGAATACCCAAAACGGGCACCCCCGGTTAGCGCCCGTCCACCTCCAGGGCCAGCGCCCAGGCCGCCGCGCGGGGCCGCAGCTGGTACTCGGGACGCACGTCGGGGCCGCACGACCGCGAGCCGAGCCCGTGCTGCTGCACGTCCAGGTAGAGATGGGTCGCCGTCGACTCGGGCAGCTCGAACGGGTGCGCCGCCGCGGCCACCTGGTGCGCGTCGTGGGCCCGGATGGTGAAGCCCGGCAACTCTCCACCGGCGCGCTCGGCCCGGACGGTGAGCCCGAGGCCGGGGAGCGCCAGCTCGCGGAGGTCCATGCGGTGGCCGCTCTCCTGCGGCACGGCGTAGTCGACGACCAGGTCCGCGACGTTCGACTCGAACCGGCCGACGTAGGCGGCCGTCGCGGAGTCGGCGTAGTTCTCGGCCGGACCGGTGCCGAACCAGGCGACGCGGTCCACGCCGGCGGGCAGCTCGAAGTGGAGCCCGACCCTGGGCCACGTCCCGGTCCATCCGCGGGTCGGTTCGGCGGAGGCGTCGAGACGCAGTACGCCGCCGTCGAGGCTCCACCGGAGCTCCACCACGACGGCCTGGCGGGTGGCGGCGGGCGCGTAGCGGTGCAGGACAGTGACGGTCCCCGTGCCGGCTGCCACGTCGAGGACGCGGCGGTGCACGCGGTCGAGGCCCGCCTCGCGCCACAGGTCGGCCGACGACGGACCCGGCCCGCCGAGCCCGCGCGACGCGGTGGGCTCCACGTCGACGTAGGAGGGGAACTCACCGAGGGCATCGTTCTCCGTGGGCGCGCGCCACAACTCGAGGCGGGGGCCTCGCACGCTTCGCCCGGCCAGCTCGACGAGATCGCCGGTGCGCGAGTCGAAGGTAGCCGGGCCGAGGCGGAGGGTCCCGTCCTCGGCAGCGGACACGTCCCCGGCGGGGGCGCGCCGGGGCGCGGGCGGCGCGGCGGCGATGAGCGTCTGGTCGCGCGCCACGACGTGCCCGGCGGGCGCCCAGGCTCCGTCGGCGGCGGTGACGGCCTCGACGGTGCGCCACAGCTCCCCCTCCGTGGGTCGCTGCGGCGTGGGCATCTCGGCCGCCACGAGCTCGCCGGGGGCGACGTGGCGGATCTCCACCTCGCCGGAGGCGGTGACCACGCCGTCGATCTCGTCGCGCCAGAGGATGCGCAGATCTCCGGTGTCGCCGTCGTGGCGGCGGTTCTCGACGGTCAGTTCCCAGTCCTCGACCGTGAGCTTGATCGGCGCGACGACGGCCGCGAACTCGCCGAGCATCGGGCTGGGCGTGCCATCGGAGAGCAGGAGGCCGTCGCAGACGAACGAGCCGTCGTGGAGCTGTTCGCCGAAGTCGCCGCCGTAGCCGAAGTACTCGACCCCGTCGGGAGTGGTGGTGCGCAGGCCATGGTCGCGCCACTCCCACACGAAACCGCCGTGCCACTGGGGCAGGGTGTCGAACTGCTCCTCGTAGTCGGCGATGGCGCCGGCGCCGTTGCCCATGGCGTGGACGTACTCGCACTGGATCATCGGGCGCCCGGCCAGCACAGCCGCGCGGCCGGCGGAGCCGTGCGCGTTGTTGCCGGTGCCCGCGGACATGTCCTGCATCTCCTCGACCGTCGCGTACATCCGCGACACGAGGTCGGTGTAGCGGCCCTCGAAGTCGGGCTCGTAGTGCACGGGGCGCTCGGGGTCGCGGCGGTGCAGCCAGGCCGCCATGGCCGCGGCGTTGGCTCCGGTCCACGACTCGTTGCCGAGGCTCCAGGCGACGATCGACGGGTGGTTCTTGTCGCGCTCGAACATCCGCTCGACGCGGTCGAGCAGCGCGTCGCGCCAGCGCGGGTCGTCGGTGGGGTTGTCCACCCAGTCGCCGGTCACGAAGCCATGCGTCTCGAGGTCGCACTCGTCGATGACCCAGAAGCCGATCTCGTCGGCGAGGTCGAAGAACGCGGGGTGCGGCGGGTAGTGGGAGGTGCGGATCGCATTGACGTTGTGCCGCTTCATGAGGTGCATCTGGGCGCGCACCTTGTCGGCGTCGAACACGCGCCCGTTGTCGGGGTCGTACTCGTGACGGTTGACGCCGCGGATGCGTAGCTTGCGCCCGTTGACGCGCCACTCGTGGCCGACGATCTCGATACGGCGGAAGCCGACGTGGAGACGCCTGGTCTCAGCGGCGCAGGACACGACCGCCTCGTAGCGCGTGGGGCGATCGGCACTCCAGGGCGACACGTTGCCCGCCGGGATGGGGGCGACGTCTTCGGGGGTGTCGAAGGTGGCCTCGACGCCGAGCGCGTCGACGCGGACGGTCACGGGATACGCGGCGGCCTCGGCGCGGATCTCCGGGACGAGGGTGCCCTCGCGGGTGGTGGGGTCGAAGTCGGCGCGCAGCCACACGTCGTCGATGCCGGCGTCCGGGCGCGAGAGGATCGTGACGGGGCGGAAGATGCCGGGCAGCCACCACTGGTCCTGGTCCTCGAGGTAGCTGGCGGCCGACCACTGGTGGACGCGCACGTGCAGCACGTTGCGGCCGGGTCGCGCCTCGGCGGTGACGTCGAGTTCCTGCGCGAGGCGGCTGCCCCGCACGACCCCGACCCGGGTCCCGTTCAGCGACACGATCGCGAGGGATTCGACGCCGTCGAAACGGAGGATGACGCGTTCGCCGAAACCTTCCGGAAGCTCGAAGTCGACGCGGTGGTCGCCCGTGGGGTTGTCGTCGGGCACGAACGGCGGCTCGACGGGGAACGGGTAGTTGACGTTGGTGTAGATGGGGCGGCCCCAGTCGTCGCGGCCCTGGAGCACCCAGTGCCCGGGGACCGCGATGGTGTCCCAGCCCGAGTCGTCGAAGTCGACCGCCTCGGCGCCCTCGGGCGCGAGATCCGGACGGGCCGCGAAGTGGAACCGCCACGTGCCGCTCAGATCGATCTCGGGGGCGCTCGACTCCAGCCTGGACCGCGGCTGGATCCGTCGGCCGGAACCGGGAGAGAAGGAGATGATCTCGGACACGTGTGCTACCTCCGTTGGAATGGACCTGCAGGAACCAACCCTAGTGGGGCGACGCGGCGCCACCGCATCCGCGGGTCCCACCTAGACTCGCCCCAACCCGCCGACCGCGCGGGAAGCGAGGAGGGGCGATGACCACCATCTGCTGGTTTCGACGAGGGCTCCGCCTGGACGACCATCCCGCCCTCAGTGCGGCCGCGGCCGGCGGCCCCGTGGTCCCGCTGGTGATCCTCGACCCCGCGGAGGCCGCGGCGCGGCCGGCGTCGGCGGAACGGCAGGCACTCGCTCTCCGCCCGCTCGACGAGGCCCTGCGCCGGCACGGCAGCCGGCTCGTCGTGCGGCGCGGCCAGCCGAGGGAGGTGCTCCGGGACCTCATCGCGGAGACCGGGGCGACGGTCGTCCACACAACGGCGGGGTTCCCGTCGGCCTCCGATGACGACCCGGCGGCCGCGGTGCAGGCGTGCGGGGCCGAGCTGCGCGTCCATCCTCCGGGGGACCTGGCGGAGCGGGGGTCGGTCCTCACCGGCGCCGGCGGAACGTTCAAGGTGTTCTCGCCGTTCTTCCGGGCGTTGAAGCGGGTCGACGTCGCGGCTCCGATCGGGGTGCCCGAACTCACCGCCCCGGCGTCGTGGCCGGGCTCGGAGCCGCTCGACTGGTCCGAGGCGCGGGCGTCGATGAGGCACGGCTGGGATCCCGTGGCCCGCGCGGCCCGGCCCGGCGCAGACGCGGCCCTCGGGTCGCTGGAGGAGTTCCTCGACGGCCCGGTGGCGGACTACCCGGAGCACCGGGATCTGCCGGGCCTCGCCGCCACCTCGGGGCTCTCGGACGCGCTCGCCGTCGGGGAGATCAGCGCCCGGAGCGTCTGGCACCGCTGCCTGCCGGCCTGGCGCTCGGGGGCGCCGGGCGTCGAGGACTTCCTGTCCGAGCTCGCCTGGCGGGAGTTCGCGCGGGACCTGCTGCACGACTTCCCGGAGCTCGCGACCCGGTGCTGGCGGCCCGAATGGGAGCACTTCCCCTGGGAGGGGGACTCCGACGCGGCGGAGGCATGGCGGCGTGGCGAGACCGGCGTCGAGATGGTCGACGCCGGGATGCGTGAACTGTTCGCCACCGGCCGGATGCACAACCGCGTGCGGATGATCGCCGCCAGCTACCTGACCAAGCACCTGCTCACCGACTGGCGCGTCGGGCTGGCGTGGTTCGAGCAGACGCTCACCGACTGGGACGCGGCGTCGAACGCGATGAACTGGCAGTGGGTGGCCGGCTGCGGCCCCGACGCATCGCCGTTCTTCCGGGTCTTCAACCCGGACACGCAGGCGAAGAAGTTCGACGGCGACGGCGCCTACCGCCGCTACTGGCTCTCCCCCGACGGGGCCGGCGCCCGACTCTTCGCCGAGGCGGCGCCGAGGTCCTGGGGGGTCGACCCTTCCGCCCCGCGCCCCGAGCCGCTGGTGGACCTGTCGGCCGGCCGGGCCCGCGCGCTGGCCGCCTACGAGTCGCTGCGGGCCGCCAACTCCTGACCTGCCCGTCTTCCGTAGGTCTCATTCCCGACGCCAGCCATATGTCGCAACGCCTGCGCAATTGCGCTGGCATCGCGCACCAAGACTGGCGTCCACCGGTGATGAGCGCCCAACCGCCGGCCAACAGCATGAGGGTGGCGAGGGGTGGGGCCGGGGCAGGTTGGGTGGGCGTCGCGAATGGAGAGGGCGCGTGTCGCGCACTCTCCAGAGCGTGGGCGGCCCGGCCCCACCCCTCGACACCCGGGCCTGGGCACAGTTCTCCTGACCGGCTCCGGCTCAAACGGCGGATCGCAAGCGGGATCGGCGTGTCGGGGGTTGGGGCTGCACCCCGGGGTTGGCTACAGTCAACGGCCGTATGTCTTCCTCCGCGCTGGACCATCTCTCCCCCGCCTTCCCGCAACGCGCGGCGTGGGGCACGGCGTCGTCGCTGCGCGCCTGGCAGCAGGCGGCCCTCGAGCAGTACGAGCGCGACCAGCCGCGGGATTTCCTCTGCGTTGCCACACCCGGTGCCGGCAAGACCACGTTCGCGCTGCGCATCGCCACCACCCTCCTGGCCTCCCGGACGGTGCGCCGCATCGTCGTGGTGACTCCCACTGAGCACCTCAAGGTGCAGTGGGCCGACGCCGCGGCCCGGGTGGGCATCCAGCTCGACCCAGGGCTCGGCGGATCGTCGCGCCGCGGCCGGTCGCGGGAGTACCACGGCTCGGCCGTCACGTATGCGGGCGTCGCGGCCCGCAGCTACGTCTACGAGGCCCTGTGCCACTCGAAGGAGACGCTGGTCATCTTCGACGAGATCCACCACGCGGGCGATTCCAAGAGCTGGGGCGAGGCGGTGACCTACGCCTTCACGCACGCCGCCAGGCGGCTGTCCCTCACCGGCACCCCGTTCCGGTCGGATGACAACCCGATCCCGTTCGTCTCGTACGACGAGGTCGCGCCGGGGGTACGTCAGTCGCACGCCGACTACACCTACGGTTACACCGAGGCGCTGGCCGACCACGTCGTCCGCCCGGTGCTGTTCATGAACTACGGCGGCCAGATGCGCTGGCGCACCAAGGCCGGCGACGAACTGGCGGCCGACCTCGGGGTGCCGATGACCAAGGACCTCACCGCCAGCGCCTGGCGCACCGCACTCTCCCCCACCGGTGAGTGGGTGCAGGCGGTGCTGCGGGCCGCTGACACCCGCCTGACCGAGGTGCGCCGCCACGTCCCCGACGCGGGCGGGCTGGTCATCGCCACGAACCAGACCACGGCGCGCGCCTACGCGAAGCTGCTGCACGAACTCACCGGCCACAAGCCCTGCGTCGTGCTGTCGGACGACCAGAAGGCCTCGTCGCGGATCGAGGAGTTCGCCGAGTCCGACGACCGTTGGATGGTGGCGGTGCGGATGGTTTCCGAGGGTGTCGACGTGCCCAGGCTGTCGGTGGGCGTCTACGCCACTGCGACCTCGACGCCGCTGTTCTTCGCCCAGGCCGTGGGCCGGTTCGTCCGGACCCGGCGTCGCGGCGAGGTGGCGACAGTGTTCCTGCCCACGGTGCCAGTGCTCCTGGCGCACGCCGCCACGATCGAGAAGCAGCGCGACCACGTCCTGGGCCGCCCAGCGAAGGACGAAGCCGACATCTGGGCCGAGACGGAAGCGCTGATGGAGCAGGCCAACCGCAAGGAGGCGGCTTCCGACGACCTGCTGGGCCAGTTCGAGGCGATCGAGTCGAACGCGACGTTCGACCACGTGCTGTTCGACTCGCAGGCGTTCGGGATGCACGCCGAACCGACGACCGCCGACGAGCAGGACTATCTCGGTCTGCCGGGCCTGCTGGAGCCCAGCCAGGTGACCGCCCTGCTGGCGGACCGGCAGCGCCGGCAGCTGCGCCGCCGCGAACGCCACGACAAGAAGTCCGAGCCGGAGGTGCCGCTGCACCGGGCGCTCGCGTCGAAACGCAAGGAGCTCAACTCCTTGGTGGCGCAGTACGCCCGTCTCAGGGGCGTCCCGCACAGTCACGTCCATGCGGATCTGCGCCGCGAGTGCGGCGGGCCGCCGTTGGCGTCGGCATCGCAGGATCAGGTCGACGCCCGGGTGCGCGCCATCCGCGGCTGGCTGCGCGGTTAAGCCAGGGGGCGGCGCGCCACCGCGAGGAAGATGCCGAACTCGCGTTCGGCGCCGTCGACGTCCTTCTTGAGCCGGCCGGCGTCGTGGAACGTGACGTCGGCGAAGCCCGCCTCGCGCAGCCAGCGGCCGAAGTGCTCGCGACTGAAGCCGTTGTGGCCGTCGAAGTGCTCGTGGTTGGAGTGGAAGGCACCGTCGGGATCGTCGTCCAGGTCGGCCAGCGCGACGCGACCACCCGGCGCGGTGGCCTCGAAGACGCGAACCAGGACGCCGGCGACATCGGCGATGTGATGGAGCGCCAGCTGGGAGATGACCAGCGAGTAGGGTCCGCCCGACAGCGGTGCGTCGGCCAGGTCGACGGCGACCGCGGACCAGCCTTCGAGCCCGGCGACGGCACGTGACGCGGCGGCGACCATCTCGGGCGAGGCGTCGAGCAGCGTGGTGGGGCCGAGCTCGGACGCGAGTGAACGCGCCAGCAGGCCCGTGCCCGCCCCCAGCTCGGCGGTGACCGGACGGTCGTCCAGCGGCACCGCTGCACGGATGGCGTCGGCGACGCGCCGGCTGCGCTTGACCCGGGCGGGGTCGTCGTCCCAGGTGGCCGCAACTGTGTCGAAATAGTCCTGCACGAACCTGAGCCTAGCCCGGCGGTTCGGAGACTCGGGATCGACTGGGTACCCTTGAGCCCATGAGCGAGAAAGTTGAACACTCAACCGGTGGCGTGTACTCGGTCAAGGGCCAGGAGTTCACACGGGACTCGCGCTACATCGAGACGCGCATCATGGCCGACCCGAGGCCCGGTACCGACGACTACCCGGTGGAACCTGGGCGGTACCGCCTGATCGCCGCGAGGGCGTGCCCGTGGGCGAACCGGTCGATCATCGTGCGCTCACTGCTGGGACTCGAGGACGTCATTTCGCTCGGCACCCCGGGCCCGGTCCACGACGCCGACTCCTGGAGCTTCCATCTGGACCCGGACGGCGTCGACCCGGTGCTCGGGATCTCCAAGCTCAAGGACGCCTACGAGCGCCGCTTCCCCGGCTACCCGCGCGGCATCACGGTCCCGGCGATCGTCGACCTGTCGACCGGTGAGGTCGTGACGAACAACTTCCCGCAGATCACCGAGGACCTCTACTTCCAGTGGCAGGAGTTCCACAAGCCGGACGCCCCCGACCTGTGGCCGGCCGACCTGAGGCCCGAGATGGACGAGGTCATGCGCCGCGTCTACACCGAGGTCAACAACGGCGTGTACCGCTGCGGGTTCGCGGGATCCCAGGAGGCCTACGACGAGGCCTACGCCCGGCTATGGACGGCAATGGACTGGCTCGAGGAGCGTCTCGCGGACCGCCGCTACCTGATGGGCGACCGGTTGACGGAGGCCGACGTCCGGTTGTTCACGACCCTGGTGCGCTTCGACGCGGTCTACCACGGGCACTTCAAGTGCAACCGTAACAAGCTCACCGAGATGCCCAACCTGTGGGGCTACGCGCGCGACCTCTTCCAGACGCCGGGCTTCGGCGAGACGATCGACTTCGAGCAGATCAAGGCGCATTACTACGTGGTGCACACGGACCTCAACCCGCTGGGCATCATCCCGAAGGGTCCGGACCTGAGCGGCTGGACGTCGCCGCACGGTCGCGCCTGACACCGACACCGCGGGACGGCGTTCAGCGCTCCCGCCCTCACGCGGGCGCGTATCGTGGAGCGCAGGGAATCCCAGCGCCCTTCCGTGAACGGGAGGGGGTGAGAGAAATGAGCAAGGTCAGGACCAGGATCGAGGACTCGATCCACATCGACGCCCCGCCACACGAGGTCTACGCGTACTGCATGGATCCGGCGAAGCTCTTCGCCGACGACCCCAAGACCGTCGTCGACTCGTTCGTCGAGCCTGCCGGCATCGGGACGACCGCACGTCTCGAGTACCGCAGCGGCGACATGGTCGAGGACGACCGACTCTGGTACTCCGACGTCGTACCGGATTCGAGGATCGACATCTCCATGCAACCGAACCTGTCGATCCACGGGGCCAGGAGCCCCCTCCACGAGTCGGCGCTGTACACGCTGACACACACCTTCGAGGCCGACGGCGGCGGAACCCGCATGACGATCGCCGTGAAGGTACACGACGAGCCCGTGTTCGAGCGCATCGCCGACCGGTTCCACGACCACGGCCCCGAACGCCTCGTGCACGATCGGCTCAGCAGGATCAGGGAGGCCGTCGAGCAGAGCCTCGCGACCGCCTGAGTCAGCCGAGGCACGGGTCCGGCCCGATCACGAGCGGGCGGCATCGGCCGCATCCGCCGTCTCACCACTGAAGCGACGGCAGCCGCAGAACCGTCGCCACACCGAATACGGGAAGGGCCGGGGCATCCGCCCCGGCCCTTCCTGCTTGATTCGGGCGATCGCCCCGAAGGTCAGCCGCCCTCGATGACGTTCTCGCGCCCGGCGTGCTGCACCTCGATCTTGCGGGGCTTCGCGGCCTCCGCGACCGGGATGGTCAGGGTCAGGACGCCGTCGGAGTAGGAGGCGCTGATCTGGTCGGTGGCGAGCCCACGGCCGAGCGTGAGCTGGCGGGCGAAAGTGCCGACCGCGCGCTCACGTGCGAACCACTGGACGTCGTCGTCGGTCGGGGCGGTGCGCTCCGCCCGGACCGTGACGGTGGCGCCGTCCATGTCGATGTCGATGCTCGACGGGTCGACGCCGGGCATGTCGATGTGGGCGACGAAGTCGTCGCCGGTGCGGTAGAGATCCATCGGCATCGCCACCGAGGCGGGCGAACGGGTGACGTCGCTCAGCAGGCGGTCGAAGTCGCGGAGGGTGTCAAAGCCAGGCATTGGGGCTCCTTTCATCTGTCGTGAAATGCCAGACCTGTTTGAGTTGAGTCTAGCACGCTCAACTTGAGTAATCATGGATTGAGTCTAGCACGCTCAACCGGCATCGCCAACACCTTGAGCCGGGCACGCTCAACCTTGATTCAGGGCCAGTGGGCGTCGCATCGCAGCGCGAAAGACGACCGACGCCAGCGCTCCTGTCCGACGCCCGCGCCATTGCGCTGGCATGGAGCAGCAAGGCTGGCGTCCACAAAGTGATGAGCACCCACCCGCCGCCACCAGCACGAGGGCGTCGAGGGGTGGGGCCGGGGCAGGTTGGGTGGGCGTCGCGACCGGGCCGGCGCGAAGCGCCCGTCCCGGGAGCGTGGGCGGCCCGGCCACCAGCATGAGGGCGTCGAGGGGTGGGGCCGGGGCAGGTTGGGTGGGCGTCGCGACCGGACCGGCGCGAAGCGCCCGTCCCGGGAGCGTGGGCGGCCCGGCCACCAGCATGAGGGTGGCGAGGGGTGGGGCCGGGGCAGGTTGGGTGGGCGTCGCGACCGGACCGGCGCGAAGCGCCCGTCCCGGGAGCGTGGGCGGCCCGGCCCCACCCCTCGACACCTGGGCCTGGGCACAGTTCCGCTGGCGGGCGGACGTCGGTTTCGACGCGGGGACGTCGCAGAGCGACGTCGCCCGGCTCACCCGCGGGGTGGCCGGGCCCGACCGGCGAGGATCAGAGGGAGGCGCGCAGGGCGCGGAGCCGGGCGAGCGAGGACTCGCGGCCCAGCAGTTCCATCGACTCGAAGAGCGGCGGGGAGACCTTGCGCCCCGACACCGCCACCCGGATGGGCGCGAACGCGAACTTCGGCTTGATGCCCATCCCCTCGACGATCCGTTCGCGCAGGGCCGCCTGGATCGCGTCCGCCTCGAACGGCACCGACTCGGTCACCGAGATGGCGGCGTCCAGGACGTCGGCCGCGGTGTCCGCCAGGCCCGCGACTGCGGCCTCTTCGACGGTGAGCTCGTCGTCGGCGACGAAGAGAAAGTCGAGCTGCGGCAACGCGTCCTTCAGCAGCACGAGGCGCTCCTGGATGATCGGCACCGCGCGCCGCAGGGTGTCCTGCTGCCCGGGCGTGGGCGACCAGGCGTCGGCCGTGAATTCCAGGATGCGGTCGGCCAGCTCGTCGGCGCTGAGCGAGCGGATGTAGTAGCCGTTGAGCCAGTCGAGCTTCTTGAGGTCGAAGATCGGGCCAACCGTGTTGACCTTGCCCCACGAGAAGTCGGCGACGAAATCGTCGAAGCTCTTCACCTCGTTCTCCTCGTCCCCGGCGTAGCCGAGGAGCTGGAGGAAGTTGCGCACGGCCTCCGGCAGGTAGCCGTTCTCCTTGAACCACATGAGCCTGGCGGCCGGGTTCTTGCGCTTCGAGATCTTGGACTTGTCGGTGTTGCGCAGCAGCGGCATGTGGGCGAAGGCGGGCCGCTCCCAGCCCAGCCAGTCGTAGAGCAGGATGTGCTTCGGCGTCGAGGAGATCCACTCCTCGCCGCGGACGACCGTGTTGATCCCCATGAGGTGATCGTCAACGACGACGGCCATGTGGTAGGTCGGGAACCCGTCGGTCTTGAGGATCACCTGGTCGTCGGGGCGCGGGGCCTTCACCGTGCCGCGGATGATGTCGGCGAACTCCAGCTCCACGTCGTCGGGGATGAGCATCCGCACGACGGGCTTCTCGGAGAAGCCGGGCAACGCGGCGCGCTCCTCACGGGTCTTGCCGAGGCACAGCCGGTCGTAGCCGGTCACCGACTGCTTCTGCGCCTCCTGCTCCTTGCGCAGCCCCGCGAGCCTCTCCGCGGTGCACCAGCAGTAGTAGGCGTGGCCGTCGGCGACGAGCTGGTCGACGAAGGGGCGGTAGGTGTCGAGACGCTCGGACTGCCGGTACGGGCCGAAGTCCCCGCCCAGGTGCGGGCCCTCGTCGGGCTGCAGTCCGAGCCACGCCAGGCCGTCGTAGATCTGCTGTTCGCTGCCCTCGACGAGCCGCTTGCGGTCCGTGTCCTCGACGCGCAGGACGAACGCGCCCCCCGTCTTGCGCGCCCAGGCGAGGTCGAAGAGAGCCATGAAGGCGGTTCCGACGTGGGGGTCGCCCGTGGGCGACGGCGCGACACGGGTGCGCGCGGGGGTGGAGGGTTCGCTCATAGTGGTTTCACCCTATCGGGCATCCTGGGTGGCATGGACACGCAACCCGGCCCGCCCCCGGAGAGGGCCCTGCGGGAGGCGCGTGACGCGGTTCAGCAGGCCGCGGCCGGCGCGTCCCCCCGTGGGGAGCCGCAACCCGCGCCGCTGACGCGGGCCGTGGCGCATGTCCTCGACGATCTGCTCCCGGTGCCGGGCACCTCGGCGCGGGTCGGCGTCGATCCGTTCCTCTCCCTCGTCCCCGGGGCGGGAAGCACGGTCGGCACCGCGGTGGGCGGGGTCGTGCTCGTCGACGCCGTGCGGCTGCGCGCCCCCGTGCCGGTGCTGGCGCGCATGGTCACCAACGCCCTGCTCGACTGGCTGCTCGGCCTCATCCCTTTCGCCGGCCCGTTCTTCGACGTCGCCTACCGGTCCAACCGCAAGAACATCAAGCTGCTCAACCGCACCATCGAGGATCGCGCACTCGTGCATCGCGCGTCGGTGCGCTACTGGTTCGCGGCGGCCGGTCTCCTGGCCCTCCTCCTGGTGGCGATCCTCGCCGTGCCGCTGGTCATCATCCTCGGGCTCGGCAACCTCCTCACCGGCGCAGGCTGACTGCGGGTCCGACGATGAGGGCGTGCTAATTTACCGCCATGACCGAGCCGTCCGCCATGCCCTCGAACTTCATCTACGACGCGGTCTCGGCCGACGTCGCGGCAGGCAAGCGGGGCGGCCGGATCCAGACCCGGTTTCCACCCGAGCCCAACGGCTACCTGCACATCGGCCACGCCAAGGCCATCGTCGTCGACTTCGGCGTCGCGGCGGACTTCGGCGGCATCTGCATCCTCCGGCTCGACGACACCAACCCGGAGACCGAGGACACCAGCTTCGTCGAGGGCATCGTCTCCGACATCGAATGGCTGGGCTACGAGCCCGCCGACGTGCGCTACGCCTCGGACTACTTCGAGCAGCTCTACACGTGGGCCGAGTGGCTCATCGGCAAGGGCCTGGCCTACGTCGACGACCAGGACGGCGACGCGATCTCGGCCGGGCGCGGCGGTTACGGCAAGCCGGGCGTCGACTCCCCCTACCGCGACCGCAGCCCCGAGGAGAACCTCGCCCTGTTCCGGCGGATGCGGGCCGGCGAGTTCCCGGACGGCTCAAGGGTCCTGCGGGCCAAGATCGACATGAACCACGAGAACATGCAGCTGCGCGACCCGATCATGTACCGGATCCGCCGGGCGCACCACCACCGCACCGGCTCGTCGTGGCCGATCTACCCCACCTACGACTGGGCGCACGGGCAGTCCGACGCCATCGAGGGCACCACGCACTCGCTGTGCACGCTCGAGTTCGAGTCCCACCGTCCGCTGTACGACTGGTTCCTCGACCACCTCGACGTCGAGGACCAGCCGCGCCAGTACGAGTTCGCCCGCCTCGAGCTGACCCACACCATCACGTCGAAGCGACGCCTCGCCTCCCTGGTGATGGACGGCGTGGTCGACGGCTGGGACGACCCGCGCATGCCGACGCTGCGTGGCCTGCGCCGCCGCGGCTACCCGCCGGCGGCCCTGCGCGCCTTCTGCCGCGAGGTCGGCACGACGCGCACGAACTCCCGCAAGGCCATCGAGGAACTGGAGAGCTACGTCCGCCGCGACCTCAACGCCAACGCGCAGCGGCGGATGGCGGTCCTGCGGCCCCTGAAGCTGCGGCTCACGAACTGGCCGGTCGATGACGACGGCGCCCCCGTCGTCGAGTACTTCGACATCACCAACAACCCGGAGCGGTCCGACGACGGCACCCGCGCGGTCCCCTTCACCGGCGAGCTGTGGATCGAACAGGACGACTTCCGCGAGGTCCCTCCGCCCAAGTACTTCCGGCTCTCCCCCGGCCGCGAGGTCCGGCTGCGCGGCGCCTTCCTGGTCACCGCCACCGACGTGGTCAAGGACGCCGACGGCAACGTCGTCGAGGTCCTGGCGACCTATGATCCGGCCTCGCGCGGCGGCAACGCCCCGGACGGCCGCAAGGTGAAGTCGACCATGCACTGGGTATCGGCCCCGCACGCCGAGGACGCCACCGTGGCGCTGTACGACCGGCTGTTCACGGCCCAGGCACCCGGGGAGGCCACTGGGGAGCCACTCGACGACCTCAACCCGAACTCGCGCGAGCTGCTCACCGGGTGCAAGGTGGAGCCGGCGCTGCGTGACGCGACCCCGGGTGAGGTGGTGCAGTTCGAGAGGCTCGGCTACTTCGCCGCCGATCTCGACACCCCGATGCTCTTCCACCGCACGGTCGGCCTCCGAGACGAGTGGGCCGCGATCCAGAAGCGGAGCTGATCTCCGGCTGACCCTCAGGTGTCGCGGCGCATGAGGACGTGCGGGATGCCCGCCTCGAGGAAGACCTCGCCCTCCCTGGTGAAGCCCTGGTCCGCGTACCAGCGCTGCAGGTGCGCCTGTGCGTGCAGTTCCACGGGCGCGTCGCCAAGAAGGTCCAGCGTGTAGCGGATGAGGCGGGCCGCGAGCCCCTTGCTTCGATGCTCGAGGTCCGTGGCGACGCGCCCGATCACCCAGCCATCGCCCTCGCGGAGCACCCGGAGCGTCGTGACGGGGTCGCCCTCGAGCTCCCCCCAGACCAGGAACGCCCCGGACTCCAGCTCGCGGCCGTCGAGGTCCGGCTCCGGCACGTCCTGCTCGACGATGAACACGCGGCTGCGGAGCCAGAAGATCCGGTAGGCGGTGAGGGTGTCCACGTCGGGCAGCGGAGCGTGCGAGATCTGCAGCATGGCTCGACACCCTATCGCCCGGCGCCCGCCCCACGCATCGCCGTGCCCCGCGGCGGACATGACACGAGGGCCGTGCAGCAGATGCTGCACGGCCCTCGTGGATGTGTCGCTGGCGCGACCTAGATCACTTGATGATCTTGGTCACGTTGCCGGCGCCGACGGTGCGGCCGCCCTCACGGATGGCGAACTTGAGGTTCTCCTCCATGGCGATCGGCTTGTTGAGGTGAACGGTCATCTGGGTGTTGTCACCCGGCATGACCATCTCGGTGCCGGCCGGCAGCTGAACGACGCCGGTCACGTCCGTCGTGCGGAAGTAGAACTGGGGCGAGTAGTTCGAGAAGAACGGCTTGTGGCGGCCGCCCTCGTCCTTGGTGAGGACGTAGACGTTGGCCTCGAAGTCGGTGTGCGGGGTGGTCGAACCCGGCTTGATGACGACCATGCCGCGCTCCACGTCCTCCTTCTTGGTGCCGCGGAGCAGCAGGCCGACGTTCTCGCCCGCGCGACCCTCGTCGAGGATCTTGCGGAACATCTCGACACCGGTGACGGTCGAGGTCTGCTTCTCCTCGCGGATGCCGACCAGGTCGACGGTGTCGCCGGTCTTGACGATGCCGCGCTCGATGCGGCCGGTGATGACGGTGCCACGACCGGTGATCGTGAAGACGTCCTCAACGGGCATGAGGAAGGGCTTGTCGGTGTCGCGCTCGGGCTGCGGGATGTACTCGTCGACCGCGTCCATGAGCTCCATGATGGAGTCGGCCCACTTCTC
The DNA here is from genome assembly GCA_030426725.1 of Actinomycetes bacterium. GTDB lineage: Bacteria > Actinomycetota > Actinomycetes > Propionibacteriales > Propionibacteriaceae > Arachnia. Next base: position 57,747 of record JAUHXZ010000002.1, read on the forward strand.
GTCGCCGTTGAGGGCCGGGAAGGCCGCGACGCGCACGATCGGCAGGTTGTCGCCGTCGAACTCCTGGGCGGAGAGGATCTCGCGGAGCTCCATCTCGACCAGGTCGATGAGGTCGGCATCGGCCTCGTCGATCATGTCGCACTTGTTGAGGGCGACGACGATGGCGGGAACGCCCACCTGGCGGGCCAGGAGGATGTGCTCGTGGGTCTGGGCCATCGGGCCGTCGGTGGCGGCCACAACGAGGATGGCGCCGTCCATCTGGGCCGCACCGGTGATCATGTTCTTCACGTAGTCGGCGTGCCCGGGGCAGTCGACGTGCGCGTAGTGACGCTTCTCGGTCTGGTACTCGACGTGAGCGATCGAGATCGTGATACCACGCTGACGCTCCTCGGGCGCCTTGTCGATCATGTCGAACGCGGACACGGCGTTCCACTCGGGGTGCTTTTCGTGAAGCACCTTCGTGATCGCCGCGGTCAGAGTGGTCTTGCCGTGGTCGACGTGTCCGATGGTGCCGATGTTGCAGTGCGGCTTGGTCCGCTCAAACTTGGCCTTTGCCACGAGGGCTCCTTCTTGGGGTATCGCCACGCCGGGTGCGGGGCGTCTCTAGTTTGTTTCCTCGATCGGAGGTCAGCAACCGAGCCTACTGCTCAGATGCATACCTGCCTAATCGTATCGGAGCCTCTCCCCCAGTCAAACCGATGGCGAAGGCTGCCCCGAAAGCACTCGGGCCGACCGGGGAGTCCCCGACCGGCCCGAGCCAATTGTGCGTCAGATCACTCGCCGCCGCGCGCCTTCGCGACGATCTCCTCGGAGATGTTGCGGGGCGTCTCGGCGTAGGAGTCGAACTCCATCGAGTAGGACGCCTGGCCCGAGGTCTTCGAGCGCAGGTCGCCGACGTAGCCGAACATCTCCGACAGCGGCACCAGGGCCCGCACGACGCGGTTGCCGTGCTGCTCGTCCATGGACTGGACATGGCCGCGACGGGCGTTCAGGTCGCCGATGACGGTGCCCAGGTAGTCCTCGGGCGTCGTGACCTCGACGGCCATCATGGGCTCCAGGATGGCCGGGTCGGCCTTGCGGGCCGCCTCCTTGAACGCCTGCGAACCGGCGAGCTTGAACGCCATCTCGGAGGAGTCGACGTCGTGGTACGCGCCGTCGGTGAGGGTCACCTTGATGTTGTCGACCGGGTAGCCGGCGAGCACGCCGAACTGCATGGCCTCCTTGATGCCCTGGTCCACCGCGGGGATGTACTCGCGGGGAATGCGGCCACCGGTGACGGCGTTGACGAATTCGTAGCCCGAGCCGGGCTCGGTGGGCTCCAGGTCGATGATGACGCGGCCGAACTGACCCGAACCACCGGTCTGCTTCTTGTGCGTGTACTCGACCTTCTCGACCTTGCGGCGCAGGGTCTCGCGGTAGGCCACCTGGGGCTTGCCGATGTTGGCCTCGACCTTGAACTCGCGCTTCATGCGGTCGATCAGGACGTCGAGGTGGAGCTCGCCCATGCCGGCGATGATGGTCTGGCCCGTGTCCTCGTCCGTGTGCACGCGGAAGGTCGGGTCCTCCTCGGCCAGCCGCTGGATGGCATTGGAGAGCTTCTCCTGGTCCGACTTCGTCTTGGGCTCGATGGCCTGCTCGATGACGGGGTTCGGGAACTCCATCGACTCGAGGATGATCGGGTCGTTCGGGTCGCACAGGGTCTCACCGGTGGCGGTGTCCTTGAGGCCCATGACCGCGCAGATCATGCCCGCGCCGATCTCGGCGATCTCCTCACGCTTGTTCGCGTGCATCTGGTAGATCTTGCCGATGCGCTCCTTCTTGCCCTTGGTGGCGTTGAGGACCTGCGAACCGGCCTTGAGTACACCGGAGTAGACGCGCACGAAGATCAGCTTGCCGAGGTGCGGATCCGCCGCGATCTTGAACGCGAGCGCGGACAGCGGCTCGGTGACGTCGGGGTGACGCTCCAGCTCGACCGACTCGTTGCCCGGCTTGAAGCCGTCGATGGCGGGAACGTCCATCGGCGAGGGAAGGTAGTCGATGACGGCGTCGAGCAGGGGCTGGACGCCCTTGTTCTTGAACGACGTGCCGCAGACCACAGCAGTGAACTCGTTGCCCAGGATGCCCTTGCGGATGGCCTTCTTGATCTGCTCGGGCGACGGCTCCTCGCCCTCGAGGTACATCTCCATGATCTCGTCGTCGACGTCCGCGGCGCGCTCCACCAGCTGCGTGTGCGCGGCCTCGGCGGCCTCCTTGAGATCGGCCGGGATCTCCTCGATGGTGTAGTCCTCACCCATCTTGGTCTCGCCGCGCCAGGTGAGCGCCTTCATGTAGACGAGGTCGACGACACCGAGGAAGTCCGACTCGGCGCCGATCGGGAGCTGCAGCAGCACCGGGTCGGTGTTCAGGCGCTCGCGGATCGTCTTGACGCAGTAGTCGAACGACGCACCCGTTCGGTCCAGCTTGTTGATGTAGCAGATGCGCGGGACGTTGTACTTCGTCGCCTGGCGCCACACGGTCATCGACTGCGGCTCGACACCGGCGACACCATCGAACACCGCGACGGCGCCGTCGAGCACGCGCAGGGAGCGCTCGACCTCGACCGTGAAGTCGACGTGGCCGGGGGTGTCGATGATGTTGATCTGGTGGTCGGCCCAGAAACAGGTCGTCGCGGCCGACGTGATCGTGATGCCGCGCTCCTGCTCCTGCTCCATCCAGTCCATGGTGGCGGCACCCTCGTGAACCTCACCGATCTTGTAGGTCTTGCCGGTGTAGAACAGGATGCGCTCGGTAGTAGTGGTCTTGCCGGCGTCGATGTGCGCCATGATGCCGATGTTGCGAACCTTGGACAGGTCGATCACTGTGCAGCCCTTCGGAAGTGGATCTTAAGAAGTTGGGCAGGTGGATGCCCCCGGCCCGAAGGCGCGGGGGCATCGAATCACCAGCGGTAGTGCGCGAAGGCGCGGTTCGCCTCGGCCATCTTGTGGGTGTCCTCACGACGCTTCACCGAAGCGCCGAGCCCGTTGGAGGCGTCGAGGATCTCGTTCATCAGACGCTCGGTCATCGTCTTCTCGCGGCGGGCGCGGGAGAAGCTGACGAGCCAGCGCATGGCCAGCGTGTTCTGACGGCCCGGCTTGACCTCGATCGGCACCTGGTAGGTGGCGCCGCCGACGCGGCGGGACTTGACCTCGACGGACGGCTTGACGTTGTCCAGCGCGCGCTTGAGCGTCTGCACCGGATCCACGCCGGTCTTGGCGCGGGTGCCTTCGAGGGCGTCGTAGACGATGCTCTGCGCGACGGTCTTCTTGCCGTCGAGCAGGATCTTGCTGACGAGCTGGGAGACCAGCGGCGAGCCGTAGACCGGGTCGACGAGGACCGGGCGCTTCGGGGCGGGACCCTTACGAGGCATTACTTCTCCTTCTTCGCGCCGTAGCGGCTGCGGGCCTGCTTGCGGTTCTTGACACCCTGGGTGTCGAGCGCGCCACGGATGATCTTGTAGCGGACGCCGGGGAGGTCCTTCACGCGGCCACCGCGGACGAGCACCATCGAGTGCTCCTGAAGGTTGTGTCCGACGCCGGGGATGTAGGCGGTGACTTCGATGCCGGAGCTCAGACGCACGCGCGCGACCTTGCGGAGCGCGGAGTTCGGCTTCTTCGGCGTGGTGGTGTACACACGGGTGCACACGCCGCGGCGCTGGGGCGAGCCCTTGAGCGCGGGGGTCTTGTTCTTGGAGACTTTGTCCGTCCGGCCCTTACGGACCAGCTGCTGAATAGTTGGCACCTGCTGGTATCGCTTTCTTCGTTGTCTGTGTACGTTTGTCTTCCCTGGCGCAGCTTCTCCAGCCCGCCCCCGAGGTCACCGTTTCCCGGGTGGCGGCGGTATGGATCACTGCCGTGCGATACTCCGCACGTCTCGCTCTCCGCAACGTCAAGAGCGATCTGCAAGCCAGCGCACGCACAAGTAGCCCGAGCGTTCGGGCACGCCTGACTAGATTACTCCAGCCCCACCGCAGGGTCAAAAACGGCGGGGTCCGGGCGCTTCAGCGCCCGGACCCCGCCGTAGACCTGGGACGATCAGCGAAGCTCGCCGAAGTCCATCTCGTCCAGCGGAACCGCCGGCCCGACGACGTCGGACCCGAACGAGTAGTCGTAGGGGTCGTAGCTCATCGTGTAGGCGCTGGCGCGTGCCTCCTCGGTGGGCTCCACCCGGATGTTGCGGTACCGGTCCAGGCCGGTGCCGGCCGGGATCAGCTTGCCGAGGATGACGTTCTCCTTGAGGCCGACGAGCGAGTCGCTCTTGCCCTGGATCGCGGCATCCGTGAGGACCTTGGTCGTCTCCTGGAAGGAGGCGGCCGAAAGCCAGGAGTCCGTCGCGAGCGACGCCTTGGTGATGCCCATGAGCACCGGACGGCCCTCCGCGGGCTTGCCGCCCTCGGTGAGCGCCTTGCGGTTCGAGGACTCGTACACGGACCGGTCGACGAGCTCGCCGGGCATCATCGTGGTGTCGCCCGAGTCGATGACCGTCACGCGTCGCAGCATCTGGCGGATGATGATCTCGATGTGCTTGTCGTGGATGGGGGCGCCCTGCGTGCGGTACACGCGCTGGACCTCCTCCACGAGGTGCTCCTGAACCTTGCGGAGACCCCGCACGCGCAGCACGTCCTGCGGATCCACCTGGCCGGCGGTCAGCTGCTGACCGATGGTCACGCGGGCGCCGTCCTGCATGTGGATGCGCTGGCCGTGGTGGTCCTCGAACTCCAGGCGAGCGCGGCGCGCCACCGGGTACTCGAGGTCCTCGCCGCCGTCGTCACGCACGATGACGATCTTGCGGCTGCGGTCGCCGTCCTCGATGCGGACGACGCCACTTGCCTCGGCGATCGGCGCCTTGCCCTTGGGCTGACGCGCCTCGAAGAGCTCCGTGACTCGCGGAAGACCCTGCGTGATGTCGTCGCCCGCCACACCACCGGTGTGGAAGGTACGCATCGTGAGCTGCGTTCCGGGCTCACCGATCGACTGGGCAGCGACGATGCCGACGGCCTCGCCGACGTCCACCGTCTTGCCGGAGGCCAGCGAACGGCCGTAGCACATGGCGCAGGTGCCGAAGGCGGACTCGCAGGTGAGGACCGAGCGGACCTTCACCTCCGTGACGCCGGCCTCGACCAGCCGCTTGATCTCCAGGTCGCCCAGGTCGGTGCCTGCCTCGACCAGCACGTTGCCCTCGGCGTCGGCGACCGACACAGCCAGCGAGCGGGCGTAGACCGCGGTCTCGACGTCGCCGGAGGTCTCGACGTGCGCACCCTCCTCGAACGGCTCGGCCGCGACCATGACCGCCTTGCCGGTCTCGTCGACGCCCGGCTTCAGCCAGGACGCGATGGTCTTGGTCAGGCCGCGCTCGGTGGCGCAGTCCTCCTCGCGGATGATGACGTCCTGCGAGACGTCGACGAGTCGACGGGTCAGGTAGCCGGAATCCGCGGTGCGCAGCGCCGTGTCGGCCTGGCCCTTTCGACCACCGTGGGTGGAGATGAAGTACTCCAGAACCGACAGGCCCTCACGGAAGTTCGACTTGATCGGACGCGCGATGATGTCGCCCTTCGGGTTGGCCACGAGGCCTCGCATGGCGGCGATCTGACGCATCTGCGTCATGTTTCCTCGAGCGCCGGAGTTCACCATCATGAAGATGGGGTTCTCCTCGGTGAAGTTCTCCTTCATCGCGTCGGTCAGCTCGGCCGTCGCGTCGGTCCAGATGGCGATGAGCTCCTGGCGGCGCTCGTCCTCCGTCACGGTGCCGCGCTCGTAGAGCTTGTCGATCTTCGCGGCGCGGCGCTCGTAGCCGCCGAGGATCTCGGCCTTCTGTGGCGGGGTCTGGACGTCGGAGATCGACACGGTCACGCCGGACCGCGACGCCCACCTGAAGCCCATGTTCTTGAGGTTGTCCAGCGCCTCGGCCACGACGACCTTCGGGTACCGCTCGGCCAGCTCGTTGATGATCCGGCCGAGGACCTTCTTGCCCACGACGGTGTTGACGTAGCCGAAGTCGGCGGGCAGCGCCTCGTTGAAGAGGGCGCGGCCGAGCGTCGTCTCGACCAGCATCGAGCCGTCGGCCCGGGGCTCGACGCCCTCGACGACGACGTCACGCAGCCGGATCTTGACCTTAGAACCGATGGCCAGCTCGCCGTGGTCGAAGGCCATGAGGGCCTCGGACAGGGACGAGTAGGCGTGGCCCTCGCCCGCACCGGCGCGTTCCGACGTGAGGAAGTAGTGGCCGATGATCATGTCCTGCGTGGGCATGGTCACGGGACGGCCGTCGGCCGGCTTGAGGATGTTGTTGGTCGACAGCATGAGGACGCGGGCCTCGGCCTGCGCCTCCGCCGACAGCGGCAGGTGGACGGCCATCTGGTCACCGTCGAAGTCCGCGTTGAACGCGGTGCACACGAGCGGGTGGATCTGGATGGCCTTGCCCTCGATGAGCTGCGGCTCGAACGCCTGGATGCCGAGGCGGTGCAGCGTGGGTGCACGGTTCAGCAGGACCGGATGCTCGGTGATGACCTCTTCGAGGACGTCCCACACCACGGGACGCTGGCGCTCGACCATCCGCTTGGCGGCCTTGATGTTCTGCGCGTGGTTGAGGTCGTCGAGGCGCTTCATGACGAACGGCTTGAACAGCTCGAGCGCCATGGCCTTCGGCAGGCCGCACTGGTGCAGCTTGAGCTGCGGGCCGACCACGATGACCGAACGGCCCGAGTAGTCGACGCGCTTGCCGAGCAGGTTCTGGCGGAACCGGCCCTGCTTGCCCTTGAGCATGTCGGAGATGGACTTGAGCGGGCGGTTGCCCGGCCCGGTGACGGGGCGACCGCGGCGGCCGTTGTCGAACAACGAGTCGACGGCCTCCTGCAGCATGCGCTTCTCGTTGTTGACGATGATCTCGGGAGCGCCGAGATCCAGAAGCCGCTTCAGGCGGTTATTGCGGTTGATGACGCGGCGGTACAGGTCGTTGAGGTCGGAGGTCGCGAAGCGGCCGCCGTCGAGCTGCACCATCGGGCGCAGGTCCGGGGGGATGACCGGGACGGCATCGAGCACCATCGCGGCCGGATCGTTGCCACCGGACAGGAAGGAAGCGACGACCTTGAGGCGCTTGAGCGCGCGGGTCTTGCGCTGGCCCTTGCCGTTGGCGATGATCTCGCGCAGGTTGACCGACTCGGCGGCCAGGTCGAAGGTCTGGAGGCGCTTCTGGATCGCCTCGGCGCCCATCGAACCCTCGAAGTACTTGCCGAAACGCTTGGTCATCTCGCGGTACAGCAGCTCGTCGCCCTCCAGATCCTGGACCTTCAGGCCCTTGAAGCGCTGCCACACCTCGTCGATGCGGTCGAGCTGACGCTGCGCGCGGGTGCGTAGCTGCCCGGCCTCCTTCTCGGCCGCCTCGCGCACCTTGCGCTTGATGTCGGCCTTGGCGCCCTCCTCCTCGAGCTGGGCGAGGTCCTCCTCGAGCTTGCGCATCCGCGCCTCGATGTCGGCGTCGCGGCGGGCAGTGACCTGCTTGGTTTCCACCTCGACCTTCGCCTGCAGCGACGCGAGGTCCCGGTGGCGGGCCTCCTCGTCGACGGCGGTGATCATGTGTGCCGCGAAGTAGATGACCTTCTCGAGGTCCTTCGGGGCGATGTCCAACAGGTAGCCCAGCCGGCTCGGGACGCCCTTGAAGTACCAGATGTGGGTGACGGGGGCGGCCAGCTCGATGTGGCCCATGCGCTCGCGGCGCACGTTGGAGCGGGTCACCTCGACGCCGCAGCGCTCGCAGATGATGCCCTTGAAGCGCACGCGCTTGTACTTGCCGCAGTAGCACTCCCAGTCCCGGGTGGGACCGAAGATCTTCTCGCAGAAGAGGCCGTCGCGCTCGGGCTTGAGCGTGCGGTAGTTGATGGTCTCGGGCTTCTTGACCTCGCCGTGCGACCACTCACGGATCTGGTCGGCGCTCGCGAGACCGATCCGCAGTTCATCGTAGAAGTTCACGTCCAGCACGTTTTCTTCTCTTTCCCCTACGCCGTCGCGCGCAGGTGCCGATTCGTGTGTGAGTCTGAGTTGTTGGTCCGGGTGCGTGACCCGGTGATGACTGAGCGCAACACTCAGACTTCGCCGACGTCCATGAAGGTGTCGCTGCCGGGGCGGCGGCCGAGGTCGATGCCGAAGTCCTCGGCGGTGCGGATGTCGTCCTCGGTCTCGCGCAGGTCGATGATGCGGCCGTCGTCGGAGAGGACGTCCACGTTGAGGCAGAGGGACTTCATCTCCTTGACCAGGACCTTGAACGACTCCGGGATGCCGGGCTCGGGGATGTTCTCGCCCTTGACGATGGCCTCGTAGACCTTCACACGGCCGGGAACGTCGTCCGACTTGATCGTCAGCAGCTCCTGGAGAGCCCATGCGGCGCCGTAGGCCTCGAGGGCCCACACCTCCATCTCGCCGAACCGCTGGCCGCCGAACTGGGCCTTACCGCCAAGCGGCTGCTGCGTGATCATCGAGTACGGGCCGGTCGAACGCGCGTGGATCTTGTCGTCGACCAGGTGGTGCAGCTTCAGCATGTACATGTAGCCGACGCCGATCCGCTCCGGGTACATCTCACCGGTGCGACCGTCGAACAGGCGGGCCTTGCCACCCTCGCCGATCAGCCGGTCGCCGTCGCGGGTCTCGAGGGAGTGGGCCAGCAGACCACTGATCTCCGCCTCGCTCGCGCCGTCGAACACCGGGGTGGCGAGCTTCGAGTCGCCCTCCACGCGGCCGAGGCCGAGCTCCTGGAGCCGCTCGGCCCAGGCCTCCTGGACACCGGTGATGTCCCAGCCGGTCTTGGCGATCCACCCGAGGTGGTTCTCCAGCACCTGCCCGACGTTCATGCGGGAGGGCACGCCCAGCGGGTTGAGCACGATGTCGACGGGGGTGCCGTCCTCGAGGAACGGCATGTCCTCGACGGGCAGGATCTTCGAGATGACGCCCTTGTTGCCGTGGCGGCCGGCGAGCTTGTCGCCGTCGGAGATCTTGCGCTTCTGGGCGACGTGCACGCGCACCAGCTGGTTCACGCCGGGGGGCAGCTCGTCGTCGTCCTCACGGTTGAACACGCGCACGCCGATGACGGTGCCGGACTCGCCGTGGGGCACCTTGAGGGAGGTGTCGCGGACCTCGCGGGCCTTCTCGCCGAAGATGGCGCGCAGCAGGCGCTCCTCGGGGGTCAGCTCGGTCTCGCCCTTCGGGGTGACCTTGCCGACGAGGATGTCGCCGGCCGAGACCTCGGCGCCGATGCGCACGATGCCGCGCTCGTCGAGGTCCGCCAGCATCTCGTCGGAGACGTTGGGGATCTCACGCGTGATCTCCTCGGCGCCCAGCTTCGTGTCGCGGGCGTCGACCTCGTGCTCCTCGATGTGGATCGAGGTGAGGACGTCGTCCTGCACGATGCGCTGCGACAGGATGATCGCGTCCTCGTAGTTGAGGCCTTCCCACGGCATGAACGCCACGAGCAGGTTCTTGCCGAGCGCGAGCTCGCCCTGGTCGGTGCAGGGGCCGTCGGCGAGCGGGGTGCCGACCTCGACGCGCTGACCGGGGTACACCAGCGGGCGCTGGTTGATGCAGGTGCCGGCGTTGGAGCGGACGAACTTCTCCAGGCGGTACGACTGGTAGGTCGCGTCGTCGTTGGCGATCTCGATGATGTCCGCGGACACGGACTGCACGACGCCCGGCTTCTTGGCCAGGGTGACGTCGCCGACGTCGACGGCCGCGCGGTACTCCATGCCGGTGCCGACGAAGGGCGACTCGCTCTGCAGCAGCGGCACGGCCTGGCGCTGCATGTTGGCGCCCATGAGCGCGCGGGACGCGTCGTCGTGCTCGAGGAACGGGATCAGCGCGGTGGCCACCGACACCATCTGGCGGGGCGACACGTCCATGTACTCGACGTCGTCGCGCGGGATGGTGTCGACGTCGCCGTGCTTGATGCGCACGAGGACGCGGTCCTCGGCGAGGTGTCCGTTCTCGTCGACCACGGCGTTGGCCTGGGCGATGGAGTAGCGGTCCTCCTCGTCGGCGGTGAGGTACACGACCTCGTCGGTGACCCGACCCTCGACGACCTTGCGGTACGGCGTCTCGATGAAGCCGAAGGCGTTGACGCGGCCGAAGGAGGCGAGCGAGCCGATGAGGCCGATGTTGGGGCCTTCAGGGGTCTCGATGGGGCACATGCGGCCGTAGTGCGACGGGTGGACGTCGCGGACCTCCATGCCGGCGCGGTCACGGGACAGACCGCCGGGGCCGAGCGCCGAGAGGCGACGCTTGTGCGTCAGGCCGGCGAGCGGGTTGTTCTGGTCCATGAACTGCGACAGCTGCGAGGTGCCGAAGAACTCCTTGAGCGCCGCGGTGACGGGCCGGATGTTGATCAGCGTCTGCGGCGTGATCGCCTCGATGTCCTGCGTGGTCATGCGGTCGCGCACGACGCGCTCCATGCGGCCGAGGCCGGTGCGGAGCTGGTTCTGGATCAGCTCGCCGACGGTGCGGAGGCGACGGTTGCCGAAGTGGTCGATGTCGTCGGCCTCGACGAGGACGTCGCCCAGCATCTCGCGGCGCTCGTGGAGCGCCGCGACGTAGCGGATGGCGGCCGCGATGTCGTCGTTGGTGAGGACCTGCTGGTCGAACGGCTGGTCGACGCCGAGCTTCTTGTTGATCTTGTACCGGCCGACCTTGGCGAGGTCGTACCGCTTCGGGTTGAAGTAGTAGTTCTCGATCAGGGCCTGGGCGGCGTCGCGGGCCGGGGGCTCGCCCGGGCGAAGCTTGCGGTAGATGTCGAGGAGGGCCTCGTCCTGCGTCTTGACGGTGTCCTTCTCGAGGGTCAGGCGGATCGACTCGTACTCGCCGAGTTCCTCGAGGATCCGGTCCTCGCTCCAGCCGAGCGCCTTGAGCAGCACGGTGACGTTCTGCTTGCGCTTGCGGTCGAGGCGCACGAAGACCATGTCGCGCTTGTCGATCTCGAACTCCAGCCACGCGCCGCGCGACGGGATGAACTTGGCGGAGAAGATGTCCTTGTCGGACGTCTTGTCGGGGGTCTGCTCGAAGTAGACGCCCGGGGAACGCACCAGCTGGGACACGACGACGCGCTCGGTGCCGTTGATGACGAAGGTGCCGCGGTCGGTCATCAGCGGGAAGTCGCCGATGAAGACGGTCTGGCTCTTGATCTCACCGGTGTCGTTGTTGACGAACTCGGCCGTCACGAAGAGCGGGGCGGCGTAGGTGACGTCGCGGTCCTTGCACTCCTCGATCGTCCACTTGGGGCTCTCGAACCGGTGATCGCGGAACGACAGCGACATGGTCTCGTTGAAGTCCTCGATGGGAGAGATCTCCTCGAAGATCTCCTCGAGACCCGAGCGCGTGTTGACGTCGGTGCGGCCGGCGGCCAGCTGCTCCTCCACCTTGCGCTTCCAGATGTCGTTCCCGATCAGCCAGTTGTAGGAGTCGATCTGCAGGTCCAGGAGGTTCGGAACCTCGAGTGGCTCATGAATCTTGGCGAAAGAGATTCGGCCAGTGGACGAGACGACATTGGAGTTCTTCAACGCAGAGCGCGAGGCGGCCAAGATACGGTCCTTCCAAGAACGCTTGAAGCTGTTTACTGCGCAACGAAGCGCCCGTGTCAATCAACGGGTACAGCGCATAGCAGGGCAAACAACTACTATAGGGCAATCCTGGCAAGACAGCAACTACCGCAGGCCGAGCCCGGGCCCTGCGGTGCCAGCCGGTCGTCGTTGACCGTTGGCGATGATGATACAGCGACCGCGCCGGGCCGCAACCCCGCCCCACGTCCAGGAACGGAACCGCGGCCCGCCCCCTGACGGGGACGGGCCGCGGCGTGATTCGACCGTGGGGTCAGATCACTTGAACTCGACGGAGCCGCCGGCGGCCTCGAGGGCCTCCTTGGCCTTGTCCGCGGTCTCCTTGTCGACCTGCTCGAGGACGGGCTTCGGGGCGCCCTCGACGAGGTCCTTGGCCTCCTTGAGGCCGAGCGAGGTGAGCGCGCGCACCTCCTTGATGACGGCGATCTTCTTGTCGCCACCGGAGGTGAGGATGACGTCGACCTTGTCGGAGCCGGCCTCCTCGGCGGCACCGGCGTCGTCGCCACCGGCGGCCGGGGCGGCAGCGGCAACCGCGACCGGGGCGGCGGCGGTGACGCCGAAGGCGTCCTCGAACAGCTTGACGAACTCGGAGAGCTCGAGAAGGGTCATCTCCTTGAAGGCATCAAGGAGCTCGTCGTTGGTGAGCTTCGCCATGTTGGGCGTTCCTTTCATTCAAAAGTTGTGTGATCGCAGCGGACGCTGCAACGGATCACTCCGCAGCGGGCGCTGCTTCGGGGGCCGCCTCGGCGGCGGGGGTCTCGTCCTTGGCGTCGGCGGCAGGCGCGGAGCCGGCACCACCGATCAGGGAGGGGTTGGCCTCTGCAGCGGACTGCAGAGCGCCGAACACGCGCGCACCCTGCGAAAGCGGGGCGTTGAGCATGAAGGCGGCCTTCGACAGGTTGGCCTGCATCGCGCCGGCCATCTTCGAGAGAAGGACCTCGCGGGATTCGAGGTCGGCCAGCTTGAGGACTGCCTTGGCGTCGAGGAACCTGCCCTCGAGGACGCCACCCTTGATTGCCAGGGACGGATTGGCCTTTGCGAAGTCACGCAGCCCCTTGGTGGCGGCGGCGACGTCACCGCTGACGAACGCGAGAGCCGTGGGGCCGTTCAGGGAATCCTCGATCCCCTCGATGCCGGCGTCCTTGGCCGCGATCGCCGTCAGGGTGTTCTTCGCAACGGCGTAGGTGGCGTTCTCACCGAGGGATCGACGGAGGTCCTGAAGATCCTTGACGGTGAGACCGCGGTACTCGGTAAGCACTACCGCCGCGGACTCGCTGAAGGCTTCCTTCAGCTCCGCGACCTTGGCAGTCTTGTCCGACCTCGCCATGTGGTCTCCTTCCGGTCTGTTCACCTCCACCCGACCGGCCGGTCGGATCGAGGGCCGGGACCGCACACAACAAAAACGCCCCGACGCCGGCGGCGCGGGGCGAAACGGTCCACTGAACCGGAATCTCTCACGTTCACCTGCGCGGGTGCCATGCGGCGTTATGGCTGGGAAGCCACCTGCGGTCTTCGGCTCGGGCAACTATACCGATGCGGGGGCGCTCCCCCAAATCGCCGTCACCGCGGCCGGCTGCGACTCACGCCGCGCCGCCCGGGGACGGGCCCTGGAAGCGCGTGCACTACTCTCTTGACACTGTAAGACACGCATTCTGAAAAGGACCATCCATGCGTCGCATCCTCGCCGTCGGCCTCGTCGCCGGCCTCGCCCTGACCGCCTGCAGCTCCCCGTCCGACGACGCCTCGACCAGCGACAGCGGTGCCACCTCCGGTGCCTCGGAGTCCGGCGCCGCCACGATGTCGGACACCGACCTCAGCTACGACGTCTCCGGCGTGGAGAAGGTGGACGACATCGCCGCGCTCCTGCCGGCCGAGATCGCCGATCGCGGCGTCCTGAACATCGGTGCAGCCATCGACTACGCGCCCGCCGAGTTCCGCGCCGAGGACCTCACCACCGCCATCGGCTACGACGTGGACCTGGGCAAGGCCATCGGCCGCGTGCTCGGCGTCGAGACCGAGGTCATCGACGGCGAGTTCGCGTCGCTGCTGCCCGGCATCGGCAGCCTGTACGACATCGGCATCTCGTCGTTCACGATCACCGACGAGCGCACCGCCAACTACAACATGATCTCCTACATTTCGGTGGGCTCCAGCTACGCGGTCCGCACCGGCAACCCCGACGGCATCGACCCCGAGAGCGTGTGCGGCGCCACCATCGGCGTCCAGACCGGCACCTGGCAGGAGGAGGAGCTCGCCGCCTTCAACGACGGCTGCGTCGACGCCGGCCTCGAGGAGATCGAGATCCTCTCCTACGCAACGCAGTCCGACGTCACCACCAACCTCGTCGGCGGCAAGGTCGGCGCGTTCTACGCCGACTCGACCGTCGCCCTGTACGCGGTGGCGCTCACCGGCGAACAGCTGCAGATCGTCGGCGGGGTCCGCGACGCGCTGCCGCAGGGCATCGTCGTGGCGCAGGACGACGAGGAGCTGACCGCGGCCATACAGGCGGCCGTTCAGCAGCTCATGGACGACGGTACCTGGGAGGCCATCCTGGCCAACTGGGGCGCCGAGGGCGCGGCGCTCGACGAGGCCGTGGTCTACCCGCAGAGCTGATCATGCCCCAGCCGACGCCGGAGCTGATCCACGCCCGCCCCGTCCCCAGGCCCAGCCTGTGGATCTGGGCGGGCATCGTCGTCGTGCTCGTGGCCATGCTGGTCAACGGGCTGCTGACGAACCCCAACTACCACTGGGACGTGGTGGCGGAGTTCCTGTTCGATCCGCGGGTCGTCTCGGCGCTCGGCTGGACGCTGCTGCTCACGGTCGGGGCAATGCTGCTCGGCATCACCCTGGCCATCACCACCGCCATCATGCGGATGGGCACCAACCCCATCCTCCGGGGCGTGTCCTGGGTCTACATCTGGTTCTTCCGCGGCACCCCGATCTACACCCAGCTGGTGTTCTGGGGCCTGCTGCCGGTGCTGTACCCCAAGCTCAGCCTCGGCATCCCGTTCGGCCCCGAGTGGTTCGTGTTCGACACCCAGGACGTCATCAACGCCGGCGTGGCCGCCGTCCTCGGCCTGGGCCTCAACGAGGGCGCCTACCTCTCCGAGATCGTGCGCTCGGGCCTCAACTCGGTCGACAAGGGCCAGTGGGAGGCGTCGACCGCGCTCGGCATGAAGCGGTCCACCACCCTGCGGCGCATCGTCATCCCGCAGGCCATGCGGGTCATCGTCCCGCCCACGGGCAACGAGACCATCTCGATGCTGAAGACCACGTCGCTGGTGCTGGCCGTGCCGTTCACCCTCGAGCTGACGTTCGTGACCAACGCCATCGGCAACCGGAACTTCCTGCCCATCCCGCTGCTCATCGTCGCCGCGATCTACTACCTGGTGATCACCAGCATCCTCATGGTTGGTCAGCACTTCCTCGAGGCCTACTACGGGCGCGGCTTCGACACCGAGGGCACCGTGCGCACCAAGCCGGTCAAGGGCATGTCGAAGCGCCAGCGGGCCATCCTCGCCTCGGGGACCGTCCACCCTGATCCCAACGCGGAGGTGACACCGTGACCGCCATGGTCGAAGCGAAGGGCGTGCACAAGCTGTTCGGCGATCTGCACGTGCTCAAGGGCGTCGATCTGACCGTCGAGCAGGGTGAGGTGTGCGTCGTCCTCGGCCCCTCCGGCTCCGGCAAGTCCACCCTGATCCGCTGCATCAACGAGCTCGAACAGATCAGTGCCGGGCGCATGTTCGTCGACGGCGAACTCATGGGGCTCAAGGAGGTCCGTGGCCGCCTCCACCGCCTCAGCGACAAGGAGATCGCCCGCCAGCGCTCCAAGGTCGGGATGGTCTTCCAGCGGTTCAATCTCTTCCCGCACATGACGGCGCTCGAGAACGTGATGGAGGCGCCCCGGCAGGTGCGCCGGCTCGACAAGGCGGCCGCGGAGCGCATCGCCCGCGAGCAGCTGGAGCGCGTCGGCCTGTCGGACAGGGCGGACCACTACCCGTCGCAGCTGTCCGGCGGTCAGCAGCAGCGCGTGGCGATCGCGCGGGCACTGGCCATGGAGCCGGACCTCATGCTCTTCGACGAGCCGACGTCGGCGCTCGACCCGGAGCTGGTCGGCGAGGTGCTGGCGGTCATGAAGTCGCTGGCCGCCAGCGGCATGACCATGATCGTCGTCACGCACGAGGTGGGCTTCGCCCGCGAGGTGGCCGACAACGTCGTGTTCATGGACGACGGCGTGATCGTCGAGCAGGGTACCCCGGCGCAGGTCATCGACGCCCCGCGGGAGGCGCGGACCAGGGACTTCTTCGACAAGGTCCTCTGACGACGGACCTCAGTCGGGGCGCCAGGTGAACTTCGGCGCCCGGCGCTCCCGGAAGGCCGCCATCCCCTCGGGCCGGTCCGGTGACGTCGCGGCGCGCTGCACCCAGCCGATGGCGGTCTCGGCGTCGAGGTCGCGGGCGACGAGGCCGTCGACGATCTCCTTGGAGGCGCGCAGCGTCAGCTGCGACAGCCCCGCCATGCGTTCGGCCATCCGCATCGCCTCCGTCAGCGCCCTTCCGGGCTCCACCAACCGGTTGACCAGGCCGACGTCGAGCGCTCGCCGCGCGTCGAGCCGGGCGGCCGTGAAGAGCATCTCCTTGGTGACGGCCGGCCCCATGAGGTTGATCATGCGCTGCGTCGCAGACACCGGATAGACGATGCCGAGCGTGGCCGGGGGCACCGCGAAGGTGGCGTCCGAGGCGGCCACCCGGATGTCGCAGCCGACGGCGAGCTCCACTCCCCCGCCGAAGCACGGCCCCTCGATGGCCGCGATCACGGGTTTCGGGCTGTTCGCGAGCGCGAGTTCGGCGGCGATCGGGTATTCGGCGTGGTTGAGGTCGTCGAGGCCGCCGATGTCGGATCCGGCGCAGAACACCTGCCCCGCGCCGGTGATGACGGTGACGGCGACGGCCGGGTCCGCGTCGATCTCCCGCATGATCTCAGGCACGCGGCGCCACATCGGATCGGTCATCGCGTTGCGCTTGGCGGGATTGCTCAGGGTGATGACGGCGATGCCGCCGTCGCGGTGGAGGTCGACGCTGCCCATGTTCCCCATCCTGCCCCGGGGTCGGGTCAGCGCGCTGCCACGGCGAGGATCACGGCCTCGACGGCGACCGCGAGATCGTCGATGGTCAGCGGTGCGGAGGCGGGCGCAACCCCGGGATCGGTCTCGGCGCCGACGAGCGCCGGGCCCGCCTGCCTGACGGCCGGGACGTGGATGAAGCAGGCCGGCCCGGCGAACCGGGTGAGGGCCGCCCGGAAGACCGCGTTGCACACGAAGCGGCCCGCGTCACCGGAGACGTCGGCCGGAACCCCGGAGGCCCGGATGGCCTCGGCCAGCGCCTCCGCGTCGACGCGCGACCCGAGGTGGCCCTCCACGTCGTCCAGGGGCCGGTCGCGGGGCTGGTCACCGTCGTTGTCGGGGATGCGGGCGTCGGCCAGTGGGGCGGCGCGCAGCTCCGGTGTGACCGACGTGCGCCCGCCGGCCTCGCCGAGGCAGACGACGACGTCCGGCGAGTGCTCGGCGATCGCGGCGTCGAGCCGCCGGGGTGCCCCGCCGAACGACACCGGCAGGACCACCGTCACCAGTTCCGCCGCGGGATGGTCCCAGCCGCGGGCCACCAGCGCGGCGGCGTCGGCGCTGGCGTTGACACCGTCACCGCCGAACGGTTCGAACGCGGTCAGCAGCACCCTCACGCGCGACTCCTCCCCGGAAATGCGACGTGGGCGGGGCGGCACCTTCCGGTACCTCCCCGCCCACGCGGAAACGTCGTGCCTGTCAGGCCTCGGCCGGCTTGACCGCGGCGGTGTCGACCAGGACGCTCGGGCTCATCGTCGCCGAGACGGCGATCTTGCGCAGGTAGCGACCCTTCGAGGCCGACGGCTTGAGTCGCATGATCTCGTCGACCACAGAGTAGTAGTTCGCCGTCAGCTGCTCCTCGGTGAAGGAGGCCTTGCCGATGATGTACTGCAGGTTGGCGTGGCGGTCGACGCGGAACTCGATCTTGCCGCCCTTGATGTCCCCGACGGCCTTGGCGACGTCCATGGTCACCGTGCCGGTCTTCGGGTTGGGCATCAGGCCACGGGGGCCCAGGACGCGGCCAAGGCGGCCGACCTTGCCCATGAGGTCGGGGGTAGCGACGACGGCGTCGAAATCGAGGTAGCCGCCGGCGACCTTTGCGATGAGCTCGTCGGTGCCGACCTCGTCGGCGCCCGCGGCGCGCGCGGCCTCAGCCTTGTCGCCACCGGCGAAGACGAGGACCCGTGCCGTCTTGCCAGTGCCGTGCGGAAGGTTGACCGTGCCGCGGACCATCTGGTCCGCCTTGCGGGGATCGACGCCGAGCCGGACGGCGACCTCAATGGTCTCGTCGAACTTGGCCGACGCCATCTGCTTGATGAGGCGGAGCGCCTCTTCGGGGCTGTACGCCTGCGACTCGTTCCGCTTGTCAGCGGCGCCGCGGTAGGACTTACTGTGCTTCATGCTGGTTCCTTCGTGTATGCCGGCCTCTCGAGCCGGTCAACCAGTTCTGGTGTGGGGAGCACTCCCCTGCCAGGGTGTGTGGTTCGGGTGGTCAGTCGACCGTGACGCCCATCGAGCGCGCGGTGCCCTCGATGATCTTCATGGCGGCCTCGACATCGTTGGCGTTGAGATCCGGGAGCTTGGTGGTGGCGATCTCGCGCACCTGGTCCTGGGTCAGCTTGCCGACCTTCGTCGTCAGCGGGTTCGACGAGCCGCTCTTGAGGCCTGCGGCCTTCTTGATGAGCTCGGCGGCCGGCGGCGTCTTCGTGATGAAGGTGAACGTGCGGTCCTCGTAGATGGTGATCTCGACGGGGATGACGTTGCCGCGCTGGGACTCCGTCGCGGCGTTGTATGCCTTGACGAACTCCATGATGTTGACGCCGTGCGGACCGAGCGCGGTACCGACCGGCGGCGCAGGCGTGGCGGAGCCGGCCTGCAGGGCGACCTTGACGAGGGCCGCGACCTTCTTCTTGGGAGGCATGGGTGGGTCCTTTACCTGTTGGATGGTTGCGCCCGCATCCGGGCGCAACGCACTATCTTAGACGACCTTCTCGACTTGCCGGAACTCGAGGTCGACGGGGGTCTCCCGCCCGAGGATCTCGACCAGCGCGATGAGCCGACGTGAATTGGTGTTGAGTTCGGTGATCGTCGCGTGCACGCCGGTGAACGGACCGTCGGTGATCATCACCGAGTCGCCCACGGCGAAGTCCACGACCTCCACCTTCTTGCTGCGGCGGGCAGCCGCCTCGCCGGCCTGGGTCGCATTGACCTTCGCGACGACCGACGGGGTGAGCATCTTGATGACCTCGTCGATCGAGAGCGGAACGGGCTGCTGCCCGTGACCGACGAAGCCCGTGACCGACGGGGTCTGGCGCACGAGGCTCCAGGAGTCGTCGGTGAGGTCCATGCGGACGAGGACGTAGCCGGGAAGCACGCAGCGCGTCACCGTCTTGCGGGCGTTGTTGCGGATCTCGACGACTTCCTCGGTGGGGACGACCGTTTCGAAGACGTAGTCCTCCATGTTGAGGCTCTGCGCGCGGGAGTCCACGTTCTGCTTCACGCGGTTCTCCATGCCGGAGTAGGTGTGGATGACGTACCAGTCACCCCACTTGGACTCCAGTTCCTCGCGGAGCTCCGCGAGCGCGGCCTCAACGGCGTCCTCGGTCTCGGCGGCGGCCTCCTCGGCCTCCTCCTGCTCCTCGACGTCCAGCAGGAGCGGGGACTCCTCCTCGGGCTCATCGCCCGACAGGGCACCGAGGTCGATCTCGACGTCGTCGCCGGAGGTCTCCTCGAGTGCGCCCAGGTCGATCTCGAAGTCGTTGTCGTTGTTGTCAGAGTCGGTCATCAGTTGCTCCCAAAGATCCTCAGAAGTGCCCAGCCGAAGCCCATGTCCAGCAGACCCACGATCGCGATCATGATGAGGACGAACACCAGGACGGCGCTGAACATCACCACGAGCTGCGGCCAGGTGGGCCACACGACCTTCTTGAGCTCGCCGACGGACTGTCCGACGAACTCCGCCGGGTTCTTCGCCGCGTACGGGTCGTGCTCGTCGGCGGGCGCCGCGGCGTTCCTCTTACGGGTGGGTGCGCCCTTGCGCACTGGCGCCTTGGCGGTACGGCGTGTGATCTGGGCCGGTGCCTCGTCGGCCTCGGCGGCGTCCTGTTCCTCGGGGGTCAGGTCGCGCTCCAGGTCGGCGATGACGGCGTCATCGCGGTTCTCCTGCCCGGGTTCGTTGCCCTCGTCGTTCGCGTCGAAGGCGTCACCCTGCTCCGCGTCGCGCGACTTGTCGCTCACGCTGAACTTTCCCTTCGCTCGACAAACAAAACGCCTCACCGTCCGGGCGGACGGCAGGCTTGCGAGGTGTCCGGAGCTTGACGGGCACCTAGCAGGGCAGGAGGGACTCGAACCCCCAACCTGCGGTTTTGGAGACCGCTGCTCTGCCAGTTGAGCTACTACCCTTCACCGGCCCCGACGCCCCGCCGATGCCGCCTTTTGAGCGCGCTTCGGCCTTGGCAACCTGGTACCGGTCTGCCCAACTATAGGCGGTTCCGTCGCAGGATGCGAACCGGGCCCGTCCCGGAAGGCGAGGCCGGACCCGGCTCGGGGTATCAGGCCAGCGACGCCAGCCAGGCCCGGTGCAGGTCCGCGTAGCGACCACCGCCGGCGACCAGAACCTCGGGCGGGCCGTCCTCGACGATGCGGCCGTGCTGCAGGACCACGACGCGGTCGGCCACCTCGACCGTCGACAGGCGGTGGGCGATGATGATGGCCGTGCGGTCCGCGAGGATGGTGGCCAGCGCGCGTTGCACGATCCGCTCCGTCGGCACGTCGAGCGACGACGTGGCCTCGTCAAGGATCACCACCCGCGGGTCCGCCAGGACGACGCGGGCGAACGCGACGAGCTGGCGCTGCCCAGCCGAGAGCCGGGAGCCGCGTTTGCCGGTGTCGGTGTCATAGCCCTTCTCCATGCCGGCGATGAACGGGTGGGCGCCCACCGCCCTGGCCGCGGCGACGATCTCCTCGCGGGTGGCGTCCGGCCTGCCGAACGCGATGTTGTCGGCGATGGACCCCGCGAAGATGAAGTTCTCCTGCGTCAGCAGCGTCACGTGGCGCCGCAGGGTGGCGTCGTCGAGGTCGCGCAGATCCACGCCGTCGAGCTGGACGGCGCCGCGCTGCGGGTCGTAGAACCGTGCGACGAGCTTGGCGATGGTCGTCTTGCCCGCGCCGGTGGTGCCCACGAGCGCGAGTGTCTGCCCGGCCGGGATGTCGAGGTCCAACTCGGGCAGGACCGGGACGCCCTCCACATAGGAGAAGCCGACGCCGTCGAACGCCACGCCCCCGCGGGCCTCCGGCAGCTCGACGGGGTGCTCCGGGTCATGCACGTCGGGCTCCTCGTCCATCACGCCGGCGATCTTCTCGAGCGCGGTGAGCGCGGACTGCAGCGACGAGATGAACTGGCCGATGTCCTGCATGGGGTCGAAGAACATCCGCACGTACAACACGAACGCCGCCAGCGTCCCGACCGTCAGCTGCCCGTTGAGGGCCATGAAGCCGCCGACTGCGACGACCACCACGATGCCGACGTGGCCGATGAACTGGATCCCCGGCATCGCTCGGGCGAACACGCGCAGCGCCCTGGTGTTGGCGTCGCGGTAGCGCAGGGCCACCGCTTCGTAGAGGTCCCGGGAACGCGGCTCGCGGCGGAAAGCCTGCACCGCTTTGATCCCGGTCATGGTCTCGATGAACTGGACGATCACGACCGCCGACAGCGTCCGCACGTGCCGGAAGGCCCGGGTCGCGGCCCGTGTGAACCAGCGCATGAGGAACCACAGCAGCGGGTAGGTGGCGAACGCGACGAGCGCCAGACGCCAGTCCAGCAGGAGAAGGATGACCGTGGACCCGACGATGGTCAGCAGCGCCGCGACCACGACGTCGAGACCCTGCAGGACCAGTTCCTGGACCGCCTCGACATCGCTGGTCATGCGGCTGACCGCGCGGCCGGACGTGTAGCGGTCGTGGAACCCGACGCTGAGACGCTGGAACTGGCGATACAGGCGGCGGCGCAGCGTCAGGAGGAGTTCGTTGCCGATGATGCCGGAGCGCCTGAGGAAGAACGCGCGGCACGTTGCCTGGACGACGATCGCGGCGACCATCACGGCCAGCAGCGTCGTCAGGGTGGAGGTGGTGCCGGTCTGCAGGTCGGGGATGCCGTTGTCCAGCACCCGCTGGACGAGTACCGGGATCCCCAGCCTGGCGACGGACTCGAGGATCACCACCACCACGAGCACAGCACCCCAGCGGTGGTAGGGCCGCACGAGGTCCGCCAGGAGCCTGCGGCTGGCCGGCCGGAGGGCGACTGTGGCGTCGGTCTCCTCGACGATCTCCTGCTTGACGCCCCGCCAGTCCTCGAGGGCCCGGTCCTGCTGGTCGGTCACCGTGCCTCCTCCTCGGCGAGTTCCGGCTCGATGCTGTAGTCGGCCGAGAGGAGTTCGCGGTATTCGGGCACGGTGGCCAGCAGGTCGTGGTGCGTGCCGACGTGGGCGATGCGCCCCGCCACGAGCATCGCGACCCGGTCCGCGAGCAGCACCGTCGACGCCCGGTGCGCCACCACCAGGCCCGTCACGCCCTTGAGGGCCGACTTGAGCGCGGCCTCGACCTCGGCCTCGGTGTGGATGTCGAGGGCGCTGAGGGTGTCGTCGAGGACGAGGACCTTGGGCCGGACCAGGATCGCCCTGGCGAGCGCGAGCCGCTGGCGCTGGCCGCCCGACAGGCTGAGGCCCTGCTCGCCGAGGCGGGTGTCGAGGCCCCAGGGCAGGTCGTGGACGAAGCCGGCCGAGGCGATGCGCAACGCCTCGTCGATATCGCGGTCCGTGGCGTCGGGCCGCCCGAGGGTGAGGTTTTCCCTGGCCGACATGGAGAACAGAATGGGGTCCTCGAAGGCGGTGGCGACGAGGGAGCGCAGTTGGACGAGGTCGAGATCGCGGACGTCCACGCCGTCGAGGAGGACCGCGCCGCCGGTGACGTCCTGCAGGCGCGGGATGAGCGACACGACTGTGGACTTGCCGGAGCCCGTCCCGCCGACCAGCGCGATCGTCTCGCCGGGCGCGATGTCGAGGTCCAGCCCGCTGAGCGTCGGCTCGGTGGCGTCGTCGAACCGGAAGGAGACGTCGCGCAGGGAGACCGCTCCCCGTGGATCCTGGATCCTCCTCTCCCCCGACTCGATGGTGATCGGCGCGTCGAAGACCTCGCAGACGCGGTCCGCCGCCGTCTGCGCCTCGCGCATGAACGACAGGAGGAAGCCGAGCGAGCCGACCGGCCAGGCGAGCGAGAGCAGCAGCGTGACGAACGACACGACCTCGCCGAGGGTGAGCAACCCGTTGGCGGCGGCGACCGCGGACCCGCCGAGCACCAAGACGAGCAGCAGGGACGGGAACACCTCGAGCAGCGGCCACAGGACCGAGGCGATCCGCATCCGGTCGACGCCGGCGTCGCGGAGGCGCACCGACCGGCGGTCGAAGCCCTGGAAGGAGTAGGGCACCCGCCCGAACGACCGGATGACGCGCACACCGTGCAGGGACTCCTCCGCCACCGAGGCCACGTCGCCGGTGCGGTCCTGCACCTGCCGGGACACGAGCCCGAAGCGACGCACCAGGTGCGTGGTGGCCGCGACGACGGGCAGCACCGACAACAGGACCGTCAGCCCCAGCGCGCGGTGCATGCCCACCATGATCGACACAACGACGACGATGTGGACGGTGTTCATCACCAGCAGGAGCAGCCCGAAGGCCATGAAACGCCGTAGGAGCCCGAGGTCGGTCATGATGCGCGACAGCAGCTGACCGGACTCCCAGCGCTTGTGGAAGCCAAGTTGGAGCGCCTGCAACTTGTCGAACAGGTCGAGGCGCACGTTGGCCTCCAGCGCCGACGTGGTCCTCGTCATCACCCAGCGGCGCAGGAGGTTGACCCCCGCGTCCACCGCGCCGGCCCCGAGGATGAGCAGCGAGAACCAGGCGATCCCGGCGGCGTCGCCGTCGGCGATGGGGCCGTCGACGATGCGCCCGAGCAGCAGCGGGATGAGGACCGCCATGCCCACCCCGATCGGGGCCAGGATCAGGGCGAGGGTGAACTGGCGCCAGAACGGCATGATGTATGGCGCCAGCCGGACGATGCTCGATCGGCCGCGGCGCGGGGCGAGGAGTCTGGTCTGAGGGGGCTGGGGCACCCGATCAGGCTACCCGGCCCGGCTGACACTCCCCTCGGCCGCATGCCCGCCCTCCCCGGGGCCGCCCGCACTACACTGGCGAAATGACGTCTGCCGTACTCAGCGCTCTGATCGACGGCGTCGACAGGGTGCTGCCGGACGCCGCGGCCCTGCGTCGCGCCATCCACGCCGACCCCCATCTGAGCGGCGAGGAGGAACCGACCCGCGACGCGTTCATCCGCGCGTCGGAATGGCTCGACTGGTCCCCCGTCGCCCACACCGGCGCCTGGGCGCGCGTCGGGCCGCCCGGCCCCGCCGTCGGGCTGCGGGCCGAACTCGACGCCCTCCCGGTGACGGAGGTCACGGGCATCGAATGGCAGTCGCGAAGGCCGGGCGTCATGCACGCCTGCGGGCACGACCTGCACATGGCCGCGCTCTGGGCGGTCATCTCGGCCGCGCGGGACCTCGACCTGCCCGTCGGAATGGTGCCGGTCCTGCAGCCCCGCGAGGAGGTCAACCCGTCCGGTGCGGACGACATCGTCGCGTCGGGACTGCTGGAGGACCAGAACGTTGAGGCGATGGTGGGCGTCCACGTCCAGCCCGGGGTGGAGCGCGGCGTCGTGTCGACGGGCGCGGGCGCCGTCAACGCCGCCTACGACGAGTTCGAGATCGTCGTGCGGGGCAAGCCCGGCCACGGCGCGTACCCGCACGTCACGGTGGACCCGCTGCTCACCCTGGCAGACATCGTGACGACGGTCGCGGGGCTGCCGGCCCGCATCATCGACCCGACGCATCCGTCGGTGGTGTCGATCGGGCAGATCTCCGGTGGCACCGCGCCCAACATCATCGCCGACGAGGCCCGCTGCCGCGGTACGTTGCGGGCGTTCGCCGACGAGGACCGGCTGCTGCTGCACGAGACGATCTCGCGGGTGGCGGAGTCGATCGCGCTGGGCAGGGGTGCCGAGGCCGCGACCCGGTTCGTGCGGGGCGGTCCGGCGCTGGTCAACGACGCGGATCTGGTGGCCCGGCTGGATCCCCTGCTGGCGGGGATCGGGGTGCCCGTGGCGCCGACGCCGTTCCGGTCCTGCGGCTCCGACGACTTCGGCGAGTACGCGTTGGCGACGTCGTCGGTGATGTGCTTCATCGGCACCGGGCGCGCCGACGGCGTGGGTCTGCACCACGGCGCGTTCCTCCCCGGGCGCGACGCGCTGCGTTTGACGGCGCACGCCATGGCCGCGGGCTACGCGGCCGCCGCCGAGACGGTCCTCGAGCGGGCCTGAACCCCGCTCAGATGGCGGTGCCGACGAGGTTGACCTCCGGCACGAGCCGGATCCCGAAGTGCGCCTCCACGCCGTCGCGCACCTCGCGGGCGAGCTCCACGAGGTCGGCAGCCGACGCGTCGCCGCGGTTGGTGAGCGCGAGGACGTGCTTGGTGGACAGGGAGGCGCGGCCGGTCCCGTGCCCCTTGGCGAAGCCGGCGTGCTGGATGAGCCAGGCGGCGCTGGTCTTGACCCCGCCGTCGGCCCCGGGGAACCGGGGAGCCGCCTCGGGGAGTGCGGCCGCCTCGTCGGCGGTGAGGACGGGGTTGGTGAAGAAGGAACCCGCGCTCCAGGTGTCGTGGTCCGCGGGGTCGAGGACCATGCCCTTGCCGCGGCGGATCTCGATGACCGCCTCGCGGATCCGGGCGGCGGGCAGCCGCCGCCCCGCCTCGGTGCCGAGCCGCCTGGCCAGTTCCGGGTAGGCGATCGGACGGCCCAGCGATCCCAGCGGGAACTGGAAGCCGACCTCGAGGACGACGTAGCGGCCGGGTTCCCGCTTGAACCTGGAGGTGCGGTACCCGAAGCCGCAGTCGGCCGCGGCGAAGGTGCGCTGGGTGCGGTCGAAGCGGTCCCAGGTGCGCACCGAGGTGATGGTGTCGGCCACCTCGACGCCGTAGGCGCCGACGTTCTGGATGGGCGTCGCCCCGACGCTGCCGGGGATGCCGGACAGCGCCTCGATGCCGCTCCACTCCTGCTCGACGGCGTGCGCGACGAGGTCGTCCCAGTTCTCCCCCGCCGCGACGCGCGCCGAGGCGCCGCCGCAGCCTGAGACGTCGGCGTCGAGGCCGCTGGTGGCGACGCGGACCACGGTGCCCGTGAAGCCTTCATCGGCGATGAGCAGGTTGGAGCCGCCGCCGAGGATCAGCAGCGGCTCGCCGCGGGCGTCGCAGTCGGTGACGGCGTCGACCAGTTCCTTCTCGGTGCGTGCCACGACGAGACGGTCCGCCGGGCCGCCGACGCGCAGCGTCGTGTGGGCCGACAGCAGCGGCGAGTCCGGGACCGGGATGGCTCCGGTGGCCACGGAGAGCCGGTCGACGCGGCACTCAGTCAATGCGCACCTCCGCCTTCGCGGCGCCGAGCACCTGGTCGTCGCCGCACGTCGCGGTGATCGCGACCGTCGCCACGCCGTCGTCGACCTTGGTGACCTTGCCGGTGTAGACGACCTCGGTGCCCTCGTCGGTGTCCGGGACGGCGACGGGGCGGGTGAAGCGCACGAAGTAGCTGACGACCCGCCCCGGGTCGCCCACCCAGTCGGTCACGACCTTGAGGCCGGCGCCCATCGTCCACATGCCGTGCGCGACGACGCTCGGAAGCCCGATCGCGCGGGCGTGCCGGTCGGAGAAGTGGATCTCGTTGAAGTCGGTGGAGGCGCCGGAGTAGCGCACGACGGTGGAGCGGGTGACGCGTACCCGCAGTTCGGCCAGTTCCTGACCCACGGTGGCCTCAGGCATCTGCGTCCTCCCCGGTGTGCATGAGCGTGGAACGGGCCTCGCAGACCGTCTCGCCGTCGACGGCGAGGTCCACGAGCACGGTGACCATGTCGAGGTTGCCGCGGTTGCGGACCTTCTCGATGCTGAGCTGCGCGATCACGGCGTCATCGGGCCTGAGAGGCCGGCGGAAGGTGAAGGTCTGGTCCGCGTGCATCGTGCGGTTGAGCGCCAGGCCGAGTTCCTCGTCGCCGAAGAGCGCATCCCATGCCTGCGCCGCGATGACGGCGGCGAAAGTGGGAGGGGCGACGGGCTCGTCCCCGCGGTAGGCGGGATTGTCGTCGCACAGGGCGTCGGCGAACTCGGCGATCTTTGCTCGGCTGACCACATAGGCCGGGGCGGCCGGATAGCGGCGCCCCACGTGCTCCGGGGTGATTGGCATGGGCGCAAGGCTACCGCGATGCGTCGCGCCCCCCGCCGGAGAGCGACAGAACCGGCCGCCCCGTTGCGGGGCGACCGGTTCCGGCGGTTCGGGAAGGACCGTGCTCAGCGGGTCTCGCGGTGCGCACGGTGGGTGCGGCAGCGCGGGCAGAACTTCTGGAGCTCGAGACGATCGGGATCGTTTCGGCGGTTCTTCTTGGTGATGTAGTTGCGCTCCTTGCACTCGGTGCAGGCGAGCGTGATCTTAGGACGGACGTCCTGAGCCTTCTTGGCCATGTTCGCTTTCCTTCAGCTAGCTTGCGCGTGGAGCGCCCCGGGCGGGTTGTGGTGACGAGAGCGGGACTTGAACCCGCGACACAGCGATTATGAGCCGCTTGCTCTACCGACTGAGCTACCCCGTCAGGAGTTCTTCCCTGGTGGTGCAGGGAAGAACAGAGCCCCCATGCGGAATCGAACCGCAGACCTTCTCCTTACCATGGAGACGCTCTGCCTACTGAGCTATAGGGGCCAGCCGACGACCAACCATACACGGCTCCAGACGGCGACCACAAATCGAGGTTACCCACCCCGTCCACGCCCCAGCCGTGAGCACTTTCCCGGCCTCGATCCGGATCGGCTCGGGTGGCACGTGCCACTTACCGACCAGACCGGAGAAGTGCTCGCGGGGTTGTCCACAGATCGTTGTCCACAGCCTTGCCCGCGCTCCCCTCCCGAGGCGACGCTCGGGGCATGAACCCGGAGATCACAGCCCTACTCGCAGCCGACGGTGTGGTCGCGGCCCGCCGTCATCCGCATCTCGCGCGCGCCCTCAACTCCTGCCAGCACCGCGGGCAGCTCACCCGGTTGCTTCCCGGCGTCTACGCGTATCCCGACAGGGCGGCGGACGCGTCGCTCCGCCTGCGGGCCATCACCGAGTACGGCAACGATCTCGCCGTGACCGCAGAGTGGGCGGCGTCGCTGTCGTGGTGGCCCGACATCGACCGTCCGGACCGGATCGGCGTCGCCGGCCCCCATGACCTCAAGGATCACGAGGGGTACGCCTACGAGCAGCGGTACATCCGACCCGATCTGCTGACCTCCGCCTCCGGCAGCCTGCTGACCGTCACCGCGCTCACGGTCCTCGATCTGATCACCGAGATCGGCCCCATCGCCGTCGATGAGGCCCTCCGCCGGCGAGCCACGACCATCGCCGTCCTGGAGCGGGCGCTGAGACTCACGCCGGGTCGTCGGGGAAACAAGCTCCGGCGCGACGTGCTCGAGGACTCCCGGGACCAGCCCTGGTCGCCGCTGGAGCGCGACGCGCATCGCCGCCTGCGATCGTCGGGCATCGCCGGATGGGTGACCAATCACCCGGTCCGGATCGCCGGCGTCGTGTACTACCTCGACGTCGCGCTGCCGGAGCTGAGGATCGCGTTGGAGTTCGACGGCGCGGAGTATCACGGGACTCCTGAGGCATTCCACGGTGATCGGAGGCGGGATCAGGACCTCGTCGCTGCCGGCTGGCGGGTCGCGCGGTTCACCGTGAAGACGATGGATCGCGTCGTGCCGGTGCTCCGGCAGCTGATCCGTGAGTCGCGGGCGGCGTGAACGGACACGGGCGCCTGTTCAGGCCACGGAACCGCGCGAGCACTCCCGCGGACTCGACGCGGATCTGATCCATCAAACCGACTCGATCGGGATCGATGCCGGAAAAGTGCTCACGGTTTCCCCGCGTCGGTCAGGCCTTCAGGGCCGCGATCCCCACCTCGAGGGCCGCTTGGAAGAGCGTCTCGCGCTCCTCCGACGAGAGGTCGGCCGAGCCGTCCTTGAGGTGGTCGGACACCGTCAGCACCGCCAGGGCTTCGCCCTTGTTGGCCAGCGCGCAGGCGTAGAGGCCGGCGGCCTCCATCTCGACACCGAGGGTACCCAGCCGGTCGAGGGCCGGGACGATGTCCATCCGCGACGAGTAGAAGAAGTCGCTGGTGTAGACGCTGCCGACGTGCGCGGTCCGTCCGCCCGAGCGGGCGTGGTCGACGGCGCCGCGGAGCATGTCGTACGACGCGGCCAGCGACAGGCTCACGCCGGGCACGTCGATGGTCGACACCGACGAGTTGGTGTGCGCGGCCGACGCGATGACCACGTCGCGCACCGCGACGTCGCTCGAGATGCCGCCGCAGGTGCCAACGCGGCAGATCCGGCGCACCCCGAACTGCGAGAACAGCTCGGTGGCGTAGATCGACAGCGACGGGACGCCCATGCCGGAGGCCATCGCGGTCATGGGGACGCCGTCGACGGTGCCGGCCCAGGCCTGGATGCCGCGCACGTCCGAGACCAGGCGGACGTCGTCCATCCTGGTCCGGGCGATGCGCTCGGCGCGCCTGGGATCCCCGGGCATGATGACGAGCGGGGCGATGTCTCCCGGCTCGCAGGCGATGTGTGGAGTGGCCATCGTCGGCCCCTTCCTGTCAGGCGGGTATGAAAAAAGGCCCCGCACCAATCCGGTCCGGGGCCTCAGTGGCAGGTGTTGGATTTGAACCAACGTAGGCTACGCCGACGGTTTTACAGACCGCTCCCTTTGGCCACTCGGGCAACCTGCCATGCCGGGTGTCCCGGCGACGCACGAGCATAGCAGCGCTGTCGCCGCATCGCCAACGCGGACCCTGGCACAATGGCGGGCACCACCCGACACACCGCAGGAGGCAGCCCATGGCAGCAGAGAGCTCGTTCGACGTCGTCAGCAAGGTCGACCACCAGGAGGTGGACAACGCGCTGAACCAGGCCGCGAAGGAGGTCCGGCAGCGGTTCGACTTCAAGGGGACCGACGCCGCGATCGCCTGGGCCGGCGAGGCCGTCGCGATGGAGGCGGTCTCCGAGGAGCGTGTCAAGGCCGTCCTTGACGTCTTCCAGTCCAAACTCGCCCGCCGCGGCGTCAGCCTCAAGGCGCTCGACGCCGGCGAGCCGCGGTCCTCGGGGAAGCTGTGGAAGATCACCGCAACGATCAAGGAGGGCATCAAGACCGAGGATGCGAAGAAGGTCTCGAAGCTGGTCCGCGACGAGGGCCCCAAGGGCGTCAAGTGCCAGATCCAGGGCGAGGAGCTGCGCGTGTCGTCGAAGAGCCGCGATCATCTGCAGGAGGTCCAGAAGATGATCAAGGACCAGGACTACGACTTCGCCGTCCAGTTCGTGAACTACCGATGAACGACCTGCCCGCCCTGCGGCCCCTCCGCGACTCCGACGCCGCCGACGTCCTCGCCGCCTTCCGCTCCGCGCCGGACATGGCCCGCCAGGGTGCCGTCACGTCCGAGGACGAGGCCCGCGGCTACCTCCACGCGCTCCGCGACGGCCCGCACCACGTTTTCGCGGTGACCGACGACGACCGCCTCGTCGGCGTCGTGGCCGTCACCGTCGACGACGTCAACCACAACGGAACGTTCTGGTACTGGCTCAACGCGTCGCACCGCGGCCGGCGATGGGCGTCGCTCTCCGCCACCGCCGTCGCGAACTGGGCCCTGTCGTCGGGCGGGCTCGGCCGCCTCGAACTGGCGCATCGCGCGGACTCCCCACTGTCCGGCAACGTCGCGGGGGCAGCGGGGTTCGTCCGGGAGGGCCGCGAGCGGGGCAAGTACCTCATCGACGGCCAGCGGATCGACGCGCTCACCTACGGCCGCCTCGCCACCGACCCCTGGCCGCCGTCGCCCGGGCTCGAGATGGTCACCGCCTGAGTCCCCGCTCTCCGAACCCCACACGGGCCGGTCCTCCAGCCACCACATCGGCGGCGGGAGGACCGGCCCGCATCGGTTCAGGTCGTGACGGTCAGCCGAACAAGCCGTCCCACAACCAGCGCCAGTTCCGGCCCCAGTCCCTGCCGAACGGCCACCCGACATCGTCGTCCGGCGCCTCGTCGACGAGCACGACGGCGCTCCGGGCAGGGATGACGATGGTTCCGTCCGAGGAATCCCACGTCGTCGTCTTCACGACGGGATCCTTGCCGTCGGCCAGCGCATCGGCGAGCTCGAACTCCCGGCCGGAGAGGTCGGAGAGCGTCACCGTCACAGGATCGGGCGAGGCGTTGAACGCGACCAGCGCCGCGTCGAGGTCCTCGTCCGCGTCCTCGCCGACGGTGTCGTCGACGAGCATCGTGATGACGCCGGGCGCTTCGCCGGACCCGCTGCCCGGGAAGCTCACCTTCTCTTTGATGAGGTCCGACGAGCCGAGCCTCAGGAGGCCGACGTCGTCGCGGACGCGCAGCAGGTCGAGGGCGGCCGACTCGGCGGCGGCGATGTCGTCGGCACCGGGCTTGAGGTCCGGGTCGGCGAGCAGCGGGGCCATGATCGGCCACTTGTCCTCGTTGTCCGCGGCCCGCGGCAGGCCGGAACCGAACGTGGATTCCTGTCCGGTCCAGTCGATCCGGTTGAACCAGTCGCCGGAGTTGTAGCTGTTGCGGTCGAGGGACTTCGAACGCAACAGCTCGGTGCCGGCGTGCCAGAACGACGGCGTCTGCGCCCAGGTGGTGGTCGCCAGCATGACCGTGTTCATTCGCACGCGGTCGGCCATCGACGTGTCGACGGGCAGCTTGAGCACGGCCAGGTCGTAGAGCGTCTCGTTGTCGTGCGCGTCGACGTAGGTGATGACCTCGTCCGGCTCGTCGGCGTAGCCCGCCGGCGAGCCGCCGTAGTCCAACTCGTCACCGCTCTTGGTGGAACCGTCGGCAGTGGTGAGCTCGAAGTCGCGAAGGTTGCCCGCCAACCCCAGCTTGACGAGGTCCGTCTTCGCCGCCAGGTCGGCCTCAGCGTCGCCCGGCACCCCGTCCCGGCCGTTCGGGTCGGTGAAGAGGCCCGTGCCGAAGCCCTGGTAGAACGTCGAGGCCCCGTTGACAGGGCTGCCGCCGTGGACCGCGTCTCGCAGCCGGTCACTGAAGGTGCCGATGCCGGTGTCGCCGAGCTGGCCCTGAACGGCCTGGTAGAACAGCGAGTTGTTGGCCACCTCGCCGAAGTTCCAGCCTTCGCCGTAGAGGTAGATCTTCGAGCCGTCGACCCCGTCCTTCCGCAAGGTGAGCTCATCGAGCGCGGCGCGGATGGCCAGCATGTTCTCCTTGGAGTGGTGGCCCATGAGGTCGAACCGGAACCCGTCGACCTTGTACTCCTTCGCCCACAGGACGACCGAGTCCACCATGAGCTTCTGCGCCACCTGATGCTCGGTGGCAACGTTCTGGCAGCAGGTGGAGGTCTCGACGGCGCCGGCCGCGTTGAGCCGGTGGTAGTACCCGGGAACCACCTGGTCGAGCACCGACTTGTCGCCCTGGCCCGATTGAGCCGTGTGGTTGAACACCTCGTCGAGGACGACCTGGAGGCCCATGCCGTGCAGGGCGCCGACCATCTCGCGGAACTCCTTGACCCGGGCGCCGCCGTCGGGGTCGACCGCGTACGAGCCCTCGGGCACGGAGTAGTGGTACGGGTCGTAGCCCCAGTTGAAACCGTCGGTGTCAGCGACCGCCTCGACGCACGCCTGCTGCTCCGTGGAGTCGGGCGCGTAGGACTCGAGGTCGCAGTCGGGAACCGCCTGCTTCGACCGGTCCTCCTCGATGGTCGCGATGTCGAACGACGGCAGCAGATGCACGGTGTTGATGCCGGCGTCGGCGAGCTGGCGCAGCTGCTTGGTGCCCGCGCTCTTGCGGGTGAACGCCCGGTAGGTGCCGCGCTGCTCCTCGGGGACGGTCTCGTCGGTGACCGAGAAGTCCCGGATGTGCAACTCGTAGATGGCCCGGTCGACCGGCTTGTCGATCGTCGGCGCCACGGCCTTGCGCCACTGCGCCGGTTGGAGGTTGCGGGCGTCGAGGTCGACCGCGACCGACCGCTCGGAGTTCGTCGTAAGCGCGACGGAGTACGGGTCGGTGACCTGGTTGGTCTCGACGGCGCCGGTGGTCGGCGCGTACACGACGACCTCCCACAGGTAGTCGTCGAGGCGCAGGCTCTTCCCGGCCTTGACGGTCCAGGTGCCGGTGGCGGCGTCCCACGTGGCGTCGTGGCGCACCGGGTCCTGGTCGCGGGCGTCCTCGTCCCAGGTGAGGAGGGAGGCCTGCTGAGCCGTCGGGGCCCACAGCCTGAACGTCGGCACCTTGCGGTTGTCGAACGTCACCCCGAGGTCGACGTCGGCCACGGCGGAGGCGTAGAGGTCATCGAGGACCCCGGAGATCTGCACGCCGGTGAGCCCGGTGAGCGCCCCTTCGGCGTCGCGTTGGGCGACCATGAGCTGCCCCGTGAGCAGGGCGGCGACCTCGTCGCGGCCAGTGTCGTCGAGCCCGAGCGCGACGTAGTCGGCCAGCGCGGGGAAGCGCTGCTTCTGCTCGTCGGTGAGGCCGCCGGCGATCCGGGTCAGCGTGGCCGGGTCTCCCCCGACCACGTCGTCGTCCTCGACGGCGAGCGTCGCCTCCGATGACCCGTAGAGCTGCCACGCCGCGTCAGCTGCGTCCGTGCCGAGCCCCGCCGGCCACGCGAGGGTGGTCTCGTCGACCCAGTAGGCGCGCAGCTGCCCGACACCGGCCAGCGGCGGGTTGTCGGACTCGATCGTCAGGACGTGCGTGGACAGCGTGTAGCGGAACACGAGGTGGTCGCCGTCGCCGACGGTG
This sequence comes from Actinomycetes bacterium, assembly GCA_030426725.1. Classification (GTDB taxonomy): domain Bacteria; phylum Actinomycetota; class Actinomycetes; order Propionibacteriales; family Propionibacteriaceae; genus Arachnia. Next base: position 91,427 of record JAUHXZ010000002.1, read on the forward strand.
AAGCCGATGTTGGCCCCGCCGGGGGCGCCGCCCTCGCCGTAATTCTCGTCCCAGCCCAGGCCGTGGGCGACCTTGACCTCGTACGAGCCGGCCGGAAGCTGGTCGGTGGTGAACTCGTAGACGCCGTCGCGGTCACCGTCGGCCATGAGGGTGACGAGACACTCGGGCTTCCAATCGCCCGAGCAGCCGAGCTCGTCCTGCTGGTTGCCGGGGATCGTGACGATCGGGCCCTCGGCCGTGGACTGGACGATGTTGGTGCGCGGGTCGAAGTAGAACGTGATCGGGCCGCCGCCGTGGGAGAAGGCGAGGTTCGGACCGCCCGGCACTCCATTGGCGCCGTAGTTGATGTCCCAGGACCCGTTGATCGCGACCTTGTACTCGTAGTTCCCCGCGGGAAGATCGAACGTGCCGACCCACACACCGGAGGTGGGGTCGAGGGTGAGCTTGGCCGCTTCGCAGCTGGGCTCCCACGGGGTGGCGCAACCCATCGCCTGGTTGAGGTTGCCTGGGACGGTGACCATGGAGATGTCACCACCCGGCTCCTCCTCCACATCGAGCGAGACGGCGTTACCGATCGAGGCGTAGGTGGAGGCGGCGGCGTGCCGGCCTGCCGCGTCGGTGGTGACGGCGCGGTACTCGACGAGGGTGCCGGTGGCGAGGCCGGCGTCGAGGTCGTCGAAGACCCGGGGCTCGGTGTCCTCTGCCGTACCGAGCGCGTGCCACTGGTCGGAGCCGACGACTCGCCAGGCGAAGCTCGTCTCCTGCCACGTGGCGTCGTCGACGTCGGCGGACACGGGCGTCTCGTCGGCGAGGCCCGCACCGGCCGCCGGTGCGGAGACGGTCACGACGAGGGGTTCCGCCGGGGCGGTGACGGTGGAGCCCGCCTTCCAGACGACTGCGGTCAGGGCCGGCACCGTGATGCTTGCCGACGCGTCGGCACCGGTCGAGAAGTCGGTACCGCCGCCGTACACCGACGAGAAGGTCGCGTCGGCGGTGAGCGTCGCGAGGTCCACGGTCTTGGCCGCGGTCGTGTTGTTGAGCGCCACGAGGTACTCGGTCTTCTCGTCGCGGTCGACGCGGGAGAAGGCGTAGACACCGGCGCCGTTGTCGGCGTAGCGCTCGATCTGCGCGCCGGTCACCAGTGCGGGGTGGTCGGCGCGCAGCTGCGCCAGGTCGGCGATGTGCCGGTAGATCGGCGCGTCGGTGGCGAAGTGGTCGGTGGCACCGAGCGTCTCGCCGGTGATGAGCTGCTGGTTCTCGTACTCGTCGACCTGGGTGGCGAACAGCGACTGGCGCGAGTCCTTGTCGTTGCCGGCGCCCACGCCTGCGAAGCCCTGCTCGTCGCCGTAGTAGACGACGGGCTGGCCGCGGCCGAGGAACATCAGGTCGTGCGCGAGGAGGTCGCGCTCGAGGCCCTGGGGCTGGTTCTGCAGGAAGTAGCCGACGCGTCCCATGTCGTGGTTGCCGAGGAAGGTCGGCAGCGCCGTCGACGACGAGTCGGGCGTGGTGTAGCGGTCGTCGCCCGCGTAGAGGTTCTGCAGGCCGCGGGCGCTGTTGCCCGAGGCGTAGCTGACGGCGGCGGACTGGAAGGTGAAGTCGAGCACCGAGCTCATGTCGGTATCGCGGACGTATGGCGCGAGCTTGGCCGGGTCGGCGTCGTAAACCTCGCCGAACATGAAGAAGTCGGGCTTGCCGTTGTCCCGGGCGTAGGTGAGGACCTCGTCGGTCCACTGCTCCCAGAACTCGAAGTTGACGTGCTTGGCGGTGTCGATGCGGAAGCCGTCGATGCCGATGTCGACCCAGTCCTGGTACACCTCGACGAAGCCGCTGACGACGTCCGGGTGTTCGGTCATGAGGTCGTCGAGCCCAGCGAAGTCGCCGTAGGTGACCGACTCACCGCTCCACGTCGAGTCGCCCCGGTTGTGGTAGAGCGTCGGGTCGTTGAGCCAGGCGGGGACCTTGAGGTCTTCGTCGCCGGCGGCGACCACGGGCGTGTACGGGAACGAGGTCTGGGCGTCGAGGGCCGGGAAGGAGCCGGTGCCCGCGTACTCGGCGGGGTCGAACTCGTTGCCGGAAGCGTCGAGGTACGGCGAGGTGGCCTGGTCGACGTAGGAGTAGTTGCCCTCCTCGTAGGAGATGAGGTCGGCGGTGTGGTTGGTGATGATGTCGAAGTAGACCTTGATGCCGCGGTCGTGGGCCTCGGAGATGAGGGCCTGGAGCTCGGCGTTGGTGCCCAGGTGCGGGTCGATCTGGGTGAAGTCGGTCACCCAGTAGCCGTGGTAGCCGGCGGACGCGTCGGTGCCGGTGCCTTGCACGGGCCGGTTCTTGAAGCTCGGTGTGAGCCAGATCGCGGTGGTGCCGAGGCCCTCGATGTAGTCGAGGTTCCCGCGCAGGCCCGCGATGTCGCCGCCGTTGAAGAAGCCCTTGTCGGTGGGGTCGAAGCCGGTGACGAGCCGGTCTCCGGTGAGCCCGCCCTCGTCGTTGGACGTGTCGGCGTTGGCGAAGCGGTCGGTCATGACGAAGTAGAACTGCTGCTCGCTACCGGGCTGGCGCACGGGCGCGGCGACGAGGGCGTCGTCGGCGGAGGTGTAGCCGTCGCGGACCGAGACGACCTCGAGGCCCACCTTGTCCTCGTTGTCGTCGAACATGAACCGCAGCGTCGCGGTGCCGTCGATGGCCAGCGGGATGTTGTCCCCGCCTCCGTTGAGGCCCCAGGACTGGTCCCAGGAGTCGTTGGCCGTGACTTTGTACTCGTAGGAGCCGGCGGGCAGCTCGAACTCTGAGGCGTAGAGCCCGGGGGTGTCGGTGGGGGCGAGTTCGGTGGCTGCGCAGTCGGGCAGCCAGTCCCCGCCGTTGTCGCCGCCGGTGCAGCCGAGTTCGGATTGCAGGTTGCCGACGATGGCGAAGGTGTCGCCCTCGTCGGCGACGGCGGTGGGGGCGGCGGTCATCCCCCCGGTGAGCGCCATCGCTGCGGCGGTGGCGAGTACGACTGATCGACGGGTGCGTTGTTTCGTCGTCACTGGCGATTCCTCTTGACGGGGCGGCACTCCGACGTGTCGCCTGCGGGATTGCGCCCTGATGGTAGGCCGGTTCCCGGGCCGGTCACAAGACCCCGAACGGAAAAACTTTGAGCTCTAAATCAAGTCGCCGGAGAAGTGGTGGCTAAGCTCCTTGCCATGCGCATCGGGACCCACAACGTCAACGGCATCCGGGCGGCACTGCGCCGCGGCTTCCGCCCCTACTGGGACCGCACCGCGGCCGACGTCATCGCGCTCCAGGAGGTGCGCTGCCGGATGGACGATCTGCCGCTCGAAGCGTTCCACGACTACCACGTGACCCTCGACGCGGGGCAGACCGCCGGCCGCAACGGTGTGGCCATCATGACCCGGGCCAGGCCGGAGCGGGTGCGCGCCCTCGACGCCACGGTGCACCAGTTCGGCCCCGACCTGGCCCCCGAGGAGGTGCCCGCCGAGCGCATCGTCAACCGCGACCTGGCCCGGTTCTCGACGGAGGGCCGCTACGTCGAGGTCGACCTCGCCGACGCTCCGCTGCGCGTCGCCAGCCTCTACCTCCCCAAGGGTGCCGCCTGGCCGCACGAGGACGGCTCCGAGGAGAAGTACCGGCGCAAGATGCGCTTCATGCGCGGCTTCGCCCGGCTGCTGACGGCGTCTCGCCGGGAGGCGGCGGCGGACGGTCGCGAGTTCCTCGTCATGGGTGACTTCAACATCGCCCACACCCGCCAGGATCTGCGCAACTGGCGCAGCAACCAGAAGTCCGAGGGCTTCCTGCCGGAGGAACGCGAGTGGTTCGGGTCGATCCTCAGCCCCCGCAGCCTCGTCGACGTGACCCGTAGGCTCCATCCCGACGCCGACGGCCCCTATTCGTGGTGGTCGTGGCGCGGGCAGGCGTTCACCAACGACGCCGGTTGGCGCATCGACTACCACCTCGCCTCCCCCGGCCTCGCGAAGAGCGCCACCTCGGCCTGGGTGGGCCGCGAGCCCAGCTACGAGGAGCGGATCAGCGACCACGCGCCGGTGCTTGCGGACTACTCGCTGTCCTGAGCCTCGAGCGACCGGTCGCCCATCGGCTGGCTCAGCTCGTGGGTGTGCATGATCCAGTAGGCGGCCGCGAAGAGCACGAGCACGAGGATCCACGGCCCGTTGCGCAGGCCGAACGTCATCGCGGCGAACCCGAGCAGCATCACCGTCACCACGATCGCGAAGCGCAGCACCCTCGACGACGGGCGCGCCATCGGCAGCAGCACCGCGCCCCACAGCAGGTACCAGGAGTGCAGCGCGGGCAGGCAGAGCGCGAACCACAGGAACGAATAGGCGAGGAAGGTGAGCGGGCGCTCTCCCAGATGCCGGTAGGCGAGGTAGGCGATGCCTGCGATCCCGACGGCGGTGCCGACGGCGCGGGTGGCCGTCAGGACCGCGACGCCGCTCGGGTCCCAGCCCAGCGCCGTGGCCGGCCACTGCAGCACGTGCCCGATGAGGGTGAAGGGCGAGATGGTCTCGGCCATGCCAGGCACCGTGATGGCGTTGATCCAGCCGAACCCCATCCCCGACACCACCGAGATGAGCGCGAACACGCCCACCGCCAGCGCCACCGACGCGAGGACGCGCGCGGCTGCCCAGGCAACGGCCCGCGGCCGCCACGACGTCCAGGGCGTCACCAGGAACGGCAGCGCCACGGCGGCCAGGAAGGCGGGCTGTTTGACGGACGCTGCCGCGCCAACGATGAGTGCGCCGAGCCACCAGGCGCGGGTGCGCATCGCGGTCCAGATCCCGAGCAGCATCAGCCCCACCATCAGCGCGTCGTTGTGGGCGCCGCCGATGAAGTCGATGATGAGGATCGGATTGAGCACGGCAAACCAGCTGGCGGCCGCCGGGTCGACCCCGACGCGCCCGGCGATCCGCGGGACCAGCGCCCCGATGAGCGCGACGCCGGCCAGTGCCGGCAGCCGCATGAGAACCGCGGAGAGGAACGGGTCGAACCCGGCGAGGTTGACGATCCCCTCGCTGATCCACAGGGCCAGCGGACCGTACGGCGCGGTCGTCTCCCGCCACACCCACGCCACCTGGTCCGCGTAGTAGCCGGGGAGGATCCCGGGGCCGACCTGGTAGGGATCGAGGTTGTTGTGGATCAGCCAGCCGTGCGCGGCGTAGGAGTACGCGTCGTGGGAGAAGATCGGCGGCCCGAAAACGAACGGGAGCGCCACGATCGTGAGGACGGCCCAGTGCCTGAGCTGCGGCTGACCCAGCCTCCGGCGGCGGGCGGGGCGCAGCCGGAACCAGGCCTCCAGCAGCAGCGCGAGACCCAGCAGCGTCGCGACGGTGCCGAGGACCTTGGTGGCGGTGCCGTCGATGCCGAGGGCGCGCAGCCCGTCCCACACGGGTGACGCCTGCGGGAGGTACGCCGGGCTGAGAGAGCCGAGCAGGATGCCCAGGGTTCCGAGGAACCCGAACCACACCGCGCGGGTGGACGCCGCCTGCCTGAGATCGCCGGCCGCCTGCGCGAGGGGGCTACTCACCGCCCTCCCGCCGCTCGGCGAGCGTCTCCCTGCCGTGGACGAGGTCGGGGAGGCTGGCGGCCGCCGGGACGTGCGCGCCGCCCCACTCGAGGGCCCCGGTCGGGCACTGCTCGATGCATACACCGCAGTACATGCACAGCGACCAGTCGATCGCGAAGGTGTCGAGGACGTTGTGGGTACGGGGCCGTGCCCCGGGGGCCGGCACGGTCTGCTCCATGTGCGAAGTGAGCGTGATGCACCACGTGGGGCATTCCCGTGCGCAGATCATGCAGGACGTGCACCGGTCCTCGATGAGCGCGATGGATCCGTGCGGGGCGGTCATCGGCGCCTCCTCACCCGGGCGCCGGTGGCCGACAGCGCGACGTCCGCCGGGGTCGAGTCCGGGTCGGACACCACGGCGGGATCGGGCACGCCGGGCGGCACGAGCTTGCGCCGTGATGGGGACTGCTCGGACTCCCCCGGTTCCAGCGCCCCCGGCCACTGCGCGGCCTGACGCGGCTCGAGGAGCACGTCCTTGCGCATTGGGGCACCGCCGCCGTGGTGGATGATCGGCCGGTTGTCGCCGCCCGCGAACTCGACGCCGTAGAAGTCGTGGACCTGGCGCTGCAGCCACGACGCCCCCGCGAACACGTGGGTCAGGTCGGATAGCCGGGCGTCGTCGCGCGGGACGAGCACGGTGAGGCGCAGCCGGTCCCCGCCGTCGGGGTCCTCGAGCCACAGCAGCACCCGGATGTGGTCCGAACGTCCCACCTCGTCGACGGCGGTGAGGTTGGCCAGGAAGGTGAACCCCGCGTCCCGGGCGGCCTCCGCGCGGGCGTTCCACTGCCCCGGCTCGACGATCTCGTGGCGGGCACGGTCAGGCGACGCGGTCACGGCGCACCTCCTCGAGGAAGGCGGTCAGCGCCTCGGGTGGCGGCGGGCAGCCGGCGATGAAGTGGTCCACCTCGACGAGCTCGCCTCCGCCCTTGGTGACCGAGTACGAGTCCCAGTAGGGGCCTCCGACGCAGGCGCACGCACCGAAGGCGACGACGGTGCGCGTGGGCGGCACCTGCCCGAGCACCGCCTCGACGGCGGGCAGGACCGGGGCCGTCAGGGTGCCCGACAGCGTGACGACGACCGCCGCCCCCGCCGGGACGGCGGCGAGGTCCACTTCGGCGCGTCCGCGGGCGGCGGCCTGGGTCTCCAGGGCGCAGCAGGCCAGCGGAACGTCGACGACGAAGACGGTGCCGTCGTCGAACCAGTCGCGGGCGGTGAGCATGTCGGGAGTCTACTGGGGTCCCGTTCTCTGTCAGCGCAAGGCGCCGGTGGGCCATATCTTGCCCCCGAACCCTAGAATGGCGGCGACGCCGCATGCGCACTGCGCCCCACGACGTCGTCCGAAACCCAAGAGACCCGAGGTTGTAGAACACGTGGCTGAACAGCTCCCACTGGACCGAGTCGTCATCCGATTCGCCGGCGATTCCGGCGACGGCATGCAGCTGACCGGAGATCGGTTCACCGCCGAGACGGCGAGCTTCGGCAACGACATCGCGACGCTGCCCAACTTCCCCGCCGAGATCCGCGCGCCGCAGGGCACCCTGCCGGGCGTGAGCAGCTTCCAGCTGCACTTCGCGGACTTCGACATCGTCACCCCTGGCGACGTACCGGACGTGCTGGTCGCGATGAACCCCGCGGCGCTCAAGGCGAATCTGGCCGACCTGCCCCGCGGCGGCACGATCATCGTCGACACCGCGGACTTCACGAAGCGGAACCTGGCCAAGATCGGCTGGGCGCACAACCCGCTCGAGGACGGCAGCCTCGTCAACTACTCGGTGCACGCGCTGGACCTCACGGGCCTGGCGACCGCCGCCGTCGCCGACTTCGGGCTGAGCCGCAAGGACTCGTCGCGTACCAAGAACATGTTCGCGCTCGGTCTGCTGAGCTGGCTGTACTCCCGTCCCACGGAGGGCACCATCTCGTTCCTCACCGAGAAGTTCGCCAAGAAGCCCGAGATCCGCGATGCCAACATCGCCGCGTTCCGGGCGGGGCACGCCTACGGGGAGACCACCGAGTCCTTCGAGGTGCGCTACCACGTGGCGCCCGCCCCGATGAAGACGGGCCGCTACCGGCAGATCTCCGGCAATCTCGCGACCGCCTACGGGCTGATCACCGGCGCCCAGAAGGCGGGCCTGCAGCTGTTCCTCGGCTCCTACCCCATCACCCCGGCCTCCGACATCCTCCATGAGCTGTCGCGCCGCAAGGATCTGGGCGTCATGACGTTCCAGGCGGAGGACGAGATCGCCGGCGTCGGGTCGGCGGTCGGCGCCTCCTTCGCCGGTTCGCTGGGCGTCACCACGACGTCCGGGCCCGGCATGGCGCTCAAGGGCGAGGCCATCGGTCTGGCCGTCATGACCGAGCTTCCGCTGGTCGTGGTCAACGTGCAGCGCTCCGGCCCGTCGACCGGCATGCCGACGAAGACCGAGCAGGCGGACCTCATGCAGGCGCTGTACGGCCGCAACGGCGAGGCGCCCGTGCCGGTGATCGCCGCGCAGTCGGCCACCGACTGCTTCGACACCGCGATCGAGGCCTGCCGCATCGCGGTGAAGTACCGCACCCCGGTGATCATGCTGTCCGACGGGTACCTCGCCAACGGCGCCGAGCCGTGGCGGATCCCCGATCTCGACGCCATCGAGCCGATCGATCCCGGTTTCGCGACCGAAACCAACGGCACCGACGCCAAGGGCCGCGACGTGTTCCTCCCCTACGAGCGTGACCCGGAGACCCTGGCGCGCGCCTGGGCGGCCCCCGGCACACCCGGGCTGGAGCACCGCATCGGCGGCATCGAGAAGGCCGCGGGGTCCGGCAACGTGTCCTACGACCCGGACAACCACGAGCTGATGACGCGCACCCGCCAGGCCAAGATCGACGGCATCGTCGCGGACATCCCCGACGTGACGGTCGACGATCCGTCGGGCGACGCGAAGCTGCTGGTGCTGGGCTGGGGCTCCACCTACGGCCCGATCACCGCGGCGTCGCGCCGCGTGCGGCTCAGCGGCCGGTCCGTCGCGACGGCGCACCTGCGTCACCTCAACCCCATGCCCGCCAACCTCGGCGAGGTGCTGCGCTCCTACGACAAGGTGCTGGTCCCCGAGATGAACCTCGGACAGCTCGCCACCATCCTGCGCGCCCGCTACCTCGTCGACGTCGCCAGCTATTCCCGCGTCCGCGGCCTGCCCATCTCGCTCAGCGAGCTCGAGGTGGACCTGATCGCCGAGATCGACGCGCTGCAGAAGGAGAACCGATGACCGCCACCGCCAACGGCCTCGCCGGCGTGCCCCTCGCGCTGGAGCCGCTTGCCAAGAAGGACTACACGAGCGACCAGGAGGTGCGCTGGTGCCCCGGCTGCGGCGACTACGCCGTCCTGTCGACCTTCCAGTCGATGATGCCCAAGCTGGGGCTAAAGCGGGAGAACACCGTCATCGTCTCGGGCATCGGCTGCTCGTCGCGGTTCCCGTACTACGTGGACACCTACGGCATGCACTCCATCCACGGCCGCGCCCCGGCCATCGCCACGGGCGTCGCGGTCACCCGGCCGGACCTCAACGTGTGGGTGGTCACCGGTGACGGCGACGCGCTGTCCATCGGCGGCAACCACCTCATCCACGCGCTGCGCCGCAACGTCAACATCACGATCCTGCTTTTCAACAACCGGATCTACGGGCTGACGAAGGGCCAGTACTCCCCCACGTCCGAGCTCGGGAAGGTGACGAAATCGACGCCGTACGGCTCGCTCGACACGCCGTTCAACCCGATCTCGCTGGCGCTGGGCGCCGAGGCCGGCTTCGTGGCCCGCACCATCGATTCGGACCGCGCCCACCTCACCGAGGTGCTGACCGCGGCCGCCGAGCATCGCGGCGCCTCCCTGGTGGAGATCTACCAGAACTGCCCGATCTTCAACGACGACGCCTTCGCCACGCTCAAGGGGCCCGACGGCCACCTGATCGCCCTCAAGCACGGCGAGCCGATCGTGTTCGCCGGCGGGCAGTTCTGCGTGGTTCGCGACGCCGACGGCGACATCCGGGTGGCGGAAACCGCCACGGTCGACGAGTCGCGCATCCTCGTGCACGACGAGACCCGCGCCGACCCGTCGCAGGCGTTCGCCCTGTCGCGGCTCACGGAGGCGGGCGTCCTGCAGCAGGCGCCCATCGGCATCTTCCGCCGGGTGCCCCGGCCCGCGTACGACGATCTGGTCCGCGACCAGATCGGGGCGGTCAAGGCGCCGGACACCGCCGCCGCGCTGGCGTCGGTCATCGCCGGACCGGACACCTGGGAGGCCGCGGAGCGCTGACGAGCCGCGCGCGGCGCGCTTCCCGGGCTGGATAGGGTGGCGGCATGACTGCCATCACCTTCGAGCACTTCGACCGCTCCGTGCGTCCCCAGGATGACCTGTTCCGTCACGTCAACGGCACCTGGCTGGCCACCGCGCCCATCGCCCCCGACCGCGCGTCAGCGGGCGGGTTCGTGGACCTCGTGGAGCAGGCGGAGAAGGATGTGCTGGCTCTGGTCACCGAACTGCCGGAGACGGATGTCACCACCGATGAGGGCCGCATCGCGGCGCTGTACGCCGCGTTCATGGACACCGACACCGTCGACGCCCTCGGCGCCGCGCCGCTCGAGCCGATCTTCGAGGCGATCGACGCCGTCGACTCGCCGGAGGCGTTCGCGCGCTACCTCGGCTGGTCGCTCCGGCACGGGCTGAGCCCCCTGGTGTACCTGTCGGAGGAGTCCGACCCGGGCGATCCCACCCGGTACGCCGTGTTCACCTCCCAGGGCGGTCTCGGCCTGCCCGACGAGGCGTACTACCGCGAGGACGCCCACGCCGAGATCCGCGGCAAGTACGTCGAGCATGTCGCCCGCGTCCTCGGGCTCGCGGGCTTCGACGACGCCGCCGCGCAGGCGCAGGCCGTCATGGACCTCGAGACCGCCATCGCGTCGCACCACTGGGACCGGGTGAAGTGCCGCGACCTGCGGGCCATGTACAACCCGACCTCCTACGACGACGTCGCCGCCGCCTCCCCCGGTTTCGACTGGGCCGCGTTCCTCGACGGCGCCGCCATCCCGGCGGACAAGCTGGCGGAGGTCGTCGTGTCCCAGCCCTCGTTCCTCAGCGGCGTCGCCCCCCTGCTGACGGAGCGTCCGCTCGACCAGTGGCGCAGCTGGGCCCGGTGGAAGGCGGTCTCGGGCCTGTCCGGGTTCCTGTCGTCCGACTTCGTCGAGGCGCGCTTCGACTTCTACGAGCGAACCCTCAACGGCAACGAGGAGCAGCGCCCCCGCTGGAAGCGCGGTGTCGCGTTCGTCGAGGGCGTGCTCGGCGAGGCCGTCGGCCGGCTCTACGTCGCCAAGCACTTCCAGCCGGAGAAGAAGGCGGCCATGGACGTCCTGGTCGGCAACCTGCTCAAGGCGTACCGGGACTCCATCGAGCAGCTCGGGTGGATGACCGACGAGACCCGCGCGGAGGCGCTGCGGAAGCTGTCGCAGTTCACCCCCAAGGTGGGCTACCCCGCGAAGTGGCGCGACTACTCCGCCCTCGAGGTCACCCCCGACGATCTCGTCGCGTGCGTGCTGGCCGCCAACTCGTTCGAGCTGGACTACACGCTGAGCCGCATCGGCGGTCCCGTGGACCCCGACGAGTGGCAGATGTACCCGCAGACCGTGAACGCCTACTACCACCCCCTGCGCAACGAGATCGTGTTCCCGGCCGCGATCCTGCAGCCGCCCTTCTTCAACGCCTACGCCGACGACGCGATCAACTACGGCGCGATCGGCGCGGTCATCGGACACGAGATCGGGCACGGCTTCGACGACAAGGGCTCCACCTGCGACGGCGACGGCCGGCTCCGCGACTGGTGGCAGCCCGCCGACCGTGAGGCCTTCGAGGGGCTCGCCGGACGCCTGACCGCCCAGTACGACGGTCTCGTGCCCGAGGGCGTCGATGAGGGCTCGGTCAACGGGGAGCTCACCGTCGGCGAGAACATCGGCGACCTCGGCGGGCTGGGCATCGCGTACAAGGCGTGGCTGCTGGCCGGCGGCGATCCCCAGGGCGACCCGATCGACGGGCTGACCCCGGCGCAGCGGTTCTTCGTGGGCTGGGCGCAGGCCTGGCGGGGGAAGCGTCGCCCCGAGGCGATGAAGGTGCTGCTCGCGACGGACCCGCACTCGCCGTCGGAGTTCCGCTGCAACCAGATCGTGCGCAACGTGAACGCGTTCTACGATGCTTTCGGCGTGACCCGCGACGACGCCCTGTGGATGGACGAGCAGGACCGGGTCGCCATCTGGTGATCCGGCGGTGGGCTCAGCGCTTCATCGCCTTGCTCCAGTGCTCACAGTTGCCGGGTCTTCGCGGCAACTGTGAGCAGCAGGGACTGCTGCCGGGTCAGGACGTGCGCTCGACCAGGTCCGTGCAGACCTGCAGCAGCGCGTCCTTCGCCTCGCCGTCGGGCAGGGGGGCGAGGTGGCCGCGGGCGACGTCGGCGCGACGCTCCACCTCCGCCTTGGCCTTCCCCATGATCGGGTGTGCCCGGAGCCCGTCAAGGGCTTCGGCGAGCGCCTCGTCGCCGCTGAGGTCGCCGTCGATGAGGGCGAGCAGTTCCGCGTCGGCCGGATCGGCCTCCTGGCGGAGCATCAGCACGGGGAGAGTCGGCACACCTTCGCGGAGGTCGGTGCCGGGAGTCTTGCCGGTCTTGGTCGACGTGATGTCGATCAGGTCGTCGGACAGCTGGAACACCAGGCCGACCTCCTCGCCGAACGCGGCCAGCGCGTCGAGCACGGCCCGGTCGGCCCCGGCGACCATGCCGCCGAACAGCGCCGACGCGGCGATGAGCGAGCCGGTCTTGTCGGCGATCACCTGGATGTAGTGCGCCAGCGGATCCTCGCCGTCGCCGGGCCCCTTCGTCTCGGCGATCTGCCCCTGGACCAGGCGGGAGAACGTCTCGGCCTGCAGGTGGACGTATTCGACGCCGAGCTCGGCGACGGTTGTGGACGCGCGGGCGAACAGGTAGTCGCCCACAAGGATCGCGACGGAGTTGCCCCACAGCCGGTTCGCCGACGGGGCGCCACGCCTGAGTTCCGCCATGTCCATGACGTCGTCGTGGTAAAGGCTCGCGACGTGGGTGAGTTCCATGACGAGCGCGGCCCGCATGAGATCGTCCTCGTCGACGTCGCCACCGAAGTGCGATGCGAGGAAGACAAGCAGGGGGCGGAACCGCTTCCCGCCCGCGGCGATGATGTGCCTCGCCGCCTCCGTCACGAACGGGGAGCCCGCAACCGCCAGGGCGGCGAGGCGCTCCTCGAACGTGGCGAGAAACGTGGTCAGTGAGTCATCGAGCGTGGCGTCCGCCACAGCGGCTCTCCTCGTCTATCAGCGGATGAACTGTGCCGCGTCGGTCAGGAGAGTGAGCACGCCACCGGGGATCAGGCCGAGCACCAGGGTGGCGACGGCCGAGACCACGAGGACGGACCAGGTCCACAGCGAAGGCGTCTCCACCGTGCCGACCGACTCCTCGTCGGCGTCCTGGAACCACATGGCCACGACGACCTTGAGGTAGAAGAACGCTGCGATGACGCTCATCACGACCGCGACGAGCACGAGCCAACCGTAGCCGCCGACCCATGCGGATTCGAAAACGGCCAGCTTGCCGACGAAACCGGCGGTGAGCGGGATGCCCGCGAAGCTGAGCATGAACAGGGTCATGAGCGTCGCGATGACCGGGTTGCTGCGGCCGAGGCCCTTCCACGCTTCGAGGGAGTTGGCCTCGCCGCCGGCGCGGCGCAACATAGTGATGACGGAGAAGGCGCCGAACGTGGCGATGCCGTAGGTGAACAGGTAGAACGCGATGGCCGCGACCGACGGGAGGTTGACGCCCTCGCCCGCCGCGACGGCGCCGACAACACCCACAAGAATGAAGCCGGCGTGAGCGATGGCCGAGTAGGCGAGCAGGCGCTTGATGTCGTTCTGCGCGAGCGCCATCGTCGAGCCCAGCAGCATCGTGGCGACGGCGACGACCGCGAAGAGCAGCTGCCAGTTCCACTGCAGACCGCCCAGGGCCACGTAGAACACGCGCAGCAGCGCCGCGACCGCGGCGGTCTTCGTCGCGACCGCCATGAACGCGGTGACAGGCGACGGGGCACCCATGTACACGTCCGGAGTCCAGATATGGAACGGCACGGCGCCGATCTTGAACAGGAGCCCGACAGAGGTGAGCAGCATGCCGGTCAGGAGCAGCGGCATGCTCCCCGCCCCGGCGGTGATCGCCTGGTCGATGGCGGCGAACTTGAAGCCGCCGGCGAAGCCGTACAGCAGCGAGATGCCGTAGAGCATGATCGCCGACGCCAGCGAGCCGAGCAGGAAGTACTTGAGCGCGGCCTCCTGGCTGAGCAGGCGGCGACGGCGGGCCATGCCGGTCAGCAGGTACAGGGGGAGCGAGAAGATCTCGACCGCCACGAATACCGTCAGGGAGTCGTTGGCGGAGGCGAAGATCATCATGCCGAACAACGAGAACAGCAGCAGCGGGAAGATCTCCGTGTGCTCGCGGTGTAGGGCGTCGGCCTCCCGCTCCAGCGGGGAGCCGGGCACCGTGGCCGCCGACGACGCGAACGCGGACTGGCCGCCCCCGAGGGCGCGCTCGGCGAAGAGCGCGACCGCCGCGAGGCCGGAGATCAGCAACAGGGCCCAGAACACGTACGTGGGGCCGTCGAGCGCCAGTAGATCGACCGCCGCCAGCTGCGGCGTGGCCTGGATCCAGTTGAGGGTCGTCAGCCCGAACGCGACGACGACTGCGAGCGCCGCCAGTGCGGACTGCAGGACGTAGCGCATCTCGCGCGGGGCCACGGCCTCGATCAGCACGCCCAAGCAGGCGCCGCCCAGGATCACCAGCAGCGGCGACAGCAGCCCCCACTCCAGGGTGGGTGCGGCGATCTCCAACACGTTGATCATCGGTTGCCTTCCTGTACCTGCGGGGCGGGATCCTCGGCGCCGACGACGGCCATGGTCTGCACGGCCGTGTCGTCAGCCATCGTGAGGACCGGCTGCGGGACGAAGCCGAACACGATGAGGAGGATGAGGAGCGGAGCCACGACCGCCTTCTCGCGGGAGCTGAGGTCGTGGGTGATGTGCTCGGCGACCTGATCGGTCACCGGGCCGCTGGTGGTGGTCTTGTACATGCGCAGCACGTAGACGGCCGCCAGCACCATGCCGACGGTGATGATCGCCGTCTGCACCGGGTAGCGCTGCCAGGCGCCGGCCATGACGAGGAACTCTGACACGAAGCTGCCCATGCCCGGCAGTGCGAGGGCCGACAGGCCCGCCAGGAGCAGGACGCCCGTGAGCACCGGGGCCACCTTCTGGACGCCGCCGAAGGCATCGATGTGCTGCGAGCCGCGGCGGCGGATCATGAACCCGACGACGAGGAACAGCGCCGCCGTCGACAGACCGTGGTTGAGCATGTAGAAGATCGAGCCGCTGATCGACTGTGTGGTCAGCGCGAAGATGCCGAACACCATGAAGCCGAAGTGGCTGATCGAGGTGTAGGACACGAGGCGGAGCAGGTCCTTGGCGCCGAACGCCATGAACGCGCCGTAGAGCACAGACACCATCGCCCAGATGAGGATCGCCGGCGTGGCCCACGCGGAGGCCTCCGGGAACGCGACGAGGCAGATCTTCAGCATGCCGAAGGTGCCGATCTTGTCGAGTACGCCCACCAGGAGGGTGGAGGTGCCGGGCGTGGACTGCTCGGCCGCGTCGGGCAGCCAGGTGTGCAGGCCGGCCATCGGTGCCTTCACCGCGAAGGCGAAGAAGAACCCCGCGAACAGCCAGCGCGCCGTCGCCGTGCTCATCTCGGTGCCCACCAGGTCGTTGATGAGGAAGCTCGGGTTGCCGGCCGCCGCGGTGACGGCGTACACGCCCGCGACGGCGACCAGCATGACGAGCCCGCCGGCCAGGGAGAAGATGAGGAACTTCAGCGCGGCCGCCTGGCGCTTGGGTCCGCCGAAGCCGCCGATGAGGAAGTAGGTGGGGATCAGCGTCGCCTCGAAGGCCATGTAGAACAGCAGAATGTCGGAGGCCATGAAGACGATCAGGGCGAACGCCTGCAGCATCAGCGTCAGGGCGAAGAACGCGTTGACGCTCCAGCGGGACTCGGGCTGCTCCCCCACGCGCCACTCGGCGAGCATGACGACGGGCACGAGGATCACGGTCATGAGGACGAGGAGGGCGCCCATGCCGTCGAGATCGAGCGCGTAGTGGGCGCCGATCTGCGGGATCCAGGCGACGTCCTCGGCCAGGGGGACGCCCCGCGCCTGCAGCACGGTGGCGAGGACGCCGAGGACCGCGGTCGTCAGAGCGAAGCCGTAGCCGATGAGCCGGGCGGCGGGGCCCTTCACCGCGAACAGCACCAGCGAGCCGACGAGCGGCACGAGGGCAAGGATGGTCAGAAGAGGCAATGGCATAACTTTCAGGTCTCCTTAGCCCAGCTGCCCGAGGATCACGACGAGCGCCAGCACGATCACGCCGACACCGAGGATGAGGCCGTAGCTTCGCACGTAGCCGTTCTGGCCACGCCGCAGCCACGCGCCGAGCCCGCCTGCCATCGTGGCGCTGCCCATGACCACGCCGTCGACCGCGCTGCGGTCGAACCAGGTGAGGCCGGAGGCGATGCCCTTGGCGGGACGGACGACGGCGTAGTCGTTGACCGCGTCGCCGTACAGGTCGTTGCGGCCCGCCAGCAGCAGGACGTTGCCCGTCGACGGCTGGTCGAACGGGATGTCGCCGCGGTGCAGCCACCAGCCGACGAGGACGCCGAGGGCGACCACACCGAGGGTGAGGAACCCGATCGGCGTGAAGTTCAGGATGCCCGTCTCGTGCGCCTCCTGGCCGGTGACCGGCTCGAGCCAGCCCTGGATCCAGCCGTTCATGAACATGCCGGCGAACACCGACAGGACGGCCAGCACGATCAGCGGAACCGTCATCACGGCGGGCGACTCGTGCGGATGAACGTCCTTCTCCCAGCGCTTCTCGCCGAAGAACGTCATCATCATCAGGCGCGTCATGTAGTACGCCGTGATGCCGGCGCCGATGATCGCGAGGACGCCGATGAGCGTGTTCTCGTGGAACGCCGCCTCGATGATGTGGTCCTTCGAGTAGAAGCCCGAGGTGAAGGGGAACCCGATGATCGCAAGGTAGCCCATGCCGAAGGTGAGGAACGTGATACGCATCGACTTGGCCAGCGCGCCGTAGTGGCGCATGTCCACGTCGTCGTTCATGCCGTGCATGACCGAACCGGCGCCGAGGAACATGTTGGCCTTGAAGAAGCCGTGTGTGAGGAGGTGGAAGATCGCGAACGAGGCGCCGGCGGGGCCGAGGCCCGCGGCGAGCATCATGTAGCCGATCTGCGACATCGTCGATCCGGCGAGGACCTTCTTGATGTCGTCCTTCGACGACCCGATCCAGGCGCCCGCCAACAGGGTGACGGTACCGACGATCGCGACCGCGGTCGTGGCGATCTCCGTCTGCTCGTAGATGACGTTGGAGCGGACCACCAGGTAAACACCGGCGGTGACCATGGTCGCCGCGTGGATGAGCGCCGACACCGGGGTCGGGCCCTCCATGGCGTCCAGCAGCCAGGACTGGAGCGGCACCTGGGCGGACTTGCCGCAGGCGCCGAGCAGCAGGAAGAAGCCGATGAGCGTCGCCCAGGCGGGGCTGAGCCCCTCCGCACCGGCGTTGACGTCGGCGAAGTTCACGCTGCCGAACATCGCCAGCATGGTGAAGATCGCCATCGACAGGCCGAGGTCACCCACGCGGTTGACGATGAACGCCTTGTTGCCCGCGGCGGCGGCCGACGGCTTGTGTGCCCAGAAGCCGATGAGGAGGAAGGAGGCGAGGCCCACGCCCTCCCAGCCGAGGAACAGCACGAGGTAGTTGTTGGCCAGCACCAGCGTCAGCATGGCGGCGACGAAAAGGTTCAGGTAGGCGAAGAACCGCCGACGGCGCTCGTCGTGGGCCATGTACCCGATCGAGTAGATGTGGATGAGCGAGCCGACGCCGGTGACGAGCAGCACGAAGAGGATCGACAGCTGGTCGGCGAGCAGGCCGAAGCCGATCGACCACGAGCCGGTGGAGATCCACTCGTAGACGGTGACGTCGATGGCCCGTTCCTCCCCCGGCATGCCGAGGAGTTGGGCGAAGATGGCCAGGCCGAGCACGAAGGACGCGATAGGCATCGCGGTGCCGAGCAGATGCCCCCAGGAGTCGGCGGCCTTGCCCGCGAGCAGCAGGAAGGCGGCGCCGGCCAGTGGGATGGCGATGAGCAGCCAGACCATCATGCCGGCCCCCGAGGAGGCGGAAACGGTTTCGAGGAGTTGCACGCTTGAGACCCCTTAGAACTTCATCAGGTTGGCGTCGTCGACCGAGGCCGAGCGGCGGGCACGGTACACGGCGACGATGATCGCCAGGCCGACCACGACCTCGGCCGCCGCGACCACCATCACGAAGAAGGCGGCGATCAGCCCGTCGAGGTTGCCGTGGTAGTTCGCGAATGCGACGAACGACAGGTTCGTGGCGTTGAGCATGAGCTCGATGCTCATGAACACGATGATCGCGTTGCGGCGCAGCAGGAATCCCGCGACTCCGATGGCGAACAGGATCGCCGAGAGAACCAGGTAGCCCTCGGGGTTCATTCGTCGTCTCCTTCGACCTCGTCGGTGCGGCGTTCGATGGCGGTGTACGCCGAGGTGGTGGGAGCGCGCAGTTCGTCGACGTCCACGATCACGCCGCGCATGGCGAGCGTCTTCGACACCGACTGCTCCGCGATGGACCCGTCCGGCAGGAGGGCGGGCGTCGAGATGGCGTTGTGCCGGGCGAACACGCCGGAGCTCGGCAGCGGGCCGGGGTGGGTGCCGTCGTCGGCGTAGGCGCGCACACGCTCGTTCAACATCTCGACCTGCGTCTTCTTCGGCTTGAGCTCCTCGCCGTGGGCGAGGATCATCGCACCGACGGCCGCCGTGATGAGCAGCGCGGCGGTGGCCTCGAAGATGAAGACGTAGTCGGTGAACAGCAGGGCCGCGATGGACTGGATGTTGCCGCCGTGCTCCGCGTTCGCGGCCTCGAGGCCCGCGGGGGCACCGTTGACGGCGAACTGGCCGACGCCCAGGATCAGCAGCGCGCCGAGCCCGGCCGCGACCAGCACCGACGCGACTCGGTGGCCCTTGAGCGTCTCGACCACCGAATCGGTGGAGTCGACTCCGACCAGCATCACGACGAACAGGAACAGCATCAGGATGGCGCCCGTGTACACGATGATCTGGATGACGAAGAGGAACGGCGCGTCGTTGGCGGCGTAGAGCACCGCAAGGCTCACCATCACGCCGGCCATCGCGATGGCCGAGTGCACGGGCTTGCGCGACAGAAGCAGCCCTAGGGCGCAGACCACCGCGATCGGGGCGCACACCCAGAAGGCGACCTCACTGCCGGTCACCAGCGGGATCAGGGGGATCATTTGGCCGCTCCTGTGGTCGAGGCGGTGCGGGTGTCGGGCTTGCCGGTCTCCGGCAGGCCCAGGAAGTAGACCTTCTCGTCGTCCCCGAGCCGCGGCGGGTGCGGGGGCTGCTCCATGCCGCTGAGCAGCGGCGCGAGGAGGTCCTGCTTCTCGTAGATGAGCTTGGTGCGCGAGTCGTCCGAGATCTTGAACTCGTTGGTCATCGTGAGCGCCCGGGTGGGGCACGCCTCGATGCACAGGCCGCAGAAGATGCAGCGCAGGTAGTTGATCTGGTACACGCGACCGTAGCGCTCGCCGGGCGAGTAGCGGTCATCTTCGGTGTTGTCGGCGCCCTCGACGTAGATCGCGTCAGCGGGGCACGCCCAAGCGCACAGCTCGCAGCCGACGCACTTCTCCAGGCCGTCGGGCCAGCGGTTGAGCTGGTGCCGCCCGTGGAAGCGCGGCATCGTGACCTTCTCCGCGCCCTTCTTGTGCGGGTACGACTGCGTGAAGGTCTTGCGGAAGATCGTGTTGAACGTGACGCCGAAGCCGGCCCACGGATCGAGCAGTCCCATCAGGATTCCTTCCGTTCGTCGGTGGCCTCGTCCGGACTGTCCTGGCCGCCGGAGACGACCCCGGCGAACTCGGGCAGCAGCTGGCCCGGCCTGGGCGGCGTCGGGTAACCGCCCGCGAACGGGTCGTAGACCTCGTCCTCGACGGCCTCGGGCGTCTCCGGCTCGTCGGCCACGGGATTGCGCCCGCCGAAGATGAGGTAGATCACGACGACCATGGCCAGGCCGAGCCCGATCGTGTAGTCCGGGGCGATGGCGATGGCCAGGATCCACACCAGGGAGATGGGGATGAGGCCCTTCCAACCCAGGTTCATGAACTGGTCGTAACGGAAGCGCGGCAGAGTGCCGCGCAGCCACACGAACACCGAGATCAGCAGCTGGACCTTGATGATGAAGAACACCGGCCCGAGCCACGGGTTGTTGAGGAACGGGATGAGGTTGAGCGGCCACGGCGGGAGGTACCCGCCGAGGAAGAGCGTCGTAGCGATCGCCGACACCGTCGCCATGTTGATGTACTCCGCCAGGAAGAACATCGCGTAGCGGAAGCCCGAGTACTCCGTCAGGTAACCGGAGACGAGCTCCGACTCGCACTCGGGGAGGTCGAAGGGGGCGCGGTTGGTCTCGCCCACCATCGAGATCGCGTAGATCACGAACGACGGGAACAGCAGGATGGCGTACCAGCCGGTGATCCCCGGGTCGAACGTCATGTCCGTGAAGGGGATGCGGAACAAGATGGTCTGCGTCTGCGCCTCGACGATCTGCGAGGTCGACATCGTCCCGGCCTGCAGGAACACCGCCACCATCGACAGGCCCATCGCGATCTCGTACGAGATCATCTGGGCCGTGGAGCGGATGGAGCCGAGGAACGAGTAGGTCGAGTTGCCGGCCCAGCCGGCGAGCACGATGCCGTAGATGCCGATGGACGCGACCGCGAGGAGGAACAGGGCGGCGACGGGCAGGTCGGTGACCTGGAGGCGCGTCGTGACCCCGAACATCTCGACCTCACCGCCGAACGGGATGACCGTCCAGGTGGTGAAGGCCGCGACGCCGGTGAGGATGGGCGCCAGGTTGAACACCCATTTGTCGGCGTTCTTGGGCCGGAAATCCTCCTTGGCCAACAGCTTCGCACCGTCGGCGAGGGCCTGTCCGAGGCCGAACGGGCCGTTCAT
>JAUHXZ010000046.1 GCA_030426725.1 Actinomycetes bacterium
GCCGAGCGGTCCAGCTTCGTGGAGACGTCCGAACTGCTGATCTTCGGCGAACTGCCCGACGAGGAGCAGCGCGCCGAGTTCCGGCACATGCTCACCGAGAACTCGTCGCTGCATCGCGACATGCGCAAGCACTTCGACGGCTTCCCCGCCGACGCGCACCCCATGGCGATCCTCTCCGCCATGATGAACGCCCTGCAGACCCACGAGCACGACATGGTCGGCCTCGACCCGAGGCTGTTCAAGTACGCGGCCGCGGGCATCATCGCCAAGACACGCACCATCGCCGCTGCGTCCTACAAGTCGCACATCGGGCAGCCGATCGCATACCCCCGATACGACCTGCCTTACGCGGAGAACTTCCTGCACATGATGTTCTCCGTGCCGTACCGCGACTATGTCGCGACCCCCGAGGTAGCACACGCGCTCAACATGTTCCTGGTCCTGCATGCCGACCACGAGCAGAACTGCTCGACGTCGACGGTGCGGATGGTGGCCTCGTCGGGCGCCAACCTCTACTCGTCGCTGTCCGCTGGCATCAACGCCCTGTGGGGACGGCTGCACGGCGGCGCCAACATGGCCGTCATCGAGATGCTCGAGTACATGCAGGAGACGGGCACGACTCCCCAGCAATACCTCAACAGGGTCAAGGACCGGGCGTCCGGGGTGAAGCTGATGGGGTTCGGGCACCGCGTCTACCGCAGCTTCGACCCCCGCGCCGTCATCCTCAAGAAGGCCGCGGATGAGCTGCTCGACGCGATGCACATCGAAGATCCGCTGCTCGACATCGCCCGTGAGGTGGAACAGGCGGCGCTCGCCGACGACTACTTCGCGTCGCGCAAGCTGTACCCCAACGTCGACTTCTACTCGGGCATCATCCTGCGGGCCATCGGCATCCCTCTGGACATGTTCACGGTGATGTTCGCCATCGGACGCACGCCCGGCTGGATCGCCCACTGGAAGGAGGTCACCGACAACGCCAGGACGCGCATCTACCGTCCCCGCCAGGTCTACGTCGGCAACCCCCTCTCGGAATGGGTGCCCCGGTCCGAGCGCTGACGTCGGTTACGGTTGGGGACGATGGAACAGCCACTTCCCCGCACCAAGCTCTGGGCGTCGACCATGCAGGGGCATGGCGACGGCGTCATCACCGCCCACGCCGCCTCCACGGCCCGCGTCTCCGCCCGGGAGCCGCGGAGCCGGGAGCAGCGTGAGGAGCTGGAGCAGCGCACGCTGGTGCCCGAGGCCTGCTTCTCACAGGGCGCGGGCAACAGGGCGGCCGCGGAGGAGGCGGACCGGTTCCGGACGTGCTTCGAGCGCGACCGCGACAGGATCGTGCACTCGTCCGCGTTCCGGAGGCTCGCGGGCAAGACGCAGGTGGTGGTCTATCCCAAGGATCATCAGCGGACCCGGCTCACACATGCCGTCGAGGTGGCGCAGGCCGCGGTGGCCATGGCCCGGGGGATCGGTGCCAACAGCACACTCGCCGACGCGATCGCGCTCGGCCACGACTGCGGGCACGGGCCCGGCGGGCATGCGTCTGAGGACGCCTTCGACCAGTTCATCGCCGGTGGCTACGACCACGGACCCTGGGGCTCGGATGTGGTGCTCAAGGGGCTGAATCTCACCCTCGAGACCCTCGATGGGATCCGCAACCACTCGTGGTCGCGACCCGCTCCGGCGACTCTCGAGGGGGAGATCGTGTCGTGGGCCGACCGGATCGCCTACTGCGCGCACGACCTCGAGGACGCCGTCTCCGCCGGAATCGTGACCGTCACTGACCTTCCCGACGTCGTCCGCGAGGTGGCGGGGGACACCCGGCGCAGGCAGCTCGCCACGTTCATCAACGCTGTGATCGACACCACCAGCCGCACGGGCGTTGTCGGCATGGACAAGCTGACGGCCGAGGCGCTGGGGGAACTCCGCCGCTTCAACTACGAACGGATCTATACGCGGCCCGAGTCTGTGGCGCAGTCCCGGACGGTCGTGCGAGTACTCACCGACTTGGTCGAGTTCTACCTCGCGAACCCCGCCCGGCTGCCCGATGAGTACCGCGACGACGATCTCGTCCGCGGCGCGGTGGCCTACGTCGGCGGCATGACCGACCGGTTCGCATTCGAGCAGGCGCAGCAACTCCTCGGGTGGGACCCGCGCCGGCTGCCCCGAGGCATCGGTCGCGGCGCGTAGCGCCGTCGCGTCGTCGTGGGTTGAGCCAACCCGATCCGCTGGTTGAGCCGGGCGACGTCGCTCTGCGACGTCCCCGCGTCGAAACCCCCGTCGCCCGCCAGCGGAACTGTCCCCAGGTCCGGGTGTCGAGGGGTGGGGCCGGGCCGCCCACGCTCCCGGGACGGGCGCTCCGCGCCGGTCCGATCGCGACGCCCACCCAACCTGCCCCGGCCCCACCCCTCAACACCCTCATGCTGTCAGCCAACGGAAGGGTGTGGTTCAGTCGTCGGGGTGCCAGATGGCGTCACTGCGGCGGATCAAGTCCTCCAGGCGCGAGGCCCCGCCCGGAGGATCGGGCGGAGTCGAGTCCGGGGCGGGAGGCTCCGGTGGGATCGTGATCGGCCGGGCCTGGTCGGCCGCGGGAGGTTCCGGCGCAGGCGGGGACTCGTCGGCGGGGTCGGGGCGGGGTGGTGCCCCTGGGCCGATGGCGCGGAGTTGGCGGAGTTTGAGGCGGGTGTGTTGCCGGGGACGCCTGGCGGGGTCGATGTGTCTGGGCGCGGTGACCCGGGGCAACCCGGTGGCCTCGTCGAGGTGCATCTTCCATTGGGACTCTTCGGACTGCTGGGGGTCGGGTTCGACCAGTTGGTGGTGGAACGGACACAACAAGACGAGGTTCGACAACGCCGTGATGCCGCCGGCCCACCACGGGATGATGTGATGCGCCGCACACACCGCATGCGGAGCCGTGCAGCCGGGGAACACACAGCCGCCGTCGCGTTCTTCGAGCGCGGTTCGGATGGGTGCGGTGACGTGGCGCTGGTCGCGGCCGACGTCGAGGGGCTGGGAGTCGCTGCCGAGGACCACCGGGATGAGGTTCGCGTCACACGCCAGGCGGCGCGCCGCCCCGGCCGACAGGCCCGTGACCTCCGAGCTGCCGCGGAGGCCGATCTCGCCGAGGCCGGTGGTCAAGGTGTCGTAGCCCAGGGTGATGTGGATGGTGGGCCGGTCCCCACCGTGGGCGGGCAGGGTCCCGGTGCTCGCTGCGGTCTGGGTGAGGAGGACCAGCGCGTCCGCGCGGCGCGCGCCCGTCGAGGGCGCCTCGCCGTACTTCTTGTAGGACTCCGCCGAGGGCATGAGGGCGTCGAGTTGGGCCTCCAGCAGGGCGGCATCCGCGACGGGGAGTTGCCCGGTGATGCGGGTGGAGCCGTGGTGATCGGGTGCGAGGCTGAGGTAGCGGGCCTGACGGGCGCTGCGTTCCTCGCGTGCGAGGCGTTTGGCTTCGTCGGCCTCGGCTTGCTCGGGGTCGACGAGTTCGAGGAGGAACGTCGTCAATGTGCGGAGTTCGCCGGGGCCGAGGGTGTCGGCCTGGTCGAGGATCGACTCCTCACACCGGGTCACCTCCGCCCGGGTCAGGCGGGTGGGCAGTTTCCGCAGGACGGTGACGATCGCGTCGGCCTGCGGCACGGAGATCCGGCCCTCCTGCAGCGCGGCACCGATCAGCGGGAACCGCTCGCCCAGATCGAGGGAGAGCATCAGTGCGCCGGCGGCCTGGGCGGGGGTGGTGCGCACCGAGTGCTTCACGGCATCGATCACCGCGTCCGCCGCGGTCAGCCGGGCCTCATGCAGCAGATGCATGCGTAGACCGGCGAGTTGCGCCTCGGCTCCGGCGATGGATTCGACCAGACCACCGAGGCGCTCCGCGGCTGCCGCGCTGTCGGTGTTGAGCGAGTGGGCGGTGTCCCAGAGCGCGGCGATGTACCGCTGCCCCATCTCCCGCACTGAATCGCCCATGTGAACTATTCTTGCAGGAAGGACCGACAATTTCGGGTTGCGTCCTCAGGACAGCGGGATGTCGATGTCCGCCTTCGCCGCACTAGTAGAGTGAGCCCGTGGCCGGCCGAATCAACGAAGAGGACATCGCGGCCGTCCGTGAACGCAACAGGATCGACGACGTCGTGGGCGGCTATGTCGCTCTCCGCAACGCCGGCGGCGGCTCGCTGAAGGGACTGTGCCCCTTCCACGACGAGAAGACGCCGTCCTTCACCGTGACCCCCTCGCGGGGGTTCTTCTACTGCTTCGGCTGTGGCGAGGGCGGCGATGTCATCACATTCCTGCAGAAGCAGCAGAACCTCTCGTTCACGGAAGCCATCCAGGTCCTGGCCGACCGTGCCGGGATCGTGCTCCGGATCGAGGACGACGGCACACCGGGTCAGGCCCCCGGGATGCGCAAGCGCGTCATGGAGGCCAACGAGGCGGCCCAGGGGTTCTTCGCGGCCCAGTTGGAGTCACCCGAGGCCGTCGAGGCCCGCCGATTCCTCGACGGCCGCGGGTTCGATCGCGAGATAGCGCTGCGCTTCGGGATCGGCTACGCCCCCCGGCACGGGGGCGCCCTGCGCCAGACACTCCGCGCGAACGGTTTCGCCGACGACGTTCTACAGGCCGCCGGACTCACCCGTCAGGGCGGGCGGGACTTCTTCAACGGCCGCGTGCTGTGGCCGATCCGGGACTCGGCCCAGGCAGTTCTGGGGTTCGGGGCGCGCCGCCTCTACGAGGACGACCGTCTGCCCGCGAAGTACATCAACACCCCTGAAACGCCGGTGTACAAGAAGTCCCACGTCCTCTACGGCCTCGACCTGGCGCGGAGGGCTATCGGCCGGAAGTCCCAGGCCGTGGTGGTCGAGGGGTACACGGACGTCATGGCCGCCCACCTGTCGGGCGTCGAAACCGCTGTGGCGTCGTGCGGCACGGCGTTCGGCGACGATCACGCGCGTCTCCTGCAGCGCCTGATGGGCACCCAGGATGGGCTCCACGGAGAGGTCATCTTCACCTTCGACGGCGACAAAGCCGGCCAGGCGGCAGCCCTGAAGGTCTTCAAGGGCGACCAGAATTTCATCTCCCAGACCTACGTCGCCGTCGAGCCGACCGGCCTGGACCCGTGCGATCTCCGGTTGCAGCAGGGGGAGGCCGCCGTGCGCGAACTGGTCGCCCGGCGCGTGCCGCTCTACCGGTTCGTCATGGACAACATCGCCAAGAGCTACGACCTGGACCGCGCCGACGGCAGGCTGGCTGCCGCGCGTGAGGGCGCCGAACTGCTCAGCTCGATCCGTGACCAGTCGCTGGTCAGCCAGTACCTCCGTGAAATGGCCGGCGTCCTGGGCATGGATGTCGATGAGGTGCGGCGCGAGGCGGCACGAGGCAGACACCACGGCAGCCCGGATCCGGAGCCCGCGCCGCGCCCTTCCGGGCGGTCGGACCCCGACTGGCCGGCTGCCGACGATCCTGCCCTCCGGCTGGAGCGGGACACCCTCAAGCTGATGCTCCAGGCTCCGCTGACCTTCGACGAGGCGTGGAACTCGGTTGAGGGGGAGGACTTCTCGCACCCGGGATACGCGGCGGTCTTCCGCCTCATCGAATCGGTCGAGCTGGGGGCCGGGTGGACCGACCGACTGCGGTCGGCCGCGCCGTCGGAACTGGTTCAGCAGTTGCTGGTGGCCCTCGTCGTCGAACCCTTGCTGAGGGAGGCTGACGAGAGCTACTCGCTGCAGCACACGTCGCGGCTGAAGCTCGCTCGTGTCACCCGTCAGATCGCGGACCTGAAGTCGAAGCTGCAGCGCACGGACCCACTCAAGGACGAAACCGGGTACCGGGCGAGCTTCAGCCGGCTCACCGAGCTGGAGATGCGGCGCAAGCAGTTGCTGGCCGTCGGGTTGGGCTGATCCCGGCTCAGGCAGCCGAGCATTGTCTCCGCCGACGCGGCATCGTCGTCCTGTCAGCCGCGAGGATCCGGCGCGACGCCGCGATGGCGGCCTGTTCCCACCGGTGAACCGTGGACGTCGAGGCGCCCAGCTCGGCTGCCGCCTCCGCCAGCGTCATGGGGCGTCCGTTGAGGCCGTAGCGGAGTTCGAGGATGCGACGGTCCCGTGCCGTCAGGAGCTTCAAGAAGTCCAGCCCCGCCGTCTCGACGCCTTCGAACGGAGCATCGACCGCCGGATCGGAGTCGACTGTGTCGTCGAGGCTCACCATCCGGATCAGGGCTCGGTTAACAGCGGTGATCGGGACCCCGACGGCGGCAGCAGCCGACTCGAGGGTGTGGGCGACACCTTCAGCCCTGCGTGCCTCCATCTCCACGACGACGAGCCTGGCAGCCCGCCGATCCCACCTGCTGGGCACGGGGCGGCCGATCCGGTGCCGGACGGCGTGGGTCATGGCGCGCTGGACTAGGTCGAAGACGAAGGTGGTGAACCTGACCCCGCGCTCGTGGTCGTAGCGCAGGATCGCCTCCGCGACGGCTACGCAGCCGTCCTGGAACAGGTCGTCCGGCGGCAGTTGATTCAGGTTGGCCACCCGCCGGGCCTGCTGCATCGCGATGCGCATTCCGGTGGACCAGAGCCGCTCGCGTGCCGCCGCGGCCGCGTCAACGACGCGCTGGAGGTCCGATCGCACACTCTGGATCTCGAGGAGATGCTCAGCGTAGACGCCGGCCTCGATGAGCCTGGCGAGGCGGGTGTCCTCGCCGTCGGCGAGGGGGCTTCCGGTTAGCTGGATGTCGTTGAGGTCCATGGACCACACCATGGCCCACGCTTCGGTCCGCATCGGTGTCAGAACTGCTTGCTGTGGACAACTCCGGAGCTCGTGCAGAGGTTCTCCACAGGGAGCACAATGTGGTGTATGGAGCTCTTCAACCGCCTTGATCCCGACGTTCTCGAGGAACTGGGCCGGGCCATCGGGCATCGCCCTGACGTGCTGGCCCATGGCATCGGGGAGGGGGTGATCCTCGTCGGAACCCGTCCCGCGCTCGCTCGACGGGTGGATGGCACCTGGCACGTCTGGGGCTGGGAGGAAGTCGGCAGCGGCTCCTGGAACGGGGAGTCCAACACGTTCGTCTGGCGCACCGTCGACGGTGAGCACTTCGAGGCCGAGCTGACCGACCCGGGCCGCCTTCCCGAACTCTTCCAGGAGCGCGTCCAGGCATCGACGGTGGTGCAGAGCGTGGTGGCCGGGGCGCCGCGCGGCCAGGTGCAGATCGTCGGGCGCCGCAGCCTGGGGCGCCATTCCTCCATGCACTGGTACGCGGTCCCCTCAGGTGGCGCCGACCTCGCCGATCCCTTGACACGGTCCGCGGTGGTGGCCGAGACCGACCGGTTGAAGGCCGAGTACTTCTGATTTCGCAACCCTCGGGGACTTCTGCTAACTTTGAGCCTCGCGTGGGAAACCACCGGTCCCTGGTAGCTCAATTGGCAGAGCATTCGACTGTTAATCGAAGGGTTACTGGTTCGAGTCCAGTCCGGGGAGCCAAACAAAACCCCTTTCACAAGGGGTTTTGTTCATTTCTCCCCGTGTTGGGGAGGATTAGGGGAGGTATGTTCGCCTCGAGCGTGTCGATCGGGGCTCCGTGCTGGGGTCTTGGCTCTTCATCGGATTGCCTCCAGCAGTTCTTTGCACAGCACGGCGAACGAGGGGGCTTCCGTGGCGTCTCCTCCTGCGGCCGACGATGCCAGCAGTGGAATCCGATCGCGGGCGGTGGACGCGTTCAGGCGAAGGATCTCGACGTCGTCGGCGACGACTGACGCGTTCGGTTCGGCCCGATGCTTGGTCAGCCCCTGCACCAGGTCGGCGGTGTCGATTGCCTGGAGTAGGCGGAAGGCGTCGAGGGCGTCCTTCTCCTTGAGGCGGTCCGGCTGTCGGTCGGCCTGGCCGAGTCGTTCACCAATCTTGATGACCTTGGCGACCAGGAGGGCGGCCGGGCCGGCGATGGCCAAGTCAAAGCTGCGGGGGTCGGTCGCCTCCAAGGCTGTGATGAGGACGTGCTCGTGGTCGACGAGTGCCGGTTCGAGTCCGCGGGCGATCCGGGCGGTGAGGCGGTCGTGAGGCGCCAGCCTGGCGGCCCGCGCAGAGGCTCTTGCGGTTCCTGCCTGATGGGGAACGACCATGAGGTCGACCGCGACCTGGCTGGCGGCGACCCAGTGTCCGGGATTGGGGCCGGGGGCGAATCCTGCGTCACGCAGGACGGTCCCGATCTCGGGCACGTCGGCCAGCCCCATGGTGTCGATCGCGAGGTCGGCGTCGGTCGTCATCAGGGGCACGTTGAGGACGGCGTCGCCGGTGTGGTGATACACGGCCTGGGCGCCGACCAGGATCAGGCTCGGGAGGTGATCCTCGAGCGCCTCGAGTGCGTCCAGGAGAACGCGTCGAGCGGCGACGTACTCGGCAGCGATGGCGTCCATGTCACTCCTTCCAGGAGGGATCCGATGATGCCATGTCGTCCATCAACTGCTCGGCCTCTGCGTCCGAGCGGCCAGGCAGGGTCAACAGGTCAGCCAGCACCAACGCTGGCGGAGCGAGGGCAACCGGGTCGCCGGGGCCGGGCAGGATCCTGGGGTCCTGAGGGGCCGCGATGACAACGTTGGCCGTCGGCGGGTCGGCTTCCACGAGGCCGAGTTGTTGGGCGAGCGTGCGGGGTGAGGGTGCGTAGAGTGCGAGCAGTCGGAGCGGGACCACCGATGTCGCGTCGGGTGGCAGCATCCTGCGGGCCGCCGCCGAGCCGGTGATCGTCACCCCTTCCTGCCCGTCCAGTCGGTCAAGGGCGCGCTCCAACCCTCGCGGCGCGAGCCAGTAGCCCACGCCTGCGTTGGTCGTTGCATACCTGTAGTCCTGTGCCCAGCGCCGGACCAGAGCGCGGCGCCGCACCGCGGTCACGGCGCCGCCAGCGTCCCGGTCGATGATGCCCTCGACCGCCAACGTCGCCAGCAGTTTCGACACCGATCCAGGCGAGACCTGCGCCAGAGTCGCTAGTGCCCGTACGCCGGTCGGAATCTCGGCCGCTGCCAGGGCGCGGATCACGCGACTGCTGGCGACCCCGTTCATCCGAACCAAGGCGGCGGGTTCTCCTGCGCGCGGCGAGCGTTCGGCCCCGTTGCCGGTGAGGAGGATCAGTGGGTTCTCCGACACCAGACGCACCCAGCCTGTCGCGTCGGCGTAACTCAACCCCGCCTCCGCCAACGTGCGGCGCGTGACCGGGCCGAGGTAGTCCGAGACAAGCACGACCGGAAGACCCAACTCCTGCTCACGTTCACGCAGAGAGGCAACAAGTCGGGGGAGTGGCAGCGCCCCCGCTCGCCTGGCCTCAACGCCGAACGTGACGCCCACCCCAGCCGGCCCCCGCAGCACCACCTGCGCGTCACCCGCGGATGGACGCGGGCCGCTGATCAGCTCGGCGTCCCAGGAATCAGGCAGCAGCGCATCGACCCGGTGCACCACGCGCCCGAGGATCGATGTTTCTAGAAAGTCGCTGTTTCCCACAGTGAAAAACAGTCTAATTCAGGAAACACGGCGATTGCAAGGCTCGGCTCGACGTTGGCTCGGCGCCCGCTCATGGTGGGCTTACCTCGTTCAAGTCCAGTTAGGCCTACCATAGAACCCCTAGATGACTAGGGGTTTTACTTTCCCTCGGAGTTTAGGGTCGGTTTGGGTCGGACGTAGATGCGTACGGAGGGCCCCTTCAGGTGATCCCAACCACAGCATCTGTAGCCACTCGGAAGCTCCCCGGTGAGCGCCCGCCTCCACGAGGCCGGCGGGGTGGACGAGGGTCGCGTTCCATGAATCCTCAGAGCGTGGGCCCGGGCGAGGCGTCGCAGGACCCCGAGGGCTCGGTGGTGCCATGGGGTGGTGGAGTTGGGCCCATCTCCAGCCAGTTGCCCGCTTGGAGCGGCGCGGTAGGTGCTCCCCGCTTGCCTCGCGTGCTGCTTGAACGTGGCCGTCGCCGCCACGTTCCGGGTCGTGCCCGTGGAAGGGGACTGGGAACGGGTGCAGGGCCTTCTCGGGCGTCATCACCACCAGCTGGTCAAGTCCCTACATCCGCACTCACGCAGGGGGCCCGTTGTTTGGCGAGCGTTTCGTCGGTCCGCAGTCGCTCCCCGCGGTCGTCCACAGTCGTAGCCTTCCAGGTCTTGGGCGGCGCGCGGCCTCAGTTCGGGGGGACACCGGCGGCGCTGCCGACGTCTGGGAAGTCTCTTGGGGGCCGAGTCAGGCCACTCGCTGGATGAGCGCGGCGACGTCCTCGGTCTTCAACCTGAAGACTCGCGCGCTGCCCAGGCGGTAGCAGGGCAGGTTCCCGGCGGCGGTTTCCCGCTTGAGGGATCGGACGCTCAACGACGTGATCTCAGCGGCCTGCGGGTATGAGACGAAGCGGCCGTAGTTGCCGACGAGTTCGGCGACATCGAGCACTGCGCGTTTCATGAGCCGGTCACTTCCCCGGCCGGCTGCCGATGCTCGAGGTCGCGACTGTGTGAGCGCAGGAGCCGCTTCGCTGCCCTGACGTCGACTCCGCAGAGTTCTGCCGCCTCATCGACGGGCAGCCCCTCCGTCGAGGTGAGCCTTGCGAGGGCTTGACCGAGTCGAGTCTCCGCCTCTTGGACGGCCCGGTCGCGCTTCAGGAGAGCAGCTGTCGCTTCCAGCACTTCAGTGCGGATCCTGGCTTCCCGTGCCGTCAGCGCCTCTTGGCGTTTGACGAGCTGGCTCCGCGCCTTGAGGCGGGCCTCGCTGCGGGTGCTCTGAGACATGACAGGGCTCCTTCCTGGGCGACGGCGGACCGGGCAGTCCGTCCTTCTACCTGTAAGGAACCCCAGATGGGACCACCTATAGCGGAAGCCACTTTGTCTCTCGGGGCGATCCCTGGTTTCGAGGGCCCTCGTCGCGTCACGCTCACGCCGATGTGGGGACGTACGGAACTGCCCATGTGGGGATGTGCGCAGCCGATGAATGCGAGGCTCCAGTGTTCACGCAATCTCGCTCCTATCAATCCCCTCGTCGGTACAAGAGGCGATGTCGAGCCTGACAGCTTGCAGTCGAAGGTTCACTACTTGGGCTGAGCGGGGTTGGCCGTCGCAAGAGGCGGGCCCACAGAGGCTAGCTAGCGGTCCTGGGTCATATCGACTACCTGTGGAGGTTCTTGACGCCGAAGGGTACATGAACGCTGGGCACCAAGTCCTTGGTTCCTTCAAGGTGCGTCAGTTGATCATCAAAGAAGATGTGAGGCTTCAAGATCTCGAGGATGGCGCCCTTCTCCCACCCACCCAGGAAGAAGCCATCGTTGACTCGCAAGCCCCACGACTTCAAAGTCCTAATGGCGCGTGTATGAGCAGGAGCGTTTCGGGCGGTGACCAAGGAAACAAACAGTCGTCGTCGATAGGTGGCATCCGTCGAGGTTCTCTCATCCTCAAGATCCTGAATCCGGTTGACCGCCTCTAGCAGGTCTTTCATGGGCCCAGGGGGGAGAGGGATGTTCTCCAACTTGACTTCGTTGGCGCGGTACGCTTCCATTCCCTCTTCGCTGTAGAGCCGCTCGGAGCTATCGTCTGCAAGCACTGCATCGAAGTCGAACGAGATGCGGAGGTCCAGATTCGTCGGATCGTCCGCATCAAGGGCAGAGTAGGACCCGAGAACGGTTCCGGCTGGATAGCCCTCGAGCGTGGCCTCTTCAACGTCCTTGCGGTTCGCAGATAGGAAGAGCTTCATGCCAAACGCCTGCATGAAGCGATACGGTGAGCGCCCCTGCATGAAGACCGCGCGCGTAATAGGTAGGCTGCACAGCTCGACGGAACGCATGACTCGCGCCCCTGTCTCCGGATCATTGCGTGAGAGAATCACTACTTCAACGAGGGGGGAGTCCGCATCGCTCAGGTCGTTTAGCCCCAGGATTCTGCGAATGAATGGATAAGCCACTCCCGGCTCAAGGCGGATATCGTAATGCGCCTCTTGGAACTCCCGGTATGAATCCTCTCCTTGTTCCCGGAACACTCTATCGGATTCCGTCAAGTCAAACAGTGCGCTCGATGCGATGCCGATCACCAGAGTCTTCTCGCTAGGTCCAGCCATGAATGCATTGTAGTGCGGGGTGGAAGTCACTCCGGAGTCCGCGGTGCCCCCTCCAACCTCCAGCCGCCACCCTCATCCCTGATCCACCGGCGTTGATTTGCGGTCGGTGATTCTGGGGGATTCTGCCGTGGCGATCGGGAGTGGGCGTGGCTGTGCTGCCGGTCTGTCCGGCTTTTCCACTGGGGGTCCTTGGTTGCGCCTGGTGGGGCTGGGTGGTCAGGGTGTGGCGGCTGGGGGTGGGCTGGTCGCGGCGGCGTGGAGGGTTTCCCAGTGGTGGGCCCAGGGCCAGTGGGTGGGGAGGTGCAGGACGAGCCGGCGGCCGGTGGTGGCGATCCGGGCCGGGACCTGGATCAGTTTGCGGCGCAGGGTGGCCCATCTGGCCTTGGCGCAGCCGGCGGCGACCGCAGCGGCGCGGGCGATGTTGAACGCGGTGACGGCCAGGGACACCCAGGCCGCGTTCGCGGCGTACTTCCCGGAGGGAAGGTGCGCCAGTGGCCCGTCCTTGAGTTCCGCGATGACCTGTTCGATGATCGCGTGGTCGCGGTGGAGCTGGTCGGCGTCCACGGTGCTGAACGTGGTGTTGGTGATGAACGCGTGATGCCGGTAGGCGGCGAACAGGGCGTCCTGGTGGCTGCCGTCGGATTTGAGTGGCTGGAGCCGTTTGACCCGGCGCACGATCAGCCGGCAGGTGACGTGTTCGGTTTTGCGGCGGCCGGTGAACGCGACGAACGGGATCTCGGCGACCTCGGCGTCGGAGATCCAGCGTTGCTCGGCCTCCTCCCAGATCGCGTGGGGGTACCTGATCGACTCCCACGCGTCCTCCGTGATGCTGCCGATCGCCCTGGTCACGGCCTTCGTCATCCGGGCGGTCACCGAGAACCACGCCTTCGCGCGGAGCGCGGCACCCACGAACGCCCACCCGTAGTAGGCGGAATCGGCGCGGCACAGGATGTGGCCCTTCACCCCCGCGGCGCGGGCGGTGCTGAGCGCTTGGGCGAGCAGCCGCCCCGCGCCTCTGGCCGAGGACGTGTTGCCGCGGCGCAGCCGGGCCCGGGCGATCACCGGGGCAGCCAACGGCGTCGACAACGCGGCCAGCTGAATGTTGAGCCCGCGCACCCGCGAGTAGCCGAAACCGGCACCCTGCTTCGCGTACCCGTGAACCGCGCGGATCGTGTCATCGACATCCAGGAACGCCAACCCGTCGACCGTGTCACAGCCGGCGATCAGCCCGGGCACCCGCCCGGCCAGACCGGCCAGCAGACCCCCACCGACCATGTCGAGCTGCTGCACATGCCCGTGAGTGAACGACCGCAGGAACGTGCCCAACGTCGACGGCGCCCGCACCCCCTCGAACAACCTGTCCATCCCGCCATGGCGCAGCAGGTCCAGATCATCGATGCTGTCCGCGCCGGCGAGCATCCCGCCCACCACACTGGCCGCCTTCACCGTCGCGTTCGGCTGCGCGACACCCAACCCTTCCTCCAACAGGTCATACAAGCCCGCGGATTCGGCCAGCAGCAGTGCCGAGACCAGACCGGCATCCGACACCAGGTTCGGATCATCAAAGACCGGACGGATTCTGTGAGAGGCTTTCACTTACGAGGTGACCCTTCCAGGCAGCAGACGGCGACTTCAGCAATCCCCATCCTCCCTGCTCAGAAGGGCCACCTCGACCCACGCCACGCCAAAACCACCATCAACACCGGTGGATCAGGGCTCATGGTTCGTGTTGATCACGCCCGCCAAGAGCGAAGTCGCCCTCGCGGATGTCAGGCACGCCCTTGGTGTCAGGGGGCGGCCCATCGCGCCTTAGTCATCTGGACATCTCGCCTCGCGGCCGGTCCGGGGAGGCAACGTTGGCGTGGGCGTGCTGCGGTGACGGGCCCAAGCCGTGGTGGTGCCACGTTCAACTTCGGTGGACAAAGTGGACGCTCGGGAACTGCACAGTCTCGCCGCGTCGCCGAAGGTCAGACGCTGGAAGCCTGAGTGTTTCACTTCGGTGATCGTCAGGCGCCGTCGCAACACTTCCGAGATCGTGGGGTCGTGTTGCCATCGACGCGTCGGGAGAGGAACGGGCTTGGGAGGGGCCGAGTCTGCCGAGCGTCAGGGCTCAAGGAGTTGCGTGAGCCTGGCTGCGGCATATGGGCATCTGCTTCGAAGGCTGGGCTCGGACAGCAAGTAACACTGAGGCCAAGGGGCGCAAGACTATCTGGATTGCAGCGTCGTCCTACGCGCATGGGCTGGCGACGGTCGGCGGTATCGCAGCAGACTTGAGGGCCTCATAGAGCTTCGTGAGGTCGTAGCAGAGCTGTTTGCGCAGCCGATCACTCTCCCGACGTTGCCCGGACTACGTGCTCGAAGGTGCTTTGGCTTCAGTCGTCACCGACACAAGCTCAACCCGACTCCCACACAAGATCAGCCCCGACTCCCAGTGGCGCGCAGAAGTCCGCGGATGGCATGGTCAGATCTGGCGCCCTCGTGGGGCGCGGTCGACGACTCTTCTGCGAGACCCGCAATGACATGTGTCAAGGGCCACTGGTTTCTGCCGTGGCTGAACTGGTGATGCGCTAACCTTGCATCGATCGTATCGAGTCCGCTCGCATGGGCTAGGAGTTGCACTGAAGTGAAACACCTAATCATCCGTCTCATCTCAGATGACAGTATCGCATTTGACGATGCTTCCCCCGCCAGTTCTGCTTTGGACCCCTCACTAGAGCGACACCGATCACGGAATGCATCAAGAATCACGTCAATCGATGACTTAGGGCGAATATGAGCGAATTTTCACGCCCGTTTCGGTCCTACGCTCAAAATCAAGAAGACGTGGTGCTTTGGCGGGCGTTCGCCGATATCGAGCAGGGGCACTATGTGGAGGTAGGGGCCTATCACCCGACTATCAAGTCGAACACGTATGCCTTCTACCTTAGAGGGTGGTCCGGACTGCTGGTTGAGCCGCAGTCTGAGTATGTGGCCCTGCTTCGTTCTTTGCGAAGCGAGGATGCCATTGTTCAAGCGGTCGTGTCCGACCGATCTTGCGAGACAGTCCCCTTCTACCCGGTGGCTGGGGGGGCTCGCTCAACAGTAAACAAGGAGCTTGCCAGCAAGTACGGCGAATTCACCATCACGCATGTGCCCTCAAGAACCTTGAATGAACTACTAGGGAAACACGTCTGGGCCGAAACCGACTTACACTTCTTGGTTCTTGACGTGGAAGGGTCTGAGAGAGATGCACTTCAAGGACTGGACCTGAATCGCTTTCGACCGTGGGTGCTCGTAGTGGAGTCGATCGACCCTATCACCAGGGTAGACAGCAGTGGCCCCTGGTCGCGGATAATCACTGATCACGGCTACGCTGAGGCCGCCTTCGACGGAGTCTCACGCTACTACGTCGCGCAGGAACACAGCGAACTAGCCAGCCTCTTACATCCTGCATGCAGTACCGACGACTACATTCTGGATTTTCCACAACTCTGCGACCAACCGCTGTTGCAGAGTCCCGGGAGCGCTGAAGGCTCGAGGCTCGAGGCGGAGGTAATTTCGCAACTCACCGACATGTCAACCGTCGTGGGGGCGGCGCCCCACGAGTCTGTCTCAACAGAGTTGGTGCGCCATCTCGCAAATTTGTCTGATGAATCCTTGACGAGGCTCGAGAACGTGACACTTGCGCTGCAAGTTGCCATGAGTCGTGCACGGTTACTCAAGAGTATTGAATCCGCGCACGCCGAACCACGGGAAGCCGGCAATGATTCACAGAGGTCTCCTGAATAACCACACACTTGGGGGTATGCTTTGTCTTGGACATTTGTGAATCTCGTCAATCTGGCCACTCTCATAAATGCTCTCTTTGCCTGCATCTCGGTTGGCGCCGCATGGGTGACTTCTCGACGCACACGAACTGTGAATCATATGAAGTCGCTGATTCAGGTTGCAGAGTGGTTTCGCCGCGACGATGTGGTTGCGGCAAGGCGACACATCTATGAGCTGGATAGGAAGACCTACAAGACATGGGACGAGAAAGATCGGGCGCACATTGCCATTTGGGTTGCGTATCTTGATATTGTCGCCACCCTTGTACTGACTGGAAATGTCGCTCGGCGGGACCTTATCCGCCTATACGGTGACACGATTTTTCGTACAGTCTATGTCTTGGCGCCGTTTGTGCTGGATCAATACGCGGTCTACGGTTCGCAGTACCTGAAATCCACGCAGCACATCCTGCCGCAACTTGTGCGAGAGTGGGATCGCATCTCCAGAGACGCAAAGGTATTCCGTCGACGGTGGCGACCCTACCCGCGCGAACTGAAGATCAACTGGCGGGATGACACCAAGATCACCCCCGAGACATTTCGCGCCGACTCCGGTGTGAGACAGTTCTTGGACTAGGCACTGTCAGGGCGGGATAGCGCGGTTCCCGATCATAGCCGCTTGGCTCAGCCAATCACCCCGTGGTCAGCTAGGCCAAGTTCATTGTGATTGACCACGAGCTGCTGCTCATCACGAGCGCAAACTTCAGCTACTCCGCCGAGAACCGCAACATCGAGTTCGGCATCCTGGTCCAGGATACCGCCCTTGCCACGTAAGTCGAGGCGACCATGACAAGCAAGCACGGAACCCTCTATGAGCTGGTCTAGGCATTTGCCACCTCCGCGATCCGACTGAAAGGCTTCTGAATGACCCCTTCGAATGTGAGTCGAGGCGGTAATGGGCTGCTCATCAGTTCCGGAAGGATCTCCGCGCTCGAGCCTGGGGCGTCACCTCGTCCTCCTTCTGAGTCGTAGCGCTGGATGAACCCCGGTGGTAACGCCGTTGGACTGGCAGATCGCTTCGGGCATGAGTGCTGATGTCAGGGCGACCCGCCCGCAACGAGATGCCCTACGCTCCGCACGCGCGACGACGTTGTCGGGTACGGGATTGCCGAAGTGACTTCCCAAATGGGACAAGTTGCAGAGAGGATGCAACCCCAGGCTCGCTACGGTAGGACGCATGGGTTGGGAGTTGTGGCTCGGGCTAGTCGGTGCTGTGTCGGGAATCAGCGCGCTCGCAACGGCCGTCTGGGCCAACATGATTGCCCGAGGCGAGCGCGACGCCGCGCGGGAGAACAACGAGATTGCTCGCCAGGCGAATGCACAGGCAACTGAATCGCTGAAGCTGTCACAGCAGCAGATGGAGAGAGAACAGCGGCGTGACGAGGAACTCCATGAAGTCCGCTGGAACTTCATTCTTGCGGGTGGCGACCCTTCAGCTGATGGCCCCAACGAACTCATCGACCAGAAGTTGGTCGCGATCAATCTTGGTCCGGATCTGCCGCACGATGCGGCAATGTACGTATACAGCGGGAATTACCTCCATGCCTTCCAAAAGGCGCCGCAGTCCGTCCTCGCCATCAACAGCGGGTTCGGCGTGTCGCTCGTGGACAGCGCTGATCCCTATCGCGATGCTCGAATTGAGTTGCAGGGTGAGTTGTCGGACCATGGTCGTGAGCAGTTCATTGGGCCGCGCACGGTTGACGACGAGCGCAGTTGGATGGAACTCACTGCCAGAAGGCTCTGGGACGCCGAACTGGAGATCGTCTTGCGATGGAAGTCTCCTTCGGGCACCCCGTACCAGACCATCCGAGGATTTCTTCGAAGCGAGAACGGCTGGGTCGCGAGTGACGCTCGGAAGACTGACTAGCTGCACCAAGCGCGTCGGTTGGCCGAGGACTCAGTCGGTCCAGTCCGTGACGTGAACCAGCCAAACATGCAACGGGGGCAATCGCCGCACTTCGCATGAGTGGCCGCCGGTCGGCTCGCCTTCGAGCGCCCCACCGATGAAGTCAACGGACTCGGCAGATCCCCAAGGGGCCCTCGGCAGCCAATCACGCTCATGGCGGACTCGGTGAGTCGGCCAGTTGATGCCGGGGACGACCGAAACGACTTCCGCTCATGGCGGTGTGAGCGGGGATCTTCGGTTCGGCTTCTGAGCACCTCGCCATACGCGATTGGTGCTGTCGACGTTGCGGCCCGCTGGGGCCTGCCCATCCGTGCTTGGATGGCTCCGTGGTGAGACGGGTGACCTGGTCGCAGTACCGAGAGTCGATCGGCGACCGCACGAGCCTGTTCACCGCGCTCACGGACGCCGTGCCTGTGGAGTCTGCGCTCTACCCCGGCAGCTACGTCGACCTGTCTCCATCGACAGCCATAGCGACGGTGACCTACATCGACACCGATGCCCGCGCGGCGCAGTTCTTCGCCGACCCCAAGACGGTCGCGGCCGAACTGGTCGGCCGGACCCGTCCCGGCGCGGGCCAGAGCGTGCGGTTCCTTGCGGCGGACTACACCCGGCCGCTCGACGTGCCCGAGGCCAGTGCTGATCTGCTCGTCTCGCTGTTCGCGGGCCCGGTGTGGGAGCACTGCCACCACTACCTGCGCCCCGGTGGGTGGTTGCTGGCGAACAGCAGCCACGGCGATGCGAGCCTGGCTGCGCTCGACCCAGCACTGAGTCTGGTTGCGGTGGCTCACCAACGCGACGGCCGCTTCATGCTGACCTCAGATCGGCTAAGTGAGTTCCTGGTTCCCCGTCGCCCTGAGCAAGCCGACGCCGGACGGATCCGATCCTCAGGTCGCGGCATCGCCTACACACGCACTGCCTTCGCGTATCTCTTCCAACGCCTCTAGATGTACTGCCCGGAGACGTTGATCAATCGCGAGAAGGGCGGGAGGTTCCCGCAGGCCGTGTGCGGCCGGTGATGGTTGTAGTAGTGCAGCCAGTCGTCCAGCTCGCCCCGTCGTTCGGCTTCGGAGGTGTAGCAGCGGGCGTAAGCCCATCCGTCGGCCAGGGTGCGGTGGAAGCGCTCGATTTTCCCGTTGGTCTGCGGCCTGTAGGGCCGGGTGCGCTTGTGCCGGATACCGAGTTCGGCGCAGGTGTCGCGCCACAGGTGTGAGCGGTACGCGCCGCCGTTGTCGGACAGGACCCGCTCGACGGTGACGCCGCGGGCGTTGAACCACTCGACGGCTCGGACCAGCACGGCGGTGGCAGTGCGGGCGGTTTCGTCGTCGTGGATCTCGGCATAGGCGACGCGGGAGTGGTCGTCGATGACGGTATGGACGTAAGCCTTGCCCATCAACGGGTCGTAGTGCTTGTTCTTCGGCTTGTCGGGTGTAGCGGCCCGGTTCTTGTCGCCCTGTCGCCGCCCGACGTAGCGCCATCCTCCGCCGTCGGGAATGTTGCCGAGCTTCTTCACGTCGACGTGCAGCATCGACCCTGGGTGATCGTGCTCGTAACGGCGCACCGGTTCTCCCGTGGCGCCGTCGACGTGCGACAGCCGGTTCAAGTGCACGTCTGTAAGGATGCGGTGGACCGTGGACGGGGCTATCCCAAGTCGGCTGGCCAACTGCACCGGCCCCTCCCGTAGTCGCAGGCGAAGACGGACGCAGCGCCTGGCAGTCTGCTGGTTGGTCTTGTTCGGTGAGTGATGCGGCCTGGATGACCTGTCCTGCATTGGCTCGCCGGTGCGGTAGCGGTCGGCCCAGCGCTTCACCGTGGGCCAGGAGACCTGGAACCTGGCGGCGACCTCGCTGATCGGCCAGCCGTCATCGACGACCAAGCGGCCGACGATCAGGCGGTGG
This sequence comes from Actinomycetes bacterium, assembly GCA_030426725.1. Lineage (GTDB taxonomy): Bacteria > Actinomycetota > Actinomycetes > Propionibacteriales > Propionibacteriaceae > Arachnia. The sequence continues at coordinate 19,644 of JAUHXZ010000046.1, forward strand.
CGAGGGGTGAGAGCGGCGTTCGCGTGGGACATGACAAGGCCTTCCTGTGGGCATGCGCCGCCCAGGAAGGCCAGTTGCCGCCGCGGGCGGCGAGATTGTGTGGGTCAGGGCTCATTGAGATGTGCACGAACTCGTGAGCCGTGGCACATGACGGTGTCGAGGGGGGTTCCCCGGCTCAGGCTCCCGGGTAGGAGTCGAGGTTCCACCAGTGGCCATCGAAGTCAGCGACACATGCGTTGCGCCCTCCGTGGGGGGCGTCGTTGGGCTCCGTGACGGTGGTCGCGCCGTGTGCCAGGGCTGCGGCGAAGAGGCTGTCCACGTCCTCATCACTGGCGACCACCAGGTTGCAGATCCCCGGCCCGTAATGCGGGTCATCGTCCCGAACAGAGCCGAGCATGATGCCCCCGTTGTCGCGCCAGGCAAGTTGCGCATGGGCCACCAAGGTCGCGTCATCAGGATCCCGCACGATCATGGCGGTGGTGAAGCCGATGGCTTGGAGAAAGTCGATGCCTCGATCGGCGTCTGTATAGCGCAGGCAGTGGAACAGCTGTGGTGTCGTCATGGCTCTAGCCTCACGCCGGAAGCATGTCGGTGTCTTGAAGCAATGGGAAATCGCCCTTCGACTGGCGCAGCGTCCATCCAGTCATCGACTTCCATTCCCGGCACAGGTGCGGTTGGTCGCTGTAGCCGGCCATCGCCGCGACGTCCGAGGGCTGGGCGCCACGCTGGACCAAGTCTTTGGCGTGGGTGAAGCGAGCGATGCGCGCCACCTGCTTGGGCGAGAGACCGGTCTCGAGGTCGAACAGGCTTGAGAGCCGCCGTCTGGACAGGCCAACGTCCTGAGCCAGGCCGGAGATGGGGATCGTGCCTCGGGTCCGATGGATCCGCGCGAGTGCCTCGACCAGGTCTGCGCGCGGTGCATGAGGATGCTGCTCCAGCCTCTTGGTGAGGAATGCCGCCAAGAGGTGGAACCGTCGTGGCCACGTTGACTGCCGCAGCTGGTCGAGCAGGTGCCTGGGCCACGAGAGATCATTCACATCAACCATCGAGCCGGCCAGTTCCCCGGCCGGCAGCCCGAGAAGCCGACGGGTCGAGAGCGGGTGGAGCGACAATTCGAGGCCCTGCTGGCGTCCCCTCGACTGGATCAGAGCCGGAGTAGTGTGCAGGCCGGAGACTAGTAGGTCACAGAGATGCCGCGCGTCGCCATGAAGCCAGCCACAGTCGATGGGCTCTGCGAGCGACAGCACCACCGTGACGCCCATCGAGGGAACCCCGTGGTGGACGGTGTCGGTACTGGTGAAGTCGTACCCCACCCAGGAAAGGAGATGGGGGCGCAACCCTTGCGGGATAGCTGGCTGCCAGACGGGCATGCACCCACCCTAGCCTCGCGCTTTCACGCCGGTGGGTGGACGGTAGCGGGTTGAGATAGCGAAAGTGCCCCTGACTTGGGATGATGTGACTTGCCTAGAGACCACGTCAACCAAGATGAGGAGCACCTTCGAGGTG
>JAUHXZ010000131.1 GCA_030426725.1 Actinomycetes bacterium
TCGGCATCACCACCCCGGGCCTCCGGGAGCGCGCCGTCGCCATCGGGGAGCGGCTCGAGGTCCTGAAGGACTACCCCACTCCCCCCAACTGCACCTCCCCCTTCGCGCCGGAGTGGATCGCGGAGATGGTCAGGCGTCAGGAAGGATAGGCACAAGCGTGATGACCTTGTCATCTCATCCGCCGCACCGGCAGACGGTCGAGACTCGGGTCCCTAGTCGGTCGCGTCGGTTGCCCCTGTCTGTGACGCATCACGCCTCGCCCAGGCGTCACCCATTCCGTCACGGACAGCCTTGCGGACCACGACGTAGAGCACATACATGGCGACGAAGAACAGCACCAGATTGAGCACGAGCGCGGAGACGGCATCCATGGCACGCCAGTCTGCCAAGGTTCAGTACTCATGTCACGAGCGCGTGTGAACACACTCAAGCGTGACGACCTTGTCATTCCCCGCAGGGATGAACGACCTTTGCCTGGTCCTGGCTACCCCGCTACGGTGACAAGGAATGAGGACATTCATTCCGGCAGTCTGCGGACTTCTTTCGGGTGTTGCACTCGTGTTCATTTCTGGTGCACTCACGCTGGTGACGGAGGCGGCGTACGGCGGCGTCGCCGTGAGCCCATTTGCTCTGGAGATTTCGATTGCGGGCGACGGCCCTCACGCGGCAGTGATGCCGCTCGTCGGTCTGGCCGTCGTGGGTGCGGGTTTCGCTGCGGGAGTGGTCCTCGCAACAGTCCGCCTGGAGCCCGCTCCTGCGGCGGGCTTCTCGCTCACGCTTGCGGCGACCGTGCTGGTGTTTGTCGTTGTGGCGTACACGGCATGGGAAGTGGGATTCGCGATACCTGACTCAGACCGGACACCTTTTGAAGGGGGCTGGATCAAGTACGGCGGCAGGAACGCCGTCGCGCACGCGACCATGTTGCTTGCGGCGGCTTCACCGATCCTTCGCGGCATCATTTTGCGAGTAGCGGCGAGTCACACGTCGCCCGCCGGGTCCGTCGAGCGCAGATAATCACACGCATGCGATCCGTTCCCTTCACGCCCGTCACCCTCGGAGCCTCCCGGCTCGGGGACCGCCCCGACGCCGAGGCCCTCGCCGATGCCCTGGTCACGTCCACGCTCGGTCACGTCGACACCAGCAACAACTACGCCGGGGGCCGCAGCGAGCAGCTGCTCGGCGACGCCATCCGCCGCGCCGGCGGCCTGCCCGAGGGCCACCTGGTGCTGTCCAAGGCTGACCGCGACACCGACGGCCGGTTCGACGCCGACCGCGTGCGCCGGTCCCTCGAGGAGTCACTGACCCGGCTCGGCCTCGACTCGCTGCCCCTGTACCAGTACCACGACCCGTTCACCCTCACGGTCGCCGAGTCGATGGCGCCCGGCGGACCGGTCGAGGCGCTCATCGCGCTCCGCGAGGAGGGTGTGATCGGCGCCGTCGGCATCGCCTTCGGCCCCACCGGAGAGACCCGCGAGTACGTCGAGACCGGCGTGTTCGACGTCGTGCTCAACCACAACCGCTACACGCTCGTCGACCGGGCCGCGGAGGCCACCTATCTGCGGGCCAGGGAGCTGGGCATGCAGGTGTTGAACGCGGCCCCGTTCGGCGGGGGCACGCTCGCCAATGGCTCGGCCAGCTACGGCTACCACGACATGCCGGCCGACTTCTCCGAGCACGTGAAGAAGGTCCGGTCCCTGGCGCGCGACTTCGCCGTCGACCTGGCCGCCGCTGCCCTGCACTTCTCGCTGCGCAGCCCGCTCGTCGACACCACCGTGGTCGGCATCCCGTCGCTGGAGAGGCTCGATGCGCTCGGCGCCCTGCTCGACGCGACGGTCCCGGATGACTTCTTCGACGCCGTCGAGGCCCTCGGCCCGCCGCCGGCCAGCGGCAACAGCTGACCGGGGCGTACGTCAGGCGACCAGGGAGCGGTGCTCGACCGTGTGGGCCAGATCTTCGGACAGGTCGCCGAGTTCCGATTCCTTGGCCACGCCGGCCGTCATGTGCCCGTCGCTGGAGAGATCGGTCTCGAAGGTGAGCGACACGCTGCCGACCACATCGGCCTTGAGGTTGCCCAGCAGTTGCGTGAGCGCGGCGACGGCGCGGCGGGCTCCGTGCCACCCGTAACCGACGATGCCCATCGGCTTGGCCTCCCATTCGCCGCGGAGGTAGTCGACGGCGTTCTTGAGGGGCGCGGTGAAGAACCCGTTGTACTCGGGCGTGACGACGATGATCGCGTCCGCGTCGTCGATGGCCGCCTTCCACGCGAGCGTGTGAGGGCGCGTGTGGATCCCTGTGCTGGGTGAATGCTCTTCGTCGAGGAACGGCAGGTTGATCTCTGCCAGATCGAGGATGGTGACGTTCCAGTCCGACTCCAACCAGCGGGCGGCCCAGGAACCCACGGCGGCGCCGACGCATCGGGGACGGGTGGACGAGACGATCACGGCAAGGTTGTACACATTTCAACCATGCCAGACAATGATTTACGGATCAACTACAGCTGGTCTCCGCTCACGATCCGGTCCGCAGACCCTCGAGGGTCTCGGCCCAGAGGTCGGCCAGGTCGCCCTCCGGCGTCCACACGCCGTCGTCGAGCTGGATCCGGCCCTGGTCGTCAACGGGGAAGGACAGCGGGTCGCCGTATTGATTGAGCACGACCACCACGGGGCCGTCGGGACCCGGCCACTGGTCGACCGGGGTCGGCGTGGCCTGAGAGACGGCGATGACGAGGTCACCCGGAAGGTCGCGCTGCTCCAGGTCGGCGGCGGGCCCGGCTCCCTCCGGCACGCCGCAGACGAAGCCGCGGTACGCGGAGGCGCGCTCGACGTCGGCGATGGAGGTGAGTCCCAGGGTGCCCGTGGGCGCCGAGGCGAGGTTGCCGCACACGTCGACGTCCTCGGTGAAGGGCCGCGGGTCCGCGCCCCGCTGCGCGGCCCAGAGCCCGAGCAGCTGGTCGAGCAGCTTCGCGCCGCCCTCCCGTCCGCCCCAGCCCCCGACGAACTGGCAGTTGACGGTCTCCGCCGCCACGACCCGGCGGGAGCCATCGGGGTAGTCGACGACGACGTGGTAGGTGAGTCCGAGCATCTCGGTGCACACGTCCGCCTCCGAGGGCGGAAGCGTGTTGAGGGCCTCGACCGCGCGGTCCGGGTCTGTCGTCAACGGTTCGACGGGTCCGACACCGCCGAAGCGCTCCCACCTGTCGCCGCACAGCCACACGCGGGCGGCACCGGTGGGCAGGTTCTCGTCAGCGGGCAGGTCCGGCACCGGGATCCCGCCGCTCTGCACGTCGTCACACACGGTCGGGACGAGGCCGTCGCCGCGCTCGTCCGGCAGATTGCCGGTCTCCACCGGCGACGGGCGGAGGGGCCCGGGCGCGAGCCCCAGCGCCTCCTGGATCCGCGCGTCGAGTTCGGCGCCCGGGTCCCACACGTGCTGGACACTGCCGTCGTCCCACCAGTAGATCGCGTCGTCCTCCCGGACCAGCGACAGCCGGCTCCCGTCGTCGGCGAGCAGGATGAGGTCGGGCGGCTCGGGGGCGGGTGCGGCGGTGTCCATGGGGAAGGCCCCGTCGCGGACGGAGGCAAGGATGTCGGCGGTCAGGCCGGCGTCCAGCTCGACGGCCACCGCCTCATCCGTGCAGCCCACCGCCCTGGTGAGGGTGGACAGGTCCACCTCGCCCGACGGCGGCGCGGCCAGCCGGCACTCCACCTTGGGGGCGGGGCCGCTGGGGGCCGGGGTCGCGACGATCTCGACCGGTTGGTCCGGGAGGCCGGAGGCCACCGCCGCCGCGATCGCGATCAGCACGGCGATCAGGGCGCCGGG
>JAUHXZ010000132.1 GCA_030426725.1 Actinomycetes bacterium
GCACCTTCCCGAGCATCGACTTCGGTAGCTCGTCGACGACGACGAACTCGCGCGGCACCTTGTAGCCTGCGAGCCGGTCGCGGCACCAGCGGCGCAGCGCCTCCGCGTCCACCGCCTCCCCGGGCCTGAGCACCACCTCGGCGACGACCTGCTCTCCCCCGCCCTCGAGGGGCAGACCGACGACGGCAGCGTCATCGATGGCCTCGTGCGTGCGCAGGACCACCTCCACCTCGGTTGGCGACACGTTGAACCCGCCGGTGATGATGAGTTCCTTGACCCGGTCCACGATCGTGGTGAAGCCGTCCTCGTCGACCGTCACCAGGTCGCCGGTGCGCAGCCATCCGTCGGGCAGCAGCATCGCCTCGGTCTCCTCCGGGGCGTTCCAGTAGCCCTGGAAAACCTGCGGGCCCTTGAGCAGCAGTTCCCCGCGCTCCCCCTGCGGCACGTCGCGGGTGGGGTCGTCGGGATCCACCACGCGCATGAGCGTGCTGGGGAAGGGGATGCCGATGGTGCCGGTCCGCCGGGTGGGGTGGAACGGGTTGCCGAGGGCAACCGGCGAGCACTCGGTGAGGCCGTAGCCCTCGACGAGCAGGCCGCCGGCGACGCCCTCCCACAGCTCGACGATCGGGTCGGTGAGGTTCATGGCGCCGGAGATGCAGAACTTCGCCGACGACAGCGGGATGCCCCGCTCGATGGCGCGCCGGGCGGTCTTCTCATAGATGGGCGGCACGGCGCAGTACACCGTCGGCGGGGTCTTCCTGGCCGCGTCGAGGACCATGTCGGCGTCGAAGCTGGGGAACAGCACGATGCGGGCCCGCTTGAGAATGCCGAAGGTGAGATAGAGCGTCATGCCGAAGGCATGGAACATCGGCAGGACGGCGTAGATGACCTCGCGGCCGTCGACGGCGTCGTGCATCCAGGCGGCGCCCTGGCGCGCGTTGGCGTAGAGGTTGCGGTGGGTGAGGATGGCACCCTTGGCCCGCCCGGTGGTCCCGCTGGTGTACTGGATGACGGCCACGTCGTCGACGGTGGGGCGGGGGTGCCCGCGGTCGAGGGCCGGGGCGCCCAGCAGCTTCTCCCACGGCATGGTGCCGGGGGCGGGCTGAGTGAGCCGGGCGCGGGTGGCGCGCAGCTTCGGGACCGGCAGCCTCAGCGCGGCCCGCTTCACGGCCGGGAAGGCGTGCAGCAGGTTGACCGAGACGATGTGCTCGATCTCCACGTCCGCGGGCTGCTCGCGGAGCTTCTCCACCGCCGCGTCCCACGCGATGACGACACGGGCGCCGTGGTCCTCGAAGATGTGCCTCAGCTCACGGGCCGTGTAGAGCGGGTTGTGCTCGACGACGATCGCCCCGAGCCGCAGGGCGGCGTAGAACGCGACGACGTGCTGCGGGCAGTTGGGCAGCACGAGCGCCACGCGGTCGCCCGCGCCGACGCCGAGCCGGCGCAGCCCCTCGGCGGCGCGGGAGATCTGGTCGCCGAGCTCCCGGTAGGTGGTCTCGCGGCCGAAGAACTGCAGCGCGACGCCGTCGCCGCCGCGCGCCACGGCCTCCTCGCACATCTCGATGAGGGAGGTCAGCGGCGGTTCGATCTCCGCCGGGACCCCCGGCTGGTAGTGCTTCACCCAGGCGCGTTCGTCGGTCATGGGTCCATCCTGTCAGGCCCGACCGGCGAGGGCGCGTCAGCTGTCGATGTCCATGTCGCCGGCGAAGTGCCGGAACTGGTTCTTGTCGGCGTGCATCTGCCAGAGCCGCTCGGCCAGCACCTCGGGATCCTTCCGGGGATGGCCCTCGATGATGCCGCCGGGGATGATCAGCTGGGTGACGTGGATGTTGTCGGGCGCGAGCGCGTCGTGGAGCATCTGCCCCAGCGCCGACTCGCCGTGGAAGGCGATCGAGGTGCCGGCGAACTTCGCCACGGGCCTCACCGCGCTGCCGCCGTTGACGAGCAGGATCGTACCACCGCCGCGGAAGCGCATGTGCTGCATGACGTGGTGGACGGCAACGAGCGGGCCGTAGACGGAGAACTCGATGGCCGGCTGCAGATCGTCGACGGTGGTCTCGAGCACGGGCCGCAGGAACTCCTTGGCCGGCAGCGGGCTGTACTGCAGCACGTCGATGGGGCCGAGGTCCGCGGCGGCGTCGTCGAGGGCGCGGCGCAGCGCGTCGTGGTCACGGACATTGGCGGCATAGCCCCGCGCGGTGATGCCCTCGGCGGCCAGTTCCTCGGCGAGCGCGTGGACGCGGGACGCGGTGCGCGAGATCAGCGCCACCGAGAACCCCTCCTTCGCGAACCGCCTGGCGACCGTGCCGCCGAGCTGTGAGCCGGCGCCGATGATGGCGAGGGTGGGCATGTGATTCCTCCTGGTGCGGGTCGACGTCGACCGATACCCCGAGCCTATCGCTCCGGGGTCCCGGCGAGGCGGGCGAGGGCCGAGAGGGCGTCCTCAACGTATTCGGCGGGTACGAGGAGGTGGTCGTGGTGGAAGCCGGCGACGACGTTGCAGCTGATGCCGGCGTCGGTGAGCGCGGTGCTCACCGCGGCGGTGAGCCCGACCGCCTCGAGCGCCGAGTGCACCCTGAGGGTGATCCAGGCCGCGACGAAGTCGTAGGTCAGTCCCAGCCGGTCCGCGTCCTCCGCTCTCAGCACCACGCTGAGGCCCTCCGGTTCGACGACGGTGGCCAGCGCCTCGGCGTCGACCGACCCCTCCACGCTGACGAAGACGAATCGCCCGGGGCGCACCTGAGGCGCCATGGTGGCCAGGAGCCGTGCCAGGTCGGTCTCGCCGCTCATCAGGATCCTCCGTCGTAGGTGCCACCGCCGATTCTGGCACGCGTCCACCGACGGCCCTGCGAGCGGGCTGATGCGGGACGCACCCGGGTGCGCGAGTAACCTCGTCCCTTATGGATACCGACGCCGCCGAGTGGGTCCGGGGTTTCCCCGAGGCCGAACTGAAGCGGCGCTTCGGCGCACCGACCTTCTTCCGAGGCCGCAACTACGAGGAGACCGGCCACGTGGACCGGCTGACCGTCGAGGGCGACTCCCTGCAGTCGCTGGTGCGCGGCAGCGGCCACCAGGTCTACGAGGTGGAGGTCACCCACACCGGCCGGCGGCTCGACAGCTGGTGCTCGTGCCCGATGGGGCGCGCCTGCAAACATGTCGTGGCGACGCTGCTGGCGGCGCGGGCGCTCCTCCCAGACGCCCCCGCCGGACCGGGCTGGGAGGGCAGGCTCTACCCCCTGGTGGCAAGCATCGGGACCGGACGGGGGCAGGCGCTGGCGCTCGAGTTCGCCATCCCCACCGCCGGCTACGGAGGCAAGGCTGCAAGGATCACGCTCCAGCCCCTGCGGGAGGGCACCCGGACGCCGTGGGTGAAGAGCGGTGCCTCCTGGGGAGACCTCGTGCAGACGTTCCGGTCCGGGGACCTCAACCCGGCCCAGCGGGCGGTGCTCGCGCAGCTGTACCAACTCAGCCCGGACAAGGGCTACGGGTACGGGGTGCCGGCCACCGTCGACCTCGACGGGCTCGGCCCACTGGTGTGGCCCCTGCTCCAGCGCGCGGCGACGGCCGGCGTCGAACTGCTCGCCGGCGAGGGCCTGCGGTCCGTCGTGCTGGGGGACGGGTCCGCCACCGTCGCGCTCGATCTCACCCGCTCCCCCGACGGCGGGATCACGGCCCGCCCGAGCGTGTCCGTCGTCGACGCCGACGCCCGGGGTCGCATCCTGCTCCTCGGCACCCCCGCGCACGGCGTCGGGCACCTCGACGGCGGGGTGCTGACGCTCTGGCCGCTCAACGCCCCGCCCGCCGAAGG
>JAUHXZ010000047.1 GCA_030426725.1 Actinomycetes bacterium
GGCGACGACGACCGCCGGGGCGGCCATCCAGGTCAGAAGCGCGGCCATCAGAGCTGGAACAGCGATGCGGACGGAACGAGACATTGGGCACCCCCACGTATGCCGTGCCGGGGCGGTCATCCCGACCGGGCCACAGTAGGCCGACGCACGGCCCGGGTGGCGTGCGTGCGGCGGGGCTCGCATCCGGACCGCCGCTGGCTTGCGGCTCCACCCACCGGGTTCGTGGCATGGCGCACCAAAAAAGCCGCCCTGGCCCGGGGGATCCCGGTGCCGGAGCGGCTTCCACCTGGTCGGGGTGACAGGATTTGAACCTGCGGCCTCGTCGTCCCGAACGACGCGCGCTACCAAGCTGCGCCACACCCCGATGGCTCATTTGAGCCATCGGAGATACTAGCCCATCCGCGCCCTCAGTGCGAAACCGGGCTGAGCGTCAGGAGCGTCACCTCGGGGCGGCACGCGAACCGGTAGGGGGCGTACGGGGAGGTCCCGATGCCAGCCGAGACATGCAGGTGGGACGTGCGCCCGCCCGCGGAGTGCGTCGACAGGCCCTTGACCCGGGCGGTGTCCAGATCGCAGTTCGTGGTGAGCGCCCCGTAGCCGGGGACGCACACCTGTCCGCCGTGCGTATGACCGGCGAAGATGAGATCCAGTCCGTCGTTGGTCATCGCGTCGAGGAGCCTCAGGTACGGCGCGTGCGTGACCCCGATGTTGAGGGTGGCGTCCGGGTCGGCCGGACCCGCCACGCTGGCGTAGTCGTCCCGTCCGAGGTGCGCGTCGTCGACCCCACGGAACGCGAGCCGGTGGCCGTTGACCTCGAGGGTGTGCCGACGGTGGGTGAGGTCCACCCAGCCGTGGCGGCCCATCCGGTCCCGGAGATCCTCCCACGGCAGCGTCGGATCACCCTGCCCCGTCGCCTCGGAGCGGCCCTCGGCCACGTACAGCAGCGGGTTGCGGAAGTGCGGCTTGTAGTAGTCGTTCGAGCCTAAGACGAACACCCCGGGCACGAACCGCAGCCTGTTCCAGGCCGCCATCAGGGGGAAGATCGCCTCCGCCTCGGCGATGTTGTCGCCCGTGTTGACCACGAGGTCCGGTTCGAGGGCAGCGAGCGAGCGGACGAAGTCCAACTTGAAGTGCTGGCTGGTCGCCAGGTGGATGTCCGAGACGTGCAGCACCCGGATCGGTCGCCCCCCCGCGGGGAGGATCGGCAGGTCCACCCGACGCACCGTGAACATCGCCGCCTCGGCGAGCCCCCAGGCGAAGCAGGCAGCGCCCGTCGCGGCGACCGTGGTCACCGCCCGCGCCCAGGCCCTCATCAGCCGCCGGAGGAGCCGGCGTCCCCGGAGTTGCCGCGGTCACCCGGCGGATCCGGCCTCGGCGACTCGTCCGGCTCGGGCGTCGGCTCGGGGTCGGGTTCGGGCTCGGGCGGGGGAGCCGGCTTCGGCCCGACCGACACCTTGAGGCTGATCAGGGAGAACTTCAGGGCGGTCTCCGAGGGGGAGATGCCCAGGAAGGTCCCGGGGGCGTAGGAGGAGTAGACGCCCCAGCGCTGCGTCTGGAAGCCGGCCGCCTCGAGTGTCCGCTTGGCCTCGTTGTAGCCCATGCCCGACACGTCCGGCAGCGGAACCTTGACGCCCTCGAGGACCTCCTTGGTGGGTGCGTTGAAGCCCGTCCTGGGCTTGTCCTCGAGCGCCTTGGCCATGGCGGCCTTCCAGATGAGGCCGGCGTCGCCGCCGCCGGAGCCGCGCAGGTAGGTGCCGCTCGGCAGGGTCACGCGGCGCAGTGTCTTGTTGTGGTTGTCGTACCAGTCGTTGGTCTTGTCGATCGCGATCCACGCGGCGCCGGCCATCTCCGGGGTGTATCCGGCGAACCACACCGACTGGTTCTCGTTGGTCGTACCGGTCTTGCCGGCCTGCGGACGGCCGTCGGGCAGGGCGGCGGGACGTCCGGTGCCGTTCTCCACGACGCTCTGGAGGATGAAGTTGACGCCGTCGGCGATCTCCTGCCGGATGACGCGCTTGCAGTCGGCGTCCGGAACCTCGAGGTTCGCCCCGTCACCCGTCTCCACCGACTTCAGGATGATCGGGTTGCAGTGGATGCCGCGGTTGGCGAAGGTCGCGTAGGCCTCGGCCATCGACAGCGGCGTCACCTCGGCGGTGCCGAGCGTGAACGTCGGGTAGTTCTGGTTGACCCGGAGATCCTGTCCCGTGGACATCTTCACGCCGGCCGCGTCGGCCATGTCGATCGCAGCGCAGATTCCCGCGTCCGCCTCCAGTTGAAGGAAGTAGGTGTTGACCGAGCCCTCGGCTGCCTTGACCATGTCGATCCGGCCGTAGGCCCGGTCGTAGTTGCTGACGTCGTGGTCCTGTTTGAAGACGAACGGCCCGGAGCAGTTCTTGAAGGTCATGCCCTGCAGCGGCAGCGTGTAGGGGGCGTCGTAGGTCTGGCTGGGTGTCATGCCGATGTCGAGCGCGGCGGCCATGGTGAAGGACTTGAAGGTCGACCCGGCCTGGTACCCCTCGGCACCGCCCATCGACTCCTGGACGTTGTAGTTGTAGTAGGTCTCGCCGGGATCGGTGCCCATGTCGGGCCGCGACTGGGCCATCGCGACGATCAGGCCTGTCGACGGCTCGATGATCGCGGCGCCCGCCAGCACCGGGTCGGTGGGGGCGATGAGGTCGTTGACGGCCTTCTCGGCGGCGTTCTGGGCGCTGCGGTTGATGAGCGTCCGGATGGTCAGGCCGCCGCGGTTGAGCAGGTTCTCCCGCTCCTCGACGGTCTCGCCCATGCTCGGCATCTCGTCGCTCAGCAGGGTGCGCCGCACGTAGTCGCACAGGAAGGGGAACTGCGACGAGTTGCATCCGTTGCGGGTGGGTCGAACTCCGTCGGGGTCGAAGGGGATCGCCTTGGCCTCCTCGGCGCGCTCCTCACTGACGATCCCCAGCTCGGCCATCCGGTTGATGACGACGTTGCGGCGCTCCACCGCGGCGGCGGTGTTGCGCGTGGGGTTGAGCTGCACCGGGTTCTGCACGATGCCGGCCAGCATCGCGGCCTGCTCGAGTGTCAGTTCCTCGGCGGTGGTGCCCCAGTAGTGCTGGGCCGCGGCCTCGACGCCGTAGGCGCCGTCGCCGTAGTACGCGATGTTGAGGTAGCGCTCGAGGATCTCGTCCTTGGTGAGGCGCTCCTCGAGGGCCATGGCGTAGCGGAGTTCGAGGATCTTGCGCTCGATCGTCACCTCCGTGGCCGCCCGCACGCCCTCCGTGTCGCCCTCGGCGGCCGCGGTCTCGACGCGCACCAGCTTCACGTACTGCTGGGTGAGGGTGGAGGCACCCTGCGTGTCGCCGGTCAGCGTCTTGATCGCCGCGCGGCCAAAGCCCTGGAAGTCGATGGCGCCGTGGTCGTAGAACCGGTGGTCCTCGATCGCGATCTGGGCGTCCTGCATCACCGGGGCGATCTTGGACAGCGGCACGTAGACGCGGTTCTCGTTGTAGAACGTCGCGAGCGTCCGCCCGTCGGCCGTCAGGATGCGCGAACGCTCCGACTGCGGAGGCGTCGCCAGGTCTTCTGGGAGTTCCTCGAGGGAGTCGACCGCCACCTGCGCGCCTCCGCCCGCGAGCGCCGCGAACGGCACCGCGAGACCGGACAGCAGAAGGCCGGCCAGCACGCTCACCGCGAGGAACATGAGGACGGAGTACGCCTTCTGGCTGAGGGAGGCAGACTTCATGCCCGCCAGTGTACGTGACGCCCGATGCGGAACCATTTCCAAGGCCCCCGGGGGGTTCAGTGGCGGGGCCCTTGCCGCCCCGTGACCGCAGATCCGGGCATGCCGGGCATAGTCAGCGGGATTTACCCCTGTTGCGATGGACCCCGGATGCGCTAGCGTCGGAGGTATCGGCAGCTACTGCGCAAAGGAGGGCAGGAGACATGACACTCGCCGACGCAAGCGAATGGACACTGCATGCCAAGTGTCGGGACATGGCGGATGCACTCTTCCCGGAAGGGAAGGATCAGAAGCGCGCACGGTCCGTGTGCGTCGGATGCCCTGTCCGCTCGGAGTGTCTGGCAGAGGCGCTGGACAACCGGATCGAGTGGGGCGTCTGGGGTGGGATGACCGAGCGTGAGCGGCGCGCATTGTTGCGCGCACGGCCGGACATCGACTCGTGGCACGACGTGTTGATCAACTACCACGACCCGTCCGACGCGACCATCGCGGTGTTGCCCTCCCGGCGGCACTGAACGGACGACGACCACGGCGCGCGGGCCCACCGCGCGCCGTCGTCGTCTCGTCAGTCGCGTAGAAAACGCCCGGGGATGGGGAGCACGTGCTTCCGGTCCCACGGGACGGACCAGCCCCCCAGCTCGAGCACCCAGTCGACGAGGTGGGCGGTGAGCCCCCAGATGAACTCCTCCCCGAGGACGAAGGCCGGCCCCTCGAACCCGCTCGGATGCCTGCCTGTGGCGCGCGTCGCGGGGGAGACCAGGTCTGAGATGCGGAACTGGTGCACAGCGCCCGTCTCGCGGGGGTCCCGGGCGTAGAGCGGGTGACCGCCCGGCCAGACCGCGAGGACGGTGGTCACGTCGTACCTCGAAGCGGGCACCCACAACGCGGGGAGCTGACCCAGTAGCGTGACGTGCTCCGAGGCCAGGCCCACCTCCTCGTCGGCCTCCCGGAGGGCGGTGTGGGCGAGGTCCCGGTCCGTTGCGTCCACGGCGCCGCCCGGGAGCGCGATCTGCCCCGCGTGGCGACGCATGGTCTCCGCCCTCGTCACGAAGGTGAGGGCCGGGTCCGGCTCGTCGGTGAAGAGCATGAGGACGGCGGCCGACCGCTCGCCCTGGGGGGTGCGGTCCATCCCGATGCGCCGCGCGACCGGGTTCCCCTCCAGCGCCTTGCAGAGGGGCTCGAACGTGGCCGGGCTTCTCATGACACGCCCAGATAGTCCTGTGCGAGGCCGACCAGTTGCTCCGTCGACTCGAGCGGCCCGGCGTGCATACCGGCGATGCGGCCCTCGGCGTCGACGAAGTAGGTGGTGGGGATGCCGGGGACGCGCAGATCCGCGCGCAGCGTCTTGTCCTGATCCATCACGTGCGGGTAGTACCAGCCGACGAGGCCGGCGAACTCGATCGCCCAGTCGGGTTGCGGGTCGTTGTAGTTCACCCCGAGGAACGAGACGTCGTCGCCGAGTTCCGCGAGACCGTGGCGGAGGAAGGGCGCCTCCTCCCGGCACGGGCCGCACCACTGGGCCCACAGATTGACGATCGTGGGCGTCCGGGGGAGCCCGGCCAGGTTGACCCGGGTGTCACTGCCGAGGCACTGGAGATCCGTCGCGGGCAGGCCACCGGGGACGGGTTCGGCCGCGAGGTCGGTGTCCGGGCAGTCGGGCAGACCGTACTCCTCGCGGAGCGCCGGCAGGTCTGACGACGCCGGGGTCGCGGCGGGCGAACCGGCGGCGGTGGGCGCGGCAGGGGCGCACGACGCCGTCAGCAGAGCGACCGTCGCGACCGCGGTGAGGAGGAGTGGCTTCATCGGTTCCGAGCGTACCCGGGCTAGGCGCGTGGCTCCCGGATCAGCCCGGCCGCGATCGCGGGGTCCTGCTCGCCGATGTCGTTGCTGGGACACAGCTCCCGGACGGGGCAGGCGCCGCAGGCGGGCCGCCTGGCGTGGCAGCAACGGCGCCCGTGCCAGATGACGCGATGGCACAGCATCACCCATTCGTCGGCGGGGAACAGCGCCTCGACGGCCTTCTCGACGTCCCCCGGCTTGGTGCTGGCGACCCACCCGAAGCGGTTGGCCAGCCGGATGAGATGGGTGTCCGGGGTCACGCCAGGCACGCCGAACGCGTTGCCCAGCACGACGTTGGCGGTCTTGCGTCCCACGCCGGGCAGCGTGACGAGGTCGGCCAGGGAATCCGGCACCCGGGCGTCGAAGTCGTCGACGATGCGCCGCGAGAGTTCGATGACGGCCGCCGTCTTGGTGCGGAAGAACCCGACGGGCCGGATGATCTCCTCCACGTCGGCCGGCTCCGCCCCGGCGAGAGCCTCGGGGCCCGGATACCGGCGGAACAGGGTCCCGGTCACGGCGTTGACGCGCCGGTCGGTGGACTGGGCCGACAGCACCGTGGCCACCAGCAGTTCGAACGGCGACGTGAAGTCCAGTTCGCACCGCGCCTCGGGGTATGCCCCGGCGAGCGCGTCGCCGATGGCCCGGGCCAGGCCGGTCACACCTCGACGATCAGTTCGACCTCGACCGGGGCATCCAGCGGCAGCACCGCCACCCCGACAGCGGACCGGACGTGGGCCCCCCGGTCGCCGAACACCTCGCCCAGCAGGGTGGAGGCGCCGTTGGCTACGGCGGGCTGGCCGGTGAACCCCGGGTCGCTGGCGACGAACACGACCACCTTCACGATCCGCGAGATCAGATCGATGCCCCCGGCGACGTCGGCCGCGGCGGCCACCGCGTTGAGGACCGCCACGCGCGCTGCATCCGCGGCCTGCTCGGGCGTGACGGAGTCGCCGACCTTGCCGGTGGTCACGAGCGTCCCGTCCACGAAGGGCAGCTGGCCGGAGGTCCAGACCTGGCCGCCGACCCGCTGCGCTGGAACATAGGCCGCGACGGGCGCGGCGACAGGTGGCAGCTCGATCCCGAGAGCCGCGAGCCGTTCGGACGGCTGCATCACGCGCCCTCGACAGGCCGCTTGAAGTAGCCGACCAGAGTGTCCGGGTTAGGCCCGGGTGCGAGCTGGATCAGCTCCCAGCCCTCGGAGCCGAAGTTGTTGAGCAGTTGCTGCGCCACGTGCGAGAGAATCGGGGCGACGAAGTATTCCCACTTGGTCATGGGGACAAGCCTGCCAGGTTCACGGCGCGGCGGGCCAGCTACGGCCGCGCCACGGGCCCCTGGAGATCCGCGTCGCGGAAGCGCGGCAGGTCCTCCGGGCGGATCGTGGCGGTAGCGCCGGGGCTGCGCGCGGTGATGGCGTCCACCACGGCGTCCAGAGTCGCCTTCGCCTCGGCGATCGCGGCTTCCGGCTTCTTGACCTGACGGAACTTCCTGCGGCCCAGCACGGCCAGGACGACCGCGGCGATCACCGAGACGATGATGCTGGCGAGGAAGCCGAGGGTGAACGAGCCCCAGGGCCCGATCGGGGTCACGGCGTAGAGCAGGAGTCCCACGGCCAGGGCGATGAGGATGACAAGCATCCAGATGGCGTGGAGGGCGAACGCCGCGGCGCCGGCGAAGAGACCGGTTCCGACGCCTGCGGCCTTGGCGGCGGGCTTCAGCTCGGCCGCCGCGAGCTCCGACTCTCGGGCGACGAAGTCGGAGACGGCGTCCTTGACGTCGACCAGGGGATGGCTCTGCTCAATCGGCATGTTGCTCCTTTCGCACTGGTCAGCCTAGTGGCCCGGAGGGCGCGATGCGCGGCCAATCCGCGGCGGGGCGCGTCAGAGGTGGATCTCGAGCGCGTTGTCCGGGATGGACACAGGTGAGGTGAGCTCCTCGTGGCTGACCCAGGCACGCCAGCACAGGAGCTGGAAGGGCAGGCGGAGGTTCTCGCCGGGTCTCACGGCGCCGTCGTACAGGTCCGAGACCTGGTCCAGCAGTTGCGCAAGCTGCGACTGGTCGAGGTGCCCGGCCAGCGGTTGCGCCCGGACGAGGGCCTGGAGATCCTCCCGGCTCACCGTCCGCCACACGCGGAACGCCCGTTGCTCCACCTCCGGGAAGTACTTGCTGTTCTCGAGCGCCGAGAGGCTGCCGTGCCCGTAGTCGCCCCGCATCGCCATCGGGTCGTAGCGGCGCAGGAGGGCCGCCAGCCGCCGCACCCAGGGCACGGAATCGTCGCGGATCAGATAGGAGGCGCTCAGGCAGCCACCGGGACGCAGCACGCGGGCGATCTGCGGCAGTGCCTGCGCCGCGTCGAACCGGTGGAGGCTCTGGTGGGCGAACACGACCTCGAAGGTGAACGGGTCCGTCGGAATCGCCTCCGGGCGCGCGACCACCGGGGTCACATTGCGCAGCCGCTGCAATCGGGGCACCTGGGCACTGTCGTCGGTGAGCGCGAAGACCGCGTGGCCCCCGTCGGTGAGCCTGCGTAGGAGGTGCCGGTTGCCGTCGAGCACCAGGCCGCGCACACCCTGCCACACCGTCAACCAGTCGAGGGCCTCGGCGGGGAAGGTGGTGCTCGTCATGGGTTCCTTTCGGGCGGGCTGGATCCAGATTAACCCCGCGGGCGTTCGGGTGCCGGAGCAGATTGTCCACAGTCACCGACCCGTTCGGCAACCCACGGGCGATCCTGCCATCACGGGGGCATGGAAGACACGTACGTGCTGCTGTGCACGCGGGACGCTGCCGTCGCCGAACTCGTCGAGGTCGTGGCGGCCGCGCAGGAGGTCGAGGTCAGACTCGCCGGGGATCTCGAGGAGGCCGGGCACCAGTGGGCGGGGGCGCGGCTGCGCCTGGTCTCCACGGAGGTGGCGTCCCGGTGGGACAGTATCGCGCCCGGTCCGGCGCACCTGATCGGCGCCGACGCGCAGCACCTGGCCAGGTGTTCCGCACAGCTCGGCGTTCCGGTGCTCCCCTTGCCGGACGCCGAGGGGCGGCTGGCGCAGCTGCTCGCCGGGGCACGGGGCGGGACCGGCGGTGGGGCGTCGGTCGTCGCGATGGTCGGTGCATCGGGAGGTCTCGGGGTGAGCACGCTCGCGGTGGCGCTCGCGCTGTCCGCCGCCCGGCAGGGGGTGGCTGCGGCGGTGGTGGATCTGGCGTCGTACGGCGGCGGGCTCGATCTCCTGCTGGGGATGGAGGCATCGGACGGGGCCCGCTGGGCGGATCTGGCGGGCGCCCGGGGCGCGCTGGGGGACATCGGGCCGGGGCTGCCGAGCGTCGGGGGCGTGCCCGTGGTCACACAGGACCGGGCGCGTCCCAGCACCCCGTCCCGTGAGGCGGTGGCGGCGGTCCTCGATGCCCTGAGCCGCGAGCACCGGCTCGTCGTCGCCGACTGTTCGCCCGGCACCGTTCCGGCGGACGCGGACCAGGTTCTGCTCATGGTCGGGGCGGACGTCAGGTCAGTCGCCTCCGGGCGGATGCTTGCCGAGTCCAGGGGCCTGACGCCCTCGGGCCTGGTCGTGCGCCGGGGCAACGGACGTGCGCTGCCCACCGACGTGGTCGGACGGGCGTTGGGGGCCCCGGTGGCCGGCACCATCGGCAACGACCGGTCGCTGCCGGGCCTGGCCGAGCTCGGACTGCCGCCACTCGGGGGCCCCGCCCGCCGTTTCACCAGGCAGGTGTCGGCCATGGTGCGGGAGCTGGTCGCATGACGGACCTCGCCGCTCTGCAGGACCGCCTCGCCGCGCTCGGGCGCCCCTACACGCCGGCGGATGTCGCCGGCGCTCTGCGCGGCATGGGCTCGATGGTCACGGACTCGCTCGTCGCGGACTCCCTGGCCGAACTCCGTCGGCTCAGTCGTGGCGCCGGCCCGCTGGAGGGGCTCCTGGCGATGCCCGGGGTGAGCGACGTGGTGGTCAACGGCCCCAAGGAGGTCTACCTGGACCGCGGCAACGGCCTTGAGGAGGCCGGGGTCGAGTTCGTGGACGAGGACCAGGTCCGGCGCACCGCGCAGCGTCTCGCCGCGGTGGCGGGCCGACGGCTGGACGACGCCAGCCCGTTCGTCGACGGGCGGCTGCCGGGAGGGGTGCGTCTCCACGCGGTCCTCGCCCCCGTCTCATCGCCTGGGACCTGCCTGTCGCTGCGCGTGCCGGCGTCGCGGGGGCTACGCCTCGACGATCTCGTGGAATGGGGGACGCTGTCCCGGGCCGGGGCCGACCTGCTGAGGGCCGTCGTCGCCCAGCGGCTGCCGTATCTGGTCACCGGGGGCACCGGATCGGGCAAGACCACCCTGCTCGGCGCGCTGCTGGCGGAGGTCCCGGCGCGGGAGCGGATCGTCCTCGTGGAGGACTCCCGGGAACTCGTCCCGGACCATCCGCACTGCGTCCGGCTCGAGGGCCGGCCGGCCAACACCGAGGGCGTCGGGGCCATCACACTCACCACCCTGGTGCGCCAGGCCCTGCGGATGCGCCCGGACCGGCTCGTGGTCGGCGAGGTCCGCGGGGCGGAGCTGACGGACTTGCTCGCGGCCCTCAACACCGGTCACGAGGGTGGCTGCGGCACCCTCCACGCCAACTCCGTGTCGGACGTCCCGGCCAGGCTCGAGGCGCTCGGGGCCCTGGGCGGCCTGACCCGCGAGGCTTGCCATGCGCAGGTCGCCGCCGCACTGAGGGTCGTCGTCCACGTGCGTCGCGGCGCGGGCGGCGCCCGGCGGGTGGACCGGATCGGGCTCGTGGAGCGGACGGCCGACGGGGTCGTGCGCATCGTCCCCGCGGCCGCCCTCGACGGGGACTCCGTCGACTACCTGGACGCGGGCCCAGCCCTGCGCCGCCTGGTCGGGGCATGAGCGCCGCCGTCCTCCTCCTCGCGCTGGCCGCCGCCCTGCTCATCGGCCCAGCTCCCGCTTTGGCCGGCCGCCGGCTCGACGCCCGGCCCGCCGTCGCGGAGCGGGCGACACCCCGCCGTGGCCGGATCCTTGCCGCCGCGGCCGTGATCCTCGCGGCGGTGGCGGGGGCGCCGCAGCTCGCGGGGTGGACCCTCTCACTCGCCGTGGCGGCCCTCGCCGGCGTCCTTCTCGTCCGTGCGCACCGGGACCGGGCGCGGCGGGCGGCGGCCAGGGCCGAGTGCGCGGGAGCCACCCGACTGCTGGCGTCGCTGCTGAGATCGGGCCAGCTGCCCTCCCCGGCACTGGCGCAGGCCGCCGAGGATTTCGCGGTTCTGCGGCCCGCCGCGGCCGCCGCGGAACTCGGCGCCGATGTGGGGGGCCGCCTTGCGGAGACCGCGCTGCAGCCGGGGTGCGGGGGGCTGAGGCCCGTGGCGTCGGCGTGGCGGTTGAGCGAACGCACCGGGGCCCCGATGGCGGAGGTGCTCGGCCGGGTCGCGGAGCGGGTGCGCGAGCAGCGTCGCCTCGACGGGGTCGTCGCGGCCGAGCTCGCCGCCACCCGCGCGAGTGGCCGCATCATGGCAGTCCTCCCGGCAGCGGCCGTCCTCCTCGGAGCGGCGACCGGGGTCGACAACGTGGGGGTGCTCGTGGGAGCCCCCGTCGGGCAGTTCCTCGTCCTCGGATCGGTGATCCTCGCCGTCGCGGGTGTCGTCTGGGTGGAGCGGCTCGCCGACAGCACCGAGAGGGGGAGGGCGCGGTGACGGCGGTGGCGGTGGCCTGGGCGGCCGCGCTGGCCGCGTGGCTGCTCATCCCGCATCCCGGGCGCCGGCTCGATCCCCGGCCGCGCCGGCCCCTGCCCTCCTGGCTGGCCGGCCGCCCGGGCGCCCCGGACATCGGCCACCGAGCGGCGCTCGGGGCCCTCGGCGGGCTCCTCGCGGGTCTGCTGACCGGCGGGTGGCCGGGCGTGCTCGTGAGCCTGCTCGTGGCCCTGGGCGCCGTCGTCGCCCTCGGACGGATCGGGCCCCGCCCGGAGACCGGGACTCTGCGCTCGGAGCTGCCCGACGCGCTGGACTTCCTGGCGGCCTGCCTCGACGTCGGTCTGCCGATGAGCCGGGCCGTCGAGGTGGTGGCGGACATCTCGCCCCCCGCGACGCGGCGCGTGCTCGCCGTCGTCTCGTCGGCGTTGGAGGCCGGCCGCGCGGGCGACGAGGCGTGGCTGCTGCTGCGCGCCGACGAGGTGTGGGCACGGCCCGCCATGGACATCGCCGGCTCCCAGCGGCGCGGGACCGCGCTGGTCGGGCTGCTCCGAACCCACGCGGAGGATTCGAGGCTCGATGCGGCGGACACGCTCCTCAGGAGCGCCCGGACCGTCGGCGTCCGGTCCGCGCTGCCGCTGATGATCTGCTTCCTGCCGGCCTTCGTGCTCGTGGGCGTCGTGCCGATCGTGGTGGGGCTGGTGGGGGACCTGCTCGGCTGACCGGCTCAGGCCCGGTCGTCGAGCAGGTCGGGCACGGTCGCGAACCCGTAGCCGCGGTCCCGCAGAGCCTTGATGATCCCCGGCAGGGCGTCGGCGTCGAGGGTCGACCCGTCATTGGGGTTGGCCCCCACATGCATGAGCACGATCCCGCCGGGCCGCAGCCCGTCAAGCACGCGCTGACGAACGATCTCCACGGTGATTCCTCCGCTGGTGCCCTTCCAGCCCAGTGTGTCCACGGTCCATCGGATCGGGATGTAGCCGGCGCGGTTGACCACGGTGATGTCGTAGGCGGTGCGGTCACCGAACGGGAACCTGAACAGGGGCTCGGTCGTGCGTCCGGTGAGGGCGGAGATCGAGGCCTCCGCCGCGGCCAGTTCGGCGCGGATCTCCGCGTCGGTCGTCTCGGTGAAGTACGGGTGGGTGTCGCTGTGGTTGCCGACCGGGTGACCGTCCTTCGCGATCGCCCGGACCTCGGCCGGGAACCTGCGCGCGAACTCACCGGTCGCGAAGAAGGTGGCGGGAACGCCGGTGGACCTGAGCGTCGCGAGGATGGGCTGCACCGCATCGGCGGAGGCGCCGCCGTCGAACGTGAGCGCGACGACACGCCGGCCTGTGTCGAAGGCCTCGATGTCGAGTCCGGCCCACAGCGCCACCAGATCGGCCGGCTGCGACGGGACGGCCGAAGTGGTGGTTGGCGTCGGTTTCGTGGTGGTTGGCGTCGGTTTCGTGGTGGTCGGCGTCGGTTTCGTGGTGGTCGGGGTCGGTTCTGTGGTGGTCGGGGTCGGCTTCGTCGTCGTCGGCTCGGGGGACGGCGAAGCGTCGGGAGGAGTCGGGGATGGTGTGGGTTCCGGCGTGGTCGACGACTCGGCGGGGTAGGGGACCGCCGGGGACGCCGTGGCTGTAACGGAGGGGGGCGGGGTCGGGCTGGGAGAGGGGGAGGCGTCGGGCGACCCGCAGGACACGAGCGCGAGGGCGGTCAGCAGCGCCCCGGCCGTCGCGGCGCTCCAGGCCCCGCGACTCGTCGGGTGGCACGACACCGGCGACCGGCTCACCACACCCTCCTAGCGCACTTCAATTCTACGCTCACGCACTCGGTGACGTGAGAACGTCGGAGCTTGCTGGCACAGTGGCGTGGTGCGATTCGAATCCCTGCTGGCCCGCGACGAAGTGGTCGCGTCCACCCTGCGCGCCACCGTGCCGGGCGAGGTCGCACCGTGGCCCGGGTGGCTGTCCGCGGCCGTCGTCGAGGGCATCACCGCGGCGGGGGTGCGGGCCCCGTGGCGTCACCAGGCCGAGGCCGCCGAGCTCCTGTTCCGCGGCCGCCACACCATCATCAGCACGCCCGCCGGCTCGGGTAAGACGCTCGCCTATCTCATGCCGGTGATCGCCGCGACGGCGGAGGGGCGCCTCGGCGTCTCGGTGGACTCGGCGAGGGCCCGGGTCGCCGGCGGCCGGCACACGGCCCTCTACCTCGCACCTACCAAGGCACTCGCCCATGACCAGGCCCGCGCGGCGGCCGCGCTGGGGCCCCGCGGCTGGCGCGTCGGCACGCTCGACGGGGATTCCGACGAGGCGGAGCGGCGGTTCGCCCGCGATCACGCCGATTTCGTGCTCACGAATCCGGACATGCTCCACTTCTCGGTGCTGCCGAACCACCGCCGGTGGGCGGGGTTCCTCGGGGCCCTGCGCTACATCGTCATCGACGAGGCGCACCGGTACCAGGGCGTGTTCGGGGCCCACGTGGCGCAGGTCGTCCGCCGCCTCCGGCGCCTGGCCTCCCAGTACGGCGCGGAACCCGTCGTGGCCCTCTCCTCGGCGACGGCGCCCAACGCCGGGGACTTCGCCGGGCTGCTGGCAGGGGCCCCGGACGTGGCCGTGGTCGACGGCGACGCGTCGCCCCACGGTGCGCGCGCCGTCGCGCTGTGGCGGCCGGTCAACTCGCTTCGGGAGGACACCGCGAGGCTGCTGGCCCGCCTCACGGACTCCGGTGCGCAGACCATCGCCTTCGTCCCCTCCCGGCAAGGTGCCGAGCTCGTGTCGCTCGCCGCCCAGGAGCAGGCGGACCAGCCCGCGCGCATCGCCACCTACCGTGGCGGCTACCTCGCCGCCGACCGCCGCGAGCTCGAGGCCGATCTCCACTCGGGGCGCATCCTCGGGCTGGCGAGCACCAATGCCCTTGAACTCGGCGTCGACATCGCCGGCATGGACGCCGTGCTGATCTCCGGCTACCCGGGGAAGCTCTCCTCGTTCTGGCAGCAGGCCGGTCGCGCGGGGCGGCGCGGCCAGGAGGCGCTGGTCGTCCTCCTGGCCAGGGAGAACCCGCTCGACGCCTACCTGCTCGAACACCCCGAGCTGGTGTTCGACGCCGCCGTCGAGCCGGCGGTGCTGCACCCCGGTAACCCACGCGTCCTCGGCCCCCACCTGGCCGCCGCCGCGCAGGAGCTGCCGCTGTCGGCGGACGACGCCCGCTGGTTCGGGGAGGCCACCGAACCCACCGCCCGGGCGCTCGCCGCGCAGGGGGTCCTCCGGGACCGGGGCGGCCGCTTCTACTGGACCCGGCCGGACCGGGCCGTCGACTTCATCTCACTGCGTGCGATGGGGGACCGCCCGATCGACATCATCGAGCGGGACACCGGCCGCGTCGTCGGGACTGTCGACGAGGCCGCCGCCGACCAGACGGTCCACCCCGGCGCCGTCTACCTGCATCAGGGAGAGACCTTCACCGTCGACTCGCTCGACCGTGAGGAGAAGCAGGCGCTGGTCGTCTCGGCCCGCCCCCGCTACTACACCCAGGCTCAGGGCTCGTTCGACATCGGCGTGATCCGGGAGACGGACCGTCGGAACCTCGGCGTCACGGAGGTGGTCCGCGGGGACGTGCAGCTCGACTCCCAGGTGCTGGCCTACCTGCGCCGCGACGAGGTCACCCACGAGGTGTGGGACTCCACCCCGCTGGACCTGCCGAGACGGCGCATGTCGACGCAGGCGGTGTGGTGGACAGTCCCCGCCCACCTGGCGCGGCGCCTCGGCTGGACCGACCTCCAGTTGGGGGCCGCCGCGCACGCGATGGAGCACACCGCCATCGGGCTGCTGCCGGCGTTCGCCCCATGCGACCGGTGGGACATCGGCGGCGTCAGCACCGCGCTCCACCCGGATACCGGACTCGCGACGATCTTCGTCCACGACGGAATGGCGGGCGGCGCCGGGTTCGCCCACCGGGGTTTCGACGTCGCCGAGGAGTGGCTGACGGCCACCCTGGAGCGCCTCACCCGCTGCGCGTGCTCCGACGGGTGCCCCGCCTGCGTCGTGTCGCCCAAGTGCGGCAATGCCAACCAGGTGCTGGACCGGGCGGGCGCCACCGAACTGCTCGGACTCCTCCTCGGCTAGCAGCCGGCGCAACGTTTCCCGCTGTCCACAGACATCGGTGTTGTCCGTGCGGGTTGTGCACACCCTCCGCGACCTCCCGGGAAGACGCGGACGTCACCTGCCATCACGGGTGCAGCCGGTTGAGACGCAGCCGGCCTCACCGAAAGGAACTCCGCGATGCACTCAATCGAGACCCGCAGGATCAAGGAGCTCGCCCAGCGTGGGCTCACCACTGTCGAGTACGCGATCGGCCTGCTTGCCGCGGCCACGGCCGCCCTCATCCTGCTGAGGGTGTTCAACGACAACGCCTTCCTCCAGGCCCTCACCGACTGGGTGCTGGGCGTGTTCACCCAGGTCGCCGCGCGGGGCTAGGCGGCAGCGGCTGATGATGTGGAGTCGGGGACCCCGGCGGGGCGTCCGAGGGGTCGTGACGGTCGAGATCGCCGTCGGGATCGTCTCGGTCACGATGCTGACGGCATGTCTGGCCGGGGTCTCCCTCCTCGGGATCGCGCAGGCTTCCGCGGTGGAGGCCGGGGCGCAGATCGCCCGGCAACTGGCCCGCGGCGACGCGGAGGCGGCGGCGGAGGTGCGGCTCCGGCTGCCGGAGGGGGCCCGGTCCCACGTCCAGAGCGAGGCCGGTGGCGTGCGCGCCACCGTGTCGGTCCCGGTCGACGTGCCGCTGCTCGGG
The DNA here is from genome assembly GCA_030426725.1 of Actinomycetes bacterium. Taxonomy (GTDB): domain Bacteria; phylum Actinomycetota; class Actinomycetes; order Propionibacteriales; family Propionibacteriaceae; genus Arachnia. The sequence continues at coordinate 16,001 of JAUHXZ010000047.1, forward strand.
CTCTTCGTGGCGACAGGGGACGCGTGGGCGGCCTACGAGCCGGGGGTCGGGCCGTGAGGCCCCGGGACGAGCGGGGAGCGGCGGGTACGCTCCTCGTCGCGGCGGCCTGCCTGTGCGTCGCCGTCGCCTTCGCGACGGCCTCCGTCCTTGTCCAGTGGGTGCTCGTCGTCCGGCAGGCCGAACAGGCCGCCGATCTTTCGGCCCTCGCGGCCGCCGGAGCCGCGGCGACGGAGGGTCCGGCATGCGCCGCCGCCCGGGCGTCGGCCGTCCGCAACAACGCGGTGCTGGCGGGCTGCGAAGTGCGGGGTGACGGCAGGCGCGCCGTCGTCGAGATCGCCGTCGAGGCGACGCTCGAACCCCGGCTGCCGGGGGCGCCGCGCTTCGTGGTGCGCACCGCGACGGCCGGAACCTGAGTGACCCCTTGGCAGCGTCACTAGAGTGCTGATCATGACTTACATCGCTGCTGAGGACCGCTACTCGACCATGCCCTACAGGAGGCTGGGCACCTCCGGACTGAAGCTGCCCGCGATCTCGCTGGGCCTGTGGCACAACTTCGGCGACGACAAGCCCCTCGAGGTGCAGCGCGCCATCCTACGCCGCGCCTTCGACCGCGGCGTGACCCACTTCGACCTGGCCAACAACTACGGCCCGCCCTACGGAGCCGCCGAGACCAACTTCGGCCGCCACTTCCGCGAGGACTTCGCCCCGTACCGGCACGAGCTTGTCATCTCGTCGAAGGCGGGCTGGGACATGTGGCCCGGTCCCTACGGCTTCGGCGGATCTCGCAAGTACCTGCTGAGCTCGCTCGACGACTCGCTGGCCCGCATGGGGCTCGACTACGTCGACATCTTCTACCACCACCGCCCGGACCCGGAGACCCCCGTCGAGGAGACCATGATGGCCCTCGACCAGGCGGTCCGGTCCGGCAAGGCGCTGTACGCCGGCATCTCCTCCTACTCCGCGAGCCTCACCCTCAAGGCGCAGGAGATCGCCCGCTCGCTCGGGACGCCGCTGGTCATCCACCAGCCGTCCTACTCGGTGCTCAACCGGTGGATCGAGGAGGGGGAGCCCAACCTGCTGAAGGCCTGCGAGCAGGCCGGCATTGGGACGATCGCCTTCTCGCCGCTCGCCCAGGGCATGCTCACCGGCCGCTACCTCGACGGCATCCCCGCCGACTCCCGCGCCGCGCAGGACAAATCGCTCGACTCCGGGATGTTGACCGAGGAGAACCTCGCACACCTGCGAGCCCTCAACGACATCGCTGCCGGGCGCGGCCAGAGCCTCGCCCAGCTGGCGATCGCCTGGGCCCTGCGGGACCAGGGCGGGTCCTCGGTGACGTCGGTGCTGCTCGGGGCGTCGTCGGTCCGCCAGCTCGACGACAACCTGGGCGCGCTGGACAACCTCTCGTTCACCGACGACGAGCTGGCCCGTATCGACGAGCACTCGGTCGTGGAGGGCGTCAACCTCTGGAAGGGCGCCACCGACTCCGTGAAGTGACCTCCGTCCCCGGGTGGCCCGCCATCGCCGGCGGGCTACCTAGGATGGCGGCATGGCACTCGACCCCGCGGCGCTGCGCGCCGATCTGATCTCGGCCGGTTTCACCATCGACTCCGCCCTCGACCGCATGGGGGAGCAGGGCCAGGATGGCTTGCTGCGCAACTCGACTGTTCCCGCCGACCGGGTGCTCGGCGGCGCCACGGACGCGCTGGCCGCTCTCATCCGCCTCTTCATCCTCCAGCAGGCCGTCCCGGCCGAGCACGTCGACGGCGTCCTCGACGTCAACGCGATGCGCGACGCCGGCTACCTCGCCTCCGACGATGGGAAGGTCACCGCCCTCATCGACATCCGCCCTTACGGCTCGGCCGACGACGGCGCCACCGGATGGATCGCCGCGGACCCCACGCCCGGTCTGGACACGCAGATGAGCCCCACGCGGCCCGACTACGTCCTCGGGGTCTCACCCGCCTCGACCACCCTGGCGCAGATCACGATGCGTCGTACGGTGGGCTCGGCGCTCGACCTCGGCACCGGTTGCGGCGTCCAGTCCCTACACCTGTCGCGGCACGCCCGCCACGTCGTCGCCACAGACGTCAACCGCCGGGCTCTCGACCTGGCGCGACTCACCTGCCGGCTGGGCGAGGCGGACGTCGACCTGCGCCACGGCTCGCTCTACGAGCCGGTGGCCGGCGAGCGGTTCGACCTCATCGTGTCCAATCCGCCCTTCGTCATGAGTCCCCCGGGGGAGGCGTCCGCCCGGCTCACCTACCGTGAGACCAATTTCGTCGGCGACTCGCTGGTCGAGACCCTGATCCGCGGTTCCGCCGACCATCTCACGCCCGGCGGCAGCCTTCAGCTGCTCACCAACTGGGCCGTCCTCGACGAACCCTGGGCGGACCGGCTCGCCGCCTGGGTGCCGGACGACTGCGATGCGTGGGTCGTCGAGCGGGAGCGGCTCGACCCCTACTCCTACATCGAGATGTGGCTCACCGACGCCGGTCTCGGCGGCACTCCGCAGTGGCGTCCCGCCTACGACGCGTGGCTGGACTACTTCGAAGGGCTCGGGATCCGCAGCATCGGCATGGGCTGGGTGCTCATCACCCGGGCCGGGCGGCCCGAGCCGTACCGCCGGTTCGAATCATGGCCCCACGCGGTCGCGCAGCCGGTGGGCGACGTCTTCGCCCGCCACGCCGGGGCCGTCGACGCGGCCACCCAGCCCACCGCCGACCTCCTGGCCGCCCGGCCCCGCCTCGTCGACGTGGACCAAGAGACCATCGGGCGGCCCGGGGCCGAGGACCCCGAGCACATCGTCTTCCGGCAGCGCACCGGCCTCATGCGGGCGATCAAGGCCGACACGGCGGTCTCGGCCACCCTCGGGGCCCTCGACGGTGAACTGACCGTCGGCCAGGTACTCGCCGCCGTCGCGCAGGTCCTCGACATCGAGCCGGCCGAGCTCGCCGCCGGGGTCCTGCCCGAGATCCGTCTAGCACTCGAGAACCAGATGCTCCGACTCGACGACGTCGCCTCGTAGCCCCGGACGGTCCCGCCCGGCGGGATGCGGGATTGACAGTCTCAGCTATTGTTCGAGGAGTTTTCCAACGGAGGGCAGAAGTTTCATGGCATCAAAGCGTCTCGTCATCGTCGAGTCGCCCACCAAGGCGAGCAAGATCGCCGGATTCCTCGGATCCGACTACATCGTCGAGTCGAGCCGTGGCCACGTCCGGGATCTGCCGACCTCCGCCTCGCAGGTGCCCGCCAAGTACAAGGGCGAGAAGTGGGCGCGCACCGGCGTCGACGTCGAACACGACTTCCAGCCCATCTACGTGGTGTCCCCGGACAAGAAGGCCACCATCAAGGACCTCAAGGCCAAGCTGGCGGGAGCCGACGAGCTCCTGCTGGCCACTGATGGTGACCGCGAGGGCGAGGCCATCGCGTGGCACCTCATGGAGGAGCTGAAGCCGAAGATCCCCGTCAAGCGCATGGTCTTCCACGAGATCACCAAGTCCGCCATCGACGACGCGGTCACGACCCCCCGCGAACTGGACGTCGACCTTGTCGATGCGCAGGAGACCCGGCGCATCCTCGACCGGCTCTACGGCTACGAGGTGTCCCCGGTGCTGTGGAAGAAGGTCATGCCCAAGCTGTCGGCCGGACGCGTCCAGTCCGTCGCCACCCGGCTCGTAGTGGACCGCGAGCGCGAGCGCATCGCCTTCGTCCCCTCCTCCTACTGGGACCTCGACGTCACCCTCGACGCGGGGGCCGACGCCGATCCGCGGCTGTTCCCCGCACGGCTGACCAGCGTCGGGGAATCGCGCATCGCGCAGGGGCGGGACTTCGACTCCGCCGGTCGGCTGACGGCCCAGGACGCCCTGATCCTCGACGAGGCCGCCGCCGCCGCCCTGGCGGAGGCCCTCAAGGGCGCGGCGATCAGCGTCGGCGCCGTCGAGGCCAAGCCGTACAAGCGGCGCCCGTACGAACCCTTCCGCACCACCACGCTGCAGCAGGAGGCGGGCCGCAAACTCGGCTTCACGTCGCAGCGCACCATGTCGGTCGCTCAGGAGCTCTACGAGAAGGGCTTCATCACCTACATGCGAACCGACTCCGTCACCCTGGCGGACCAGGCGATCAGGGCGTCGCGTCAGCAGGTGAAGGAACTCTTCGGTGAGAAGTACCTGCCGGCCAAGCCGCGGATCTACACCTCGAAGGTCAAGAACGCCCAGGAGGCGCACGAGGCCATCCGGCCGGCCGGCGACATCTTCACGCATCCGGACCGCACCGGTCTCACCGGCGACGCGTTCCGGCTCTACCAGCTGATCTGGCGGCGTACCCTCGCCTCCCAGATGGCCGACGCCGTCGGCGAATCCGTCACCGTGCGCATCGGCGCCGCGCTCGCCGCCACCCCCGTGGCCGGTGGCGAGGTCACGTCCGCCGGGCTCACCGCCTCGGGCCGCACCATCACGTTCCCCGGCTTCCTCAAGGCCTACGTCGAAAGCGTTGACGACGGGGCCTCGGACGACCAGCAGACCCGCCTGCCCACCCTGGAGCAGGGCCAGGACCTGGATGTCTGGGAGGCCAAGGCCGCCGGGCACGAGACCCGTCCGCCGGCCCGGTACACGGAGCCGTCGCTGGTCGCGAAGCTCGAGGAGTTGGAGATCGGCCGCCCGTCGACCTACGCGTCGATCATCCGGACCATCACGGCGCGCGACTACGTCTTCAAAAAGGGGTCCGCGCTGGTGCCGACCTGGCTGGCCTTCGCGGTGACCAGGCTACTCGAGGAGCACTTCGCGGATCTGGTGGACTACACCTTCACCGCTCAGCTGGAGGACCAGCTCGACGAGATCGCCGCCGGCAAGGCCAACCGCCTGAACGTCCTCAGCGAGTTCTACCGCGGACCCGAGGGCAGCGCGCACCACGGACTGGAGACCCTCGTGACCGAGCTCGGGGAAATCGACGCGCGCGCACTGTCGACGTTCCCCCTGCGTGAGTCCGGCATCGACGTGCGGGTCGGCCGCTACGGCACCT
>JAUHXZ010000133.1 GCA_030426725.1 Actinomycetes bacterium
CGCTGCAGCTCGGCGTTGGGGTAGAGGAAGCCGTCGGTGGTGACGAGGTCCACCTTGGGCCGCCCCGGAGCCCGGCTCAGGAGTTCCTTGAGGAGCCTGGACACGGTCGACTTGCCCACGGCGACCGATCCGGCCACGCCGATGATGAACGGGGTGCGCGCCACATCGAGCTTGAGGAAGTCGTGGCTCTGCGCGTACAGCCGGCCGGTGTTGGCCATGTAGAGGTGCAGCAACTGGGTCAGCGGACGGTAGACCTCGGTGATGTCGCGGCTCGACGTCGGGTCGCCGATGCCGCGCAGCCTGGCCAGGGTCGCCTCGTCGAGCGCGATCTGGGTCGCGTCGGCCAACGATGCCCAGGCCTGGCGGTCGAGCCTGACGTACGGTCCGGTCACCAGCACTCCTTCGTGGGTCGGTCGGCGGCCATGCTACAAGGCGGCGACCCGCAGGCGGGGCGGGTCTCCCGTGACGCGTATGGTTGGCCGCATGACCGACGATCGCAACGAGAGCCGCCGCGACCCCTACTCCGACGAGTTCAAGAAGTTCATCGTCAGCAACTGGGCGCCGTATCCCGACGCCCTCCCCGGTCCCCTGGCGTCGGCGCCGTACGCCGCCGCGCGGCGGGCGAGCCTCGCCGGCGAGTTCCCCGGCACAACGCTGGTTCTGCCGGCCGGCCCGCTGAGCCCGCGCTCCAACGACACGGACTACCGGTTCCGGCCGCACAGCGCGTTCGCCTACTACACGGGCCTGGGCGAGGACCGGGAGCCCGACGCCGTCCTCCTCGTGCGCGACGAGGTGGCCACGCTGTTCTTCCGCCCCCGGGCGCCCCGCACGGACCGCGAGTTCTACGCCGACGCCCGCTACGGCGAGATGTGGGTGGGCCAGCGCGACTCTCTCGAGGAGATGGCCGCGGCCACGGGGATCGAGTGCCGCGATATCCGGGAGCTCGCAACGGCCCTGGCTGAGTCCGACGGCCCCTACGCGGTGATCCGCGAGGCGGACGCCGCGGTCAACGCGCAGGTCGATGAGGCGCGCGGCGACGGGGACCTGCCCCTGATGGACGCAGAGCTGGCCCGGGCCGCCTCCGAGGCCCGCTTCACCAAGGACGACTACGAGATCGCCGAGCTGCGTCGCGCCTGCGCCGCCACCGCCGTGGGCTTCGAGGCCGTGGGCCGAGAACTGCCCCGCGCGGTGAGGCTGGGGCGCGGTGAGCGCTGGGTCGAGGGGATCTTCGCACTGCACGCACGGCACCTCGGCAACGCCGTCGGCTACGACACCATCGCCGCCGGCGGGGACCACGCGAACACGCTGCACTGGATCCGCAACGACGGCGAGCTGAACGACGGCGACCTGATCCTCATGGATGCCGGCGTCGAGGTGGACAGCCTCTACACCGCCGACATCACCCGCACGATGCCCGTGAGTGGCCGGTTCTCCGATCCGCAGCGTCGGGTCTACGAGGCCGTGCTCGCGGCGCAGACCGCCGGGATCGAGGCGTGCCGGGCCGGCGCCGCGTTCCTCGACGTCCACCGGGCCGCCGTGACGGTGCTGGCGGAGTTCTTCGCCGAGTTGGGCATCCTGCCCGTCACGCCCGAGGAGTCCATGTCCCCTGACGGCGGGCAGCACCGCCGCTGGATGGTGCACGGCACGTCGCACCACCTCGGCCTGGATGTGCACGACTGCGCGCAGGCTCGCGCCGAGCACTACCGGCAGGGCGCGCTGCGCCCCGGCATGGTCATCACGGTGGAGCCGGGGATCTACTTCAAGTCGACGGACCTGCTGGTGCCCGAGGAGTACCGCGGCATCGGCGTGCGGATCGAGGACGACATCCTCATCACCGACGGCGACCCGGTGAACCTGTCCGACGCCCTGCCCCGCTCCGCCGACGCGGTCGAGGCGTGGCTCGCCGACCTCCGCGCCTGACCCTCCCCGGGTCCGCGGGCGTCGGCTCAGGGGTCAGTCGGCGGATTCGGAGACCACCTTGGAGGTCGCCGAGCGGTACAGCAGGCCGCGGATGATCTCCGCGACGACCGCGGGCTGGCACACCGTCACCTGGTGGGCCGCCATCGGCACGACGTAGAGCTCGCCGCGGGGCGCGGTCTCGGCGACCAGCTCCACGTTGGCGATCGGCGTCGACGTGTCGCGCTCGCCGGCGACCATGACGACGGGAATCCCGAGGTACGGCAGGTCGTCGCGTACGTCGTGCGTGGCCAGCGCCCGGCACAGCTGGGCGTAGGAGTGGTCGTCGGCCGACGACAATCCCTCCATGATGGCGTCGACCACGTCGGCGCGGCGGGCCCGGAACATGGGCGTGAACCAGCGCTTGGTGGTCTCCTCCACCAGCCACGTGGTGCCGGTGGCCTCGACCTGCTCGGCGCGCTCCAGCCAACGCGCCGGCTCGCCCACCGTCGCGGCGGACGCGACGACCACGACCCCGGAGATGACGTCCGCGTGGTCGCGCGCCACGTGCAGGGCTGTCGCGCCGGAGATCGACAGACCGGCGAAATAGATGGGGGCCTCGGTGCCGAGGTCCGCGCGGACGGCGCGGGCGACGTCGGCGATGCCGGCGGCCAGCGCGTCTAGGGTGGGCTCATCGTCGTCGTCCCACACGGCGCCTAGGCCGGTGCCCGGCAGGTCGATGAACACGACGCGGGCGTCGTCGAGCAGGTCGGCCGCCACCTGGGTCCACTGATGTGCACAGTTCCCGCCGAGGCTGGGCGCGACCAGGAGCACGCGCTCCGCGGGCTTCTCCGGGTTGTAGTAGGTCCAGTTCAGATCCATTGCTGTCTCCTCCGCGACTCTGTCACCACTAACCTACCGGAGCCCCTCAGGCACGCAGACCCAGGACCTGCACAACCGAGGCGAGGCCCTGATGGTCCATGCCCTCGAAGAGCCGCCGCTCGGTCAGCCGGACGTCGGGGTTCCAGCCGCGCCACTCGTCGGCCGCGGCCCCGCGCGTGACCAGCAGGTCCGGATCCGTGGGCCCCCCGGTCCCCATCGACGGCTGGGCGGGCGTGAACTCCTCGGCGATCAGGACCGCGCCGCGGGCCGCCTGCCGCGTCGCCTCCGCCGCGACGTCACGGCGAAGCGCTGACGGCAGGTACGTGAAGACGGCGACCACCGCATCCCACGGCCGATCCGGGCCGGGCATTCCCACCCAGTCGGCCAGATCGACGTGCCACGTCTCGATCGCGACCCCGCGCTCGGTGGCCAGTGCGCGTCCCTTGGCGAGCCCGACGGCGGAGAGGTCGACGCTGACGACGTCGTGGCCCTGCTCGGCGAGCCACACGCCGTTGCGGCACTCGCCGTCGCACAGCGCGAGGATCCTGGAGGCGGGCCCCAGGAACCGTGACTGCAGCTTGAGGAAGTCGTTGGGACGGTACCCGTAGACGTGGTTCGGGTGGGCGTACCGCTGGTCCCAGTACTCCGCGGTGGCCGCGTCGTTCACTCGAACATCGCCGCGCGGGCGCCGGGGCGCTGGGCCAGCATGTCGCGGGCCTGCTGCGCCACCTTGTGCTCGGACAGCACCTCGTAGCGGGTGGCGACGGTGATGCGGGCGGAGTTGAAGTCGCGCCGGCCCCGGCTCAGCCCATGGCCGATCATGCGGGCCAGCACCCCGAAGGCCACGCCCATGGCGAGACCGACATAGAGCATCGTGAAGTCCCCGTCGCCGACGAACAGCATGAGCATCAGCCCGACGAACAGGCCGGTGGTG
>JAUHXZ010000134.1 GCA_030426725.1 Actinomycetes bacterium
AGCTGTAGTAGATGCCGCGGATGGTCGGCACCAGGTAGAAGGCGATGAAGCCGACGCTCGCGGGCAGCAGAAACATCAGCGCGGCCTTGAGATCGCTGCTGGGCCTGCGGCGTGTGCCGGCGTCCGGTGCGATGGTTTTTGTACTCACCACGTTCCCCTCTTTGGGCTGCCCCGACATCTCCGACGGGGGTTGGTCGTGTTGTTGACTCAGAATCTACACGTGTAGCGCCAAGCACGCAAGCCATCGTTATGAACTTGTTATGACGCTTGCTTTTTGCCCCACGCCGATGCAACCATGGTATCTACATGCGTAGATGGGTCGTCGCACAATGAGGTACCAGCCATCGTCGGCCCGCTTCCCAGATTCCGGTCAGATCCAGGAGGGATCAGCTTCATGAGCCAGCACATCAACGCCTTCGTCAGCCTCCGTAGTAGGCGGGTCGGCGTCATCCTCGACATCACCGACGGGCGGCTCCCGGCGATCCTGCACTGGGGCGCGGACCCGGGCGAGCTGACCGTCGACGACGCGGTCGCGCTTGCCCTGAGCGCCACGATCCCGATGGCACCGAACACGATCGATGAGCCGACCCGACTCTCAGTGATTCCCGAGCACTGGGCCGGATGGCTGGGACGGCCCGGCATCAGCGGTTCGCGCGCCGACGGCTCCGCCTGGTCTCCCAAGTTCGTCACGGAGATGCTGCTGGTCGACGGCAAGGCCGTGGCCACGTCCGACGCGCAGCCGTCGCTGGTGGAACTCGGGGAAGGCAAGGTCGAGGTGCAGGCCCGTGACGACGTCGCGGGGCTGGAGCTGGTCGTAACCCTCGAACTCACCGCCGGCGGCCTCCTCCGAAGCCGGGCCCGCCTGACCAACCTCGGGGACGACGACTACCGTCTCGACGACCTGATCCTGGCCTACCCCGTTCCACCCACCGCCTCAGAACTGCAGGACCAGGCCGGGCGCTGGGCGAAGGAGCGCGTGCCGCAGCGCCGCGACTTCACCTTCGGCGCGCACGTCCGCGAGGGGCGCAAGGGCCGCACCGGGGCAGACGCCGCGACGGTCCTGCACGCCGGCACCCCGGGCTTCGGCTTCGCCACCGGCGAGGTGTGGGGAGTACACGTCGGCTGGTCCGGCAACCACACCCACATCGCCGAGCGGGTCTTCACCGGCGAGCAGTACATCGGCGGTGGCGAACTGCTACTTCCGGGCGAGCTCGTTCTGGATCCCGGCGCCAGCTACGAGTCCCCCTGGCTGTACGGCTCGTACGGCACCGGTCTCGACGAGGTCGCTCGACGGTTCCACAGCTACCTCCGCTCGCGGCCTCAGCACCCGTCGTCGGTTCGCCCCGTCACCATCAACGTCTGGGAGGCCGTCTACTTCGACCACACGCTGCAGCCGCTCCTGGATCTCGCCGAGAAGGCGGCCTCGGTCGGCGTCGAGCGCTACGTGCTCGACGACGGCTGGTTCGGTGCACGGCGCAACGACTACGCGGGGCTGGGAGACTGGGTCGTCTCGAGGGAGGTGTGGCCCGACGGGTTGCACCCGCTGGTGAACCGCGTCAAGGAGCTCGGCATGCAGTTCGGGCTCTGGTTCGAGCCCGAGATGGTCAACGAGGATTCGGACGTGGCTCGCGCGCATCCCGAGTGGATCATGTCCACCGGCGGCCGGATCCCCGTCGAGACCCGCCACCAGCAGGTCCTCAACCTCGGCATCCCCGAGTGCTTCGCCTACATCCGCGGGCAGATGAACGCGATCCTCGACGAGTACGACATCAGCTACATCAAGTGGGACCACAACCGCGACTTCGTCGACGCCGGGACCCACCCCCTGGGACAGGCGGGCGTGCACGCGCAGACCGCAGCCGTCTACCGGCTCATCGACGAACTCAAGGCGACGCACCCGGGTCTGGAGATCGAGTCGTGCTCCTCGGGCGGCGCACGCGTGGACCTCGGCATTCTCCAGCGCACCGACCGCGTGTGGGTGTCCGACTGCATCGACCCGTTGGAGCGCCAGCAGATGATGCGCTGGACGCAGCAGCTCCTCCCGCCCGAACTGCTCGGCTCCCACATCGCTTCACTCACCTCCCACACCACCGGCCGCACGCACGAGCTGAGCTTCCGCGCGGCGACCGCGCTGTTCGGGCATCTCGGCATCGAGTGGGACCTGCGCAAGGCCTCGGAGGACGACCTGGCCCAGCTCACCGCCTGGATCGCCTTCCACAAGGCGCACCGCGACCTGCTGCACGGTGGCGACCTCGTCCGGGTGGACTTCCCGGATGAGTCGCTCATGGCCACCGGCGTCGTCGCACCCGACCGGTCGAAGGCCATCTACTCGATCGCCAGCGTCGCAACCCCGGATGCCAGCGTGCGTGGCCGGATCCCGATGCCGGGACTCGACCCGCTGCGCCGCTACCGCGTCCAGCCGGTACTGGTGGGGCGGACCCCGTCGGGCCTGAAGCCCCCGGCCTGGTGGGGGGTGAAGCGGGACCTCTCCACCGAGACCCCCGACCTCGCCGCCGGCGCCGAACCCCGGCTCGTGCCGATCGCGGACGAGGCGGGAGTCGTGCTCCCGGGCAGCGTGCTGTCGTCGGCGGGTCTCATGGACGCGGTGGTCCATCCGGACCATGCGCTGCTGTACCTCGTCGAAGCCGTCCAGTAGGCAAGGCGGGCGATGAGCTAGGCTGCAAGGCCAATGGTGAAGAGCGGCAATGAGTAGCGAGAAACGAACGACGCGTGGCGCGACGCGCGACGACGTCGCGCGGCTTGCGGGCGTCAGCTCGGCGGTCGTCAGCTACGTCGTCAACGACGGCCCGCGCCCCGTCGCCGAGGCGACCCGCGCGAAGGTTCTCAGCGCCATCGAGAAGCTCGGCTACCGCCCCAACTCGGCGGCCCGATCGCTGATCAAGGGGGAGGCCGACCTCATCGGGCTCATCGTCCCCGACGTCCGGAACCCCTACTTCGCCGCACTGGCCCAGGCGGTGGAGATCGAGGCCAGGGCCGCGGGGGTGAATCTGGTTCTGTCCCAGGGCCTGGCCGGGCACCTGCAGCCGCTCATCGAGTCCCTCAGCGGCCACCTCGTGGCCGGGATCCTCATGGCGGCCGTCCCCGAACCCGCGTCCGTCGAGACCCTGGCCCGCAACCGAGTCAGGATGGTGCGCCTCAGCCTCGTGCCGCCGGACACGGACGCGACGTCCGTGCTGCCGGACTTCTATTCCGGCGCACGGGAAGCCGCCACGCATCTCATCGAGGTGCACGGACACCGCCGGATCGCGCTCGTCGGGGGCTCCGACACCCCGGGCATCAAGCCGACGGTGCTCGACGCGCGTCAGCACGGATGGTACGACGCCATGACGTCAGCCGGGCTGGCCACCGATGCGGTCGTGCAGGTCAACTGGTCGCCCGACGGGGGCTGGGCCGCAGCGTCCCGGGTACTCAACGAGTATCCCGACTGTACGGCGGCGTTCACCATGTCCGATCAACAGGCGATCGGTCTCATCGCCGGTCTGACGGCAGCCGGGCATTCAGTGCCCGACGACATCGCCATCACCTCATTCGACGGGTCTCCAGAGGCTGAGTACACGATCCCGCCGCTCACCACTGCGAGCGTCCCGATGAAGGCGATGGCGAAGGCCGCGATCCAGCAATTGTTGCGCGGCGAAACCGACGTCCGGGTGTTTCCGACCGAGTTGATCGTGCGCCGCTCCTG
>JAUHXZ010000048.1 GCA_030426725.1 Actinomycetes bacterium
AAGTCGAAGTTCGACACCGCCGTCGTCCGCTACGACGCCTGGTTCCTGGTCTTCGTGGCCGTCATCCTCGCACTCGCGGCCGCGCTGCTCGCCGGCATGGCGATCTGGTGCGTCGTGAACCAGAAGGGCCGGTTCACCGGCAACTGGTACTGGAAGAGCGGATGGCAGGTCGGGCTCGAGTGCCGCCGCTGACCCACACCGCGTCCTGACACCCCCGGGGCGGGCCGGTTCACCGGCCCGCCCTCCCCCCAGCAAGGAGAACGATGAAGCCCACCGAGATACTGAAGGTCAGCGGCGTCACATACGCCTACGGCGACGGCCCGCGGGTACTGCACGACGTCTCGCTCAGCGTGGACCGGGGCGAGATCGTCGGGCTCATCGGCCCCAATGGTTCCGGTAAGTCGACACTCATCAAGCTGATCTTCGACCTGCTGCGCCTCCGCGACGGATCGGTGACGATCGACGGAGCCCCCCACCGGCTCCACGCCGGCCGCGTCAAGGCGCAGTACCTCTCCAGCAACGACCATCTTCCCGAGTTCCTCAGGGCATCCGAGTACCTCGGGCTCCTGGCCGACCTCTACGGGCTGCGGGTCGACGGCGACGCCGCGTCGCGGCTGTTCGAGGCGTTCGGGATGAACGGCCGCCTCACGCACCTCATGGAGGACTTCTCCCACGGGATGCGGAAGAAGACCCAGCTGATCTCGGCCTTCCTCAACCGCCGGCCGCTCACCGTCATCGACGAGACGCTCAACGGGGTCGACATCGAGGCCCTGTACCTCGTGGAGAAGGAACTACTCCGGATGCGGGCCGAGGGGCTGGGGGTGCTGCTGTGCTCCCACGACTTCCAGATGCTCGAGCGTGTCGCCGACCGCGTCGTCTTCCTCGACTTCGGCCACCTGGTCCACGACGTGCGACTCGACGAGCTGCGCAGTTCCGGCCGCGACGTCGCCGAACTGGTCATGTCGCACCTCGACGAGCGGATGCAGCAGTGACCGGGGCCCTCCGGAGGACCCTGCTCTGCGCGAGGATGCTCGCGCGGTACTTCTCGCGGCGGGTGCTCAGCGTCGGGCCGCTCAGATCCACCGCCGCCAGGGCGGTTCTCGTCCTCGTCGCGCTGGCGTTCGTCGCCGGGGCCTCGGTGGTGGCATACGGGTTCATGCACCCGGTCGGCTCGGACCTTGCCGTGTGGCAGTACGTGTTCGACCTGACGTCGGTCTCGGTGACGATGATGGTGCTCGGCATCTTCATGGGCCTGAAGCTCCTCCTCGGCGGGGGGCTCATCGAGTTCACCTCGCAGCTGCCGGTCGACCACCGCGAGCGCAGGGGCGCCGTCCTCGCCTTCGAGTTCGGGGCGCTGGCCGTTGTCGTCGGCGTCATGCTGGCGGCCATGAGCATCGCGGCCACCCTCATCCTGGGCCCACGGGGCGTGCTCTGGGCGACCACTCCCCTCGCGACCGCCCTCGTCGTCTACCTGGCCCTCGCGATCGCCCACAACCTGGGCGACACCCTGCTCGCCGCCATCGGGCTTCGCCGGGTCCGGTCGACGGTGCTACTCCTGCTCACCTTCGGCGCGCTGCTGTGGCTCAACGCGCGGCTGACCACGTTGATCGGCGCCGTGTCGCTCCCCGGCCCGGGGGGCGATCGGGCCCTCATCGGGCTGAACCTCCTGCCCTGGCTGCTCGGCCGCTGGGGTGGCGCCGCCTACGCGGTGGGCACGCTCCTCCTCATCTCCCTGCTGGCGCTCGTCGCGCTGCTGACCGCCCCGAACTCCCACCCGGGCCCCCACCGGTTCGTCAACCTCCCGCTCCCGGCGGCCGTCAGGGGACCGTTCGCGGTCCACCTCGGCTACGCGCTGCGCAACCAGCACCTGTGGCTGGGCGCCTCGCTCGCCGTCGCGCTCTTCGCGTTCCTGGCGGGGTCCGGGCCCGTCCACCCCCTGTGGGCGGCGTCGCTGCTGTCGCTGCCCGGGATGTACCACTACGGCAACACGCGGGCCCTGCGCGTCCTGCATCCCGAGCGCGGCGCCTGGGGCATCTGGGCGCGGATGGCCGCGGCGCAGGCCCTCGTCGTCGTCGGGTTCCTCGCCGTGGGGCAGGCGGTCCTCCTGCTGGTCTCGCCGGGTGTGCCGGCGGCGGACGCCGTGACGCCGGCCCTCGGGGCCCTGGCCGCCGTCGCCTTCGCGGTGCTGGTCGGCTGCGCGTTCCCGGCCGAGAACGACAACCCGTTCAGCGCCCTCATGGGAACCATCGTGCTCGCGGTGATCCTCGCCTTTGTCGGCATCGTCACCGGCCTCCTACAGCTTCCGGCCGGCGCCACCGCGCCCCTTCTCGCCTCACTCGTGGCGCTGTCCGTCGCGGTCAGCGTCTGGTCGATCCACACCCACGAATCCAGGAGCCGCCATGAAGTACGTCAAGCTCTCGCTCACTAGCCTCCTGGCCGGCGCGCTCACGACAGCGGTGCTGGCCGCGTTCAGCCTGCTCGTTCTAATGGCCACCACCCCCGACGTCGGCGTCCGCGCCGACGGCTACTTCGGCGCGGTCTTCTTCGAGTCCGTCCCGGTCGACGCCGAGACCTTCACCGTGAACGTCGGCGTGGCGTCGCCCTGGCCGCTCGTGGTCTCCACGCTCGCGATCGCGGCCTTCATCATCCTCGTGGTCGTGATCTTCCGCTGGCTGAGGGCCTACCGAGCGGGGATCCTGACCGGCACCGCGTGATCCGCACCATGCCCGCGGCCCTAGCCGCCGTGCTGCGGGCTGTTGCCCTCGGCGGCTGGCCGCTCCTCGCCTGCTCGTTGGGCTTCTGGTTCCTGGGAGTGGCGGGCAGCTTCGCCTGGTCCGCCACTTGGCTCCTGGACCTCGCGTGGGAGGTCACCCTGGTGCTGGTGGTGGGCGCGCTCGGGTCGTTCGCGGTCCACGAATGCGGGCATGTGCTGGTCCTGCTCGCGCCTCGCGGCGCGACCGGGATCACGGTCGAGCGCACGGCGCTGCGACTGTCGGTGCAGCCCCACGGCGACGTGGGACCGCGCCTTGCCGTCGCGGCCGCGCTGGCCGGCCCCGGACTCGCGGCTTTGACCGGAGCCGGGATCCTGGCCGCCGGGGGGACCTGGCTGGTCGCCGGGTTCCACCTGGCTCACCTCGTTTTCCTGGCCCCGTCCTTCGGGGACGGGCGGGTCATCCTCGGGGCCGTGCGGGCGCGGATCAGATGTTGAAGCCGATGGCCCGCAGCTGCTCCCGGCCGTCCTCCGTGATCATCTCGAGCGTCCACGGCGGCAGCCACACCCAGTTGATCGTCACCGAGTTGACCAGCCCGTCCAGCACGTACTGCGTGTCGTACTCGATCTTGTCGGTCAGCGGGCAGGTCGGCGACGTCAGGGTCATGTCGATCGTGGCGTTGGCCTGATCGTCGACCTGCACGCCGTAGACGAGGCCCAGGTCGACGACGTTGACCATGAGTTCGGGGTCCACGACGTCCTTCATCGCCTCGAGGACCTCGTCCTCGGTGGGCGCTGCCTTGGCGGGCGCGGCCTGCTCGGTGTCCACGTCGGGCAGCTCGTCCTTGACCAGGTCACTGGGTCGCTGTTCGGGGGTGTACATCGGATTCTCCTAGGGGTCGAGGTGTTCGACGCGTCGTCGTTCAGCCGGCGGAAGGCCGGTCGGACGGCGTGGTGGGGGCGGTGGCCTGCAGGGTGGCGTCGCGGACGGCGGACCAGCCGAGCAGCGCGCACTTGACGCGGGCGGGGAACTTGGACACGCCGGCGAACGCGATGGCGTCCTCGAACACGTCCTCGTCGGGTTCGATGCGGCCCTGGCTCTGCATCATCTCGAGGAACTTGTCGTGGAGTTCCATGGCGTGGGCAGTCGAGTGCCCGATGAGCAGATCCGTCATGACGGAGGTCGACGCCTGCGAGATCGAGCAGCCCTCGCCGTGGTACGAGATGTCGTTGATGGTGTCGCCGTCGACGTGCACCCGCAGCGTCAGCTCGTCGCCGCACGACGGGTTCACGTGGTGCACCTCGGCCTCGTAGGGTTCCCTCAGCCCCGAGTGGTGCTTCTCCCGGTAGTGGTCGAGGATGATCGTTTGATACAGCTCGTCGATGTTCATGCCAGGCCTCCGAATCGCGGCGCGAAGTAGTCACGGGTGAAGACCAGCGCATCCGCCAGGGCGTCGATCTCCGCCGCAGTGGTGTACAGGTAGGACGACGCCCGCGTCGAACTCTGGTGGCCGAGTCGCTTGTGCAACGGCCGGGCGCAGTGGTGACCGCCACGGATCGCGACGCCGCGCGAGTCCAGGATCTGCATCACGTCGTGCGGGTGCACGTCGGTGATGTTGAACGAGATTGCGCTGCCACGCTCCACCGCCTCGGTGGGGCCCAGGATGACCACGCCGTCGATGCTGGTGAGCTTGTCCAGGGCGTACGCGGTGAGTTCCTGCTCGTGCGCGGCGATGGCGTCCATCCCGATGCCGCCCAGGTAGTCGACGGCGGCGCCGAGACCCGCAGCCTGCGCGATCGGCGGGGTGCCGGCCTCGAAGCGGTGCGGGGGCGGCGCGTAGGTGGACCGGGCCATCTCGACGATCTCGATCATCTCGCCGCCGCCCAGGAACGGTGGCAGGTCCGCGAGGAGGTCGAAGCGTCCCCACAGGACCCCGACGCCGGTGGGGCCGCACATCTTGTGGCCGGTGAAGGCCACCAGATCCGCGCCGAGCGTCGACACGTCGATGCTCTGGTGCGGCACGGCCTGCGACGCGTCGACCACCATGACGGCCCCGACGGCGTGTGCCTGCGCGGCGACCTTCGCCACCGGATTGCGGGTGCCGAGCACGTTGGACACCCACGTCAGTGACACGACCCTGGTGCGCTCGTTGATGAGGTTGTCACGCGCGGCCGCCTCCAGGTCGAGCCGGCCCTCGTCGGTGACGTCGAACCAGCGCAGGGTGGCGCCGCTGCGCTGGCAGGCCAGCTGCCAAGGGACGATGTTCGAGTGGTGCTCCATGACGGAGATGACCACCTCGTCGCCCTCCCGCAGGCGGGACCCGAGCGTGTTCGCCGCCAGGTTGAGCGCCTCGGACGCGTTCTTGGTGAACACGATCTCCTCGGCGCGCGCCGCCCCGACGAACGCGGCGAGCTTCGAGCGGGCGCCCTCGAACGCCTCGGTCGCCTCGGCGCCGAGGAGGTGCATGGCCCTGGCAACGTTCGCGTTGTGCTGCAGGTAGTGCTCCGCGAGGGCGTCGACCACCTGCCGCGGCTTCTGCGAGGTGTTGGCCGAGTCGAGGTACACCAGCGGCCGCTCCCCCACCGTCCGTTCGAGGATGGGGAAGTCGGCGCGGATGCGGTCGACGTCGAGCATCACGCGTTCGCCGCGGCCTTCACGTAGGCCTCGTAGCCCTCGTCCTCGAGCTTCTCGGCGAGTTCGCGGCCGCCCTCGGCGACGATGCGGCCGTCGACGAAGACGTGGACGAAGGTCGGGTCGATGTAGCGCAGGATGCGGGTGTAGTGCGTGATGAGCACCACGGCGCGGTCGCCCTGCGCCGAGTAGTGGTTGACGCCCTCGGAGACGATCTTCAGCGCGTCGATGTCGAGGCCGGAGTCGGTCTCGTCGAGGATCGCGGCCTTCGGGTTGAGCAGCTCGAGCTGCGCGATCTCGTGGCGCTTCTTCTCGCCACCGGAGAAGCCCTCGTTGACAGAGCGGCCGGAGAAGGACTTGTCGAGCTGCATGCGCTGGAGGGCGCCCTCGACGTCCTTGACCCAGGTGCGGACCTTCGGGGCCTCGCCGTCGAGCGCGGTCTTGGCGGTGCGCAGGAAGTTCGCCACCGACACACCGGGCACCTCGACGGGGTACTGCATGGCCAGGAAGAGCCCGGCGCGGGCACGCTCGTCAACGGTGAGCTCGGTGAGCTCCACGCCGTCGAGGGTCGCCGAACCGCCGGTGATCTTGTACTTGGGGTGGCCGGCGATCGCGTAGGCGAGGGTCGACTTGCCCGAGCCGTTCGGGCCCATGATCGCATGGATCTCGCCTGGGCGGACGGTGAGGTTGACGCCCTTGAGGATCGGCTTGGGGCCCTCCTCGGTGAGCACATCGACGTGGAGGTCGGAGATGACAAGGGTGGACATGAGTTCTTCAGCTCCTGGGATTTTCTTCGGATGATCAGTAGTCGGTGGTGGTGGAGGAGACGTCGACCTGCACGTCCCCGCCGTCGATGCGGCAGGGGAAGACGCGCACGGGCTGGGTCGCCGGGAGGCCGAGCGCGCGGCCGGTCTCGAGGTCGAAGGTCGAGCCGTGGAGGTAGCACTCGATGGTGCTGTCCTCCACGTCGCCCTCGCTGAGCTGCACGTTGCCGTGGCTGCACTCGTCCTCGATGGCGAACACCTTGCCCCCGTGGAGGACCAGGGCGACGCTCAGGTCGTCGTCCACGTCCACCGCCAGGGGGATGTTCTCGCTCAGTTCATCGGCCCGGGCGACGGTGACGAAGCTCACGCGAGCGCCCCGGCGGGGGTCGTGCCGCTGACGAGCTCGAGCTCGCGCTCCACCTGGGCGAGCAGCTTCTCCTCGATGGCCGGCACGCCGATGCGGCGGATGATGTCGTTGAAGAAGCCGTGCACGACCAGCCGGCGGGCCTCGTCCTCCGGGATCCCCCGGCTCATCAGGTAGAACAGCTGGTTGTCGTCGAAGCGGCCGGTCGTGGAGGAGTGCCCCGCGCCGGCGATCTCTCCGGTCTCGATCTCGAGGTTGGGCACCGAGTCCGCCTGGCAGCCGTCGGTGAGCACGAGGTTCTTGTTGGACTCGTAGGTCTCGATCTGGAGGGCCACCTTGCGGATGAGCACGTCGCCGATCCACACGGAATGGGCCCCCTCCCCCTGGAGGGCGCCGCGGTAGTCGACGTTGCTCTTGGTGTGCGGGGCGTTGTGGTCGACGAACATGCGGTGCTCGATGTGCTGGCCGCCCTCGACGAAGTAGATGCCGAACTGCTCGATCTCGCCACCGGGGCCGGAAAAGTGGGCCCGCTCCGCGACGCGGAGCGCCTTGCCGCCGAGGGAGGCGTGGATGGTGCGCACGCGGGCGTCACGGCCGACTTCGACGCTGATCTGGCCGCCGTGGACGGCCTTGTCATCCCAGTCGTTGACGTAGACGAGGTTGACCTCGGCCCCGTCGGCGACGCGGAAGTCGTACTTCGCGGCGTACTGGGCCGAACCCTGGAAGTGGATGACCAGCGTGGCGCGCGAGTGGCGGCCGAAGTCCACCACGAGGGTCTCGGCGGCGTGCTGCCCGGTGCCGGTGCCCGTGAAGACGATCGGCTCGTCGATGACGGCCTCGGCGGCGACGGTCATGTGCATGGCCCGCCCGGTGCGCTGGGCCGCGATTGCCGCGACCCGGTCGACGGGGGGCAGCACGGACCGCTCGCGCGCCTCGTCGGCGCCGATCTCGTGCATCTCGACGCCCTCGGGGAACTCGCCGTCCCAGTCGAGGCCGCCGAGCGCGTCGCCCTCGGCGAGGAGGGGCTTGAGCGCCTTGATCGGGGAGAAACGCCAGATCTCCTCGCGCCCGGTGGGCATGGGGTGCTTGGCGACGTCGAAGCTCGGCTCGGGATGCAGGTGGGACTCGATGGTCTCGATCGCGCCGGCCACATTGGGCGCGGCGTCCGTCAGGGTGGTGGTCAAATCAGCAGTCACTTTCTCTTCAGATCTCGACGGGTGGCGGGCGGGGTCAGCCGACCGCTCCCTCCATCTGCAGCTCGATGAGCCGGTTCAGCTCGAGCGCGTACTCCATGGGCAGCTCACGGGCGATGGGCTCGACGAACCCGCGCACGATCATGGCCATGGCCTCGTCCTCCTCCATGCCGCGGCTCATGAGGTAGAACAGCTGGTCCTCGGAGACCTTGGACACCGTCGCCTCGTGGGCCATGGACACGTCGTCCTCGCGGACGTCCACGTACGGGTACGTGTCGGAGCGGGAGATGTTGTCGACCAGCAGCGCGTCGCACTTCACCGACGACGCCGAGTGCGACGCCCCCGGATCGACCTTGACGAGGCCGCGGTAGGAGGACCGGCCCCCACCGCGGGCGACCGACTTGGAGATGATCGAGCTGGACGTGTTGGGCGCGCAGTGCACCATCTTGGAGCCGGCGTCCTGGTGCTGGCCCTCGCCTGCGAAGGCGATGGACAGGGTCTCCCCGCGGGCGTGCTCGCCCATGAGGTAGACGGCCGGGTACTTCATGGTGACCTTGGAGCCGATGTTGCCGTCGATCCACTCCATCGTCGCGCCCTCCTCGCAGGTGGCGCGCTTGGTGACGAGGTTGTAGACGTTGGTCGACCAGTTCTGGATGGTGGTGTAGCGGCAGCGGGCGTTCTTCTTGACCACGATCTCAACGACCGCAGAGTGGAGGGAGTCCGAGGAGTAGATGGGCGCGGTGCAGCCCTCGACGTAGTGGACGTAGGCGCCCTCGTCGACGATGATCAGCGTCCGCTCGAACTGGCCCATGTTCTCCGTGTTGATGCGGAAGTACGCCTGCAGCGGGATGGTGACGTGGACGCCCTTGGGGACGTAGATGAACGAGCCGCCGGACCACACGGCCGTGTTGAGCGACGCGAACTTGTTGTCGCCGACGGGGATGACGGTGCCGAAGTACTCCTGGAACAGCTCCGGGTACTCCTTGAGGGCGGTGTCGGTGTCGAGGAAGACGACGCCCTGGGCCTCCAGCTCCTCGTTGATCTTGTGGTAGACCACCTCGGACTCGTACTGGGCCGCGACGCCGGCCACCAGGCGGGCCTTCTCGGCCTCGGGGATGCCGAGCCGGTCGTAGGTGTTCTTGATGTCCTCGGGCAGGTCGTCCCAGGTCTGGGCCTGCTTCTCGGTGGAACGCACGAAGTACTTGATGTTGTCGAAGTCGATGCCGCTGAGGTCGGCGCCCCAGGTGGGCATGGGCTTCTTGTTGAACATCTTGAGGCCCTTGAGCCTCAGGTCGCGCATCCAGTCGGGTTCGTCCTTCAGCCTCGAGATGTCCTTGACGACATCCTCGTTGAGGCCGCGGCGGGCGGAGGCGCCCGCGGCGTCGGTGTCGTGCCAGCCCCACTGGTAGTTCGACAGGGCCTCGATGTGCTCGTCCTGCGTGGCGCCCAGTCCGGGAGCCTGCGGTGCGGTCTGCGTCATATCAGTGTCCGTCACTTTCTTCTGGGGATTTCGGGGGTGGGCAGCGGGTGCGGCACGTGTGTGGTGCACACACCGTCTCCGTGGGCGATGGTGGCGAGCCGCTGGACGTGGCGGTCCAGCAGCCGCGAGAAGAGCCGGGTCTCGACCTCGCACAGTTCCGGGAACTCGGCCGCGACGTGCGCGATCGGGCAGTGGTGCTGCAGTAGCTGGTCCCCCGCGCGCAGTGGGCGGACCGACGGTGCGTAGCCGTCTTCCTCGAGGGCCTCGGCGAGCACATCGAGGGCGGGCCGCTCCGGGTCCGCCTCGCGGGCGGCGCGGAAGCGTTCCTCGACGCCGGCGACCCGGTCCTCGGCGAGTTCGCGGACGCCCTGCGGGCCGGCCGCGGCGGCGAGCCGGGTCAGGGCGGCGATGGCGAGCGAGTCGTAGGCCTGGCGGAACTCCGAGCGGCCGGTGTCGGTCAGCACGAACACCTTCGACGGGCGGCCGCGGCCCCTGGCCCCGAACACGCGCTCCTCGCGCGAGATCAACGTGCCGTTGTCGAGGAGCACGCTGAGGTGCCGCCGGACGGCGGCCGGGGTCAGCTCGAGACGCTCCGCGAGCTGCTTGGCGGTCTGCGGGCCCTCGTGGAGGATGAGGTCCACCACGCGACGCCGGGTCGGAAGATCGGCGCAGGCCCCGCCGGACTGTTCAGCCATCCCACACCTCCCTGCTCGAAATAGCTCATGCCAGTGTTTCCAATTATCCCGCAGTATTCAAGCCCACCACCCCCATCCCGACTGATGAAATGCCGCCCGCGTCGGTCACCTGGGCCCTGGAAGGGCCCGGGCGGCATGCCCTGGCGCCGCTACGCTGGGTCCGTGCCACTCCTCGACGCCCGCGACCTGACGCTGTCGTTCGGGACGCTCCGGGCACTCGACGGGCTCACCCTCGCCGCGGACGCGGGCCGCATCACCACGTTGCTTGGCCCGAACGGCGCCGGCAAGACCACGTTCATCCGCTGCTGTACCGGCCTGGCCACGCCCGACGACGGGACCCTCACGCTCTTCGGGAGCGAGCCCGGCTCCCCCGACGTCCTGGCCCGGATAGGGCTGATGCCCCAGTCCACCGGCGCCTGGTCGGGCATCACCGCCGCCCGGCTCCTGCGCTACCTGTCGAAGCTGTATGCGGATCCGCAGCCAGTCGACGCACTCATCGACCTCCTCGGCATCGGGCCCTACGCCGCTACGCCCTACCGGCGGCTCTCCGGCGGCCAGCAGCAGACCGTGAATCTCGCGGGGGCCCTCGTGGGCCGGCCGGACCTCGTGTTCCTCGACGAACCATCGGCCGGGCTCGACCCGCGCAGCCGCCGCGCCACCTGGGACGTCATCCGGCGTGTGCGCGACGCCGGGGTCGCGGTGCTGCTGACCACCCACGACATGCACGAGGCCGAGGCCCTCGCCGACTCGGTCCACATCGTCGACCGCGGGCGGGTGACCGCCGAGGGCACCGTCGCCGACCTCACCGTCGGCGGGTCCCTCGAGGACGCGTTCCTCCACCACACCACCGGGGACAGGCCATGACGCTCGACTTCACCCCCGCCGCCCGCCCCGCTCCCCTCGCGCGCCGCGTCCTGGCGCACGCGACCACGGAGGCGGGGCTGATCCTCCGAAACGGCGAGCAGGCTCTGCTGGCCGTCGTCATCCCCGTCGCCGTCCTCGTCGCCGGCCGGTTCTTCGGCGACCGTCTGGGCCTCGGGTTCCAGGACACGGCGCCGTCGGTGCTGGCCCTGGCGATGTGGAGTTCCTGCCTCACGACGCTCGCCATCGCGACCGGCTTCGAGCGGCGCTACAACGTGCTCGAACGCATGGCCGCGACGCCGCTGGGCAAGCCCGGGATCCTGCTGGGCAAGGGCCTCGGCATCGCGATGATCACGGTCGGGCAGGTCGTCGTGCTGGTCGCCATCGCGGCGGGGCTCGGCTGGCGGCCCGTTCCGTCCGCGCCGGCGTTCGCCGTGGCCGCGGTGACGTCGCTGCTCGCGATGGGGGCGTTCGCGGGCCTGGCGCTGACGATCTCCGGATCGCTGCGCCCCGAGGCAACGCTGGCGCTGGCGAATCTGATGTACCTGGCCGGCATGCCGCTCGGCATCCTGCTCCCCGTGGCCCGCTTCCCGGAATGGGCCCAGCCGCTCGTCGCGGCCCTGCCCACCGGAGCCTTGGGCGGGTCCCTGAGGGCCGCCGCCCACGGCGTGGCCCTAGGCTGGCCGGTAGCGGTGACCGCCCTCTGGTGTGCGGGAACCCTGACCCTGGCGTGGAAGGTGTTCAAGTGGACCTCCTGAGAAGACTCGTCGACGGCAACCGTGCGCTGCACACCTGGTTGTGGGCGTCGCTGGTGTGCAACATGGGCATCATCGTCACCGGGGCCGTCGTGCGACTCACCGGTTCGGGGCTCGGCTGCCCCACCTGGCCTCGGTGCACCGACGAGTCCTATGTCCCGCACCCCGCCTACGGGATCCACGGCGTCATCGAGTTCGGCAACCGGCTGCTCACGTTCGTCCTCATCATCGCCGCATTGGGGGCGTTCATCTCCGCCTGGCGCAACCGGGGGGCCCGCAGCCGGCTGTGGTGGCTGACTCTCGCCGTCGGTGTCGGTATCCCGCTCCAGGCGGTGGTCGGCGGCATCACCGTCCTCACGCAACTCGACCCCTCGTGGGTGGCCCCGCACCTTCTGCTGTCGGTGCTACTCATCGTGCTGTGCGTGTGGGCGTTGCGGATGGGCTACGACGTCGCCCCCAGCCCGGTCGCCCCGGGCGCGCGCTGGCTGGTCCTGATCACCTTCGCCGCCTCGATGGTCTCGATCGTGCTCGGCACCGTCGTCACCGGCGCCGGCCCGCACGCAGGCGACGCGAACGCCGCCCGCAACGGGCTGGACATCGAGACGGTCGCGAGGATCCACTCCGCCAGCGCCTGGCTCGCCCTGGCCCTGGTTGTCGTCTGCGTGTGGCTGTTCAGCCGCACCGGGCAGCGCCGCCCCGCGGGGGCCGCCCGGTTGGCCCTCGTCACGGTCCTCTTCCAGGGCGCCGTCGGCTACGCGCAGTACTTCCTGGGGCTCCCTGTCGGGATCGTGATCCTCCATATGGTTGGCTTGACCGTGCTCACCGCGGCCGTGTCGTGGCTGCTGGTGTCGACGACGAGGAGACCGCATGCCCACCAATCCGGTGCTGACCACCGACCTGCCGTTCACACTTCCTGACTTCGCGGCCGCCGCTCCCGGCGACTACCGGGCCGCCATCGAGGCGGGCATGGCCGAGCAGGTGGCGGGACTGGCCCGGCTGCGCGACGACGACTCCCCCGCGACGGTCGCCGGCGTGCTGGGCGCCTGGGAGGACGCCGAGGCCACCCTCCGGCGGGCCCTCAACGCGTTCTTCTCCGTGCACGCCTCCGACGGGTCGCCCGAGCTGGATGCGATCGACGAGGAGATGTCGCCGCGGCTCGCCGGCCACGAGGACGCCATCCTCCTGGACCGTGCCCTGTTCCAGCGTCTCCTGGACCTGCGCGACCGGATCGACGCCGGCGAGACCGAAGCCGACGAGCAGGACCGCTACGCCCTCGATGAGCTGATCCGGTCGTTCCGGCGCGCCGGCGTCGAACTCGACGACGCCAGCAAGGACCGGCTGCGCGAACTGAACCGTCGGCTCGCCGAACTGTCCACGCGCTTCGAGCAGCTCAACCGCGACGCCCGCAACGCGGGCGGCTTCGACGTCACGGAGGCCGAGCTGGCGGGGCTCACCGACCAGGAGCGCGCCTCGCTGGCGGTCGAGGGCGGCCACCGCATCGACCTGGTCAACACCACACAGCAGCCGCTGGCGGCCAAGCTCGCCGATGCCGGCGTCCGCCGCCGCCTGTTCGAGGCGAGCACCACGCGGGCCCTCGGCGGGCCCCACGACACCCGGCCCGTCGTCGTCGAGACGGCGCGGCTCCGCGCCGAGCGTGCCGTGCTGCTCGGCTACGAGAACCACGCGGCCCTCGTGGCCGACGCGGGCTGCGCCAAGACCACCGACGCGATCCTCGAGATGCTGGTGCCGCTCGCGCAGGCGGCCCTGGCCAAGGCCCGCGAGGAGGCCGCCGAACTCCGGGCGCGCTACGCGGACCTCGAGCCCGGCGCCGAGTTCACCGCCGCGGACTGGAGCTACGTCGAGGCCATCGTCCGCAAGGAGCGCTTCGACTTCGACGAGGCCGAGCTGGGCGACTACCTCCAGGTCGACAAGGTCCTCGACGCCGTCTACGCGGCCGCCGGGGAGCTCTACGGCATCACCTTCACCGCCGTCGACGGGGTCACCGGGCATGCCCCCGACACGCAGGCCTACGAGGTCCGCGACGCCGACGGCACCGTGCTCGGCCTGTTCGTCATGGACTTCTGGGCGCGCCCCACGAAGCAGGGCGGCGCCTGGATGAACAACATCGTCGACCAGTCGCTGCACGACGGGGCGCTGCCCGTGGTCACCAACAACTGCAACTACACCCGCTCCACCACCACCATCTCGTGGGACGGGGTCCTGACGATGTTCCACGAGTTCGGCCACGCCCTCCACGGGCTGCTGGCGCACTCGCGCTACGCGTCGATGTCGGGCACCAACACCCCGCGGGACTTCGTCGAGTTTCCGAGCCAGGTCAACGAGCACTGGGCGTGGACCCCGGGACGGGTGCTGCCCGCCGAATGGATCGAGCGCCTCAAGGCGGCCAACCGGTTCGGGCAGGGCTACGCGACCGCCGAGACCGAGCTGGCATCGCTGCTGGACCTCGCCTGGCACACCACGCCCCTCGACGAGCTGCCCTCCTCGGCCGACGAGGTGGAGGACTTCGAGCGGGCCGCGCTGGAGCGGTGGGGGCTGGTCGACGAGCTGGTGCCGCCGCGGTACCGCAGCCAGTACTTCGCGCACATCTGGGGCGGCGGCTACGCGGCCAGCTACTACGGCTATGCATGGGCGAAGGTGATGGACGCCGACGCCGTCGCCTGGTTCGGCGAGCAGACCGGGACGCTGCGGGAGGCCGGCGACCACTTCCGCCGCACCCTGCTCGCGCCGGGCGGCTCGGTCGATCCGATGGAGACCTACCGCCGGTTCCGGGGACGGGATCCGCGCCTGGAGCCCCTGCTGGAGCGCCTCGGTCTCACGCTCGAGAGCTGAGCGGCCGCTGCTGAGGGCGACCCGGATCAGGCCGCGCGGTCCGTGGCAGCACCGTGGTGACCATGTAGTCGACGAACTCATCCGGCTGTTCCCAGAGGGGCCGGTGCCCCGAGCTGTCGAGGAGGACCAGGTCCTTGGTGGGTGCCTCGATCATCGGATACCACTCGTTGAAGAGCCGGGACCGGCCATCGGCCTCGTGGGCGCCCTGGACGAAGAACACCGGGATCTCGAACCGTGTGGCGCTGCGGCGGAAGTCGACATCCTGCAGCTGCGGATAGAGGGCGTCGAAAGTGTCCACGAACGCGCCGAGGATGTGCACCTGGTCGATGAGGCTGTACTCCTCCACCAGCAGGTTCTCCGACATCTGGCCCGAGCCCTCGGAGTTGCCGCGCCGGTCGTAGGCGTAGACCTCCGGCTCGTGGGACAGCGCCGGCTCGTACATGAGGATCGACTGGTAGGGTGGCGGGCCCGCGGCCATGAGTTCGGAGACCAGACCGGACCGGCCGGTGCGCGCAGCCCAGGCGAGCGTGTCCGCGTAGAAGATCCGGTCGGTGGCCCGCTGGCTCACCATCTGGCCCGTGCCGATGAACGCGTGGTAGAGGTCGGGCCGCTGCTGCGCTGCGAGCACGCCGAGGGTGGTCCCCCACGATTGCCCCAGCAGATAGATCCGGTCGGAGCCGAACCGGTCGCGCAGGGCCTCGGTCAGCTGGATCGTGTCGGAGACATGGCCCTCGAGCGTGACCGTGGACGTCGGGTCGAGTTCCCGATAGGAAGTGCCCGCGCCCCGCTGGTCCCACGTCACCACGGTGAAATGATCCTCCAACCCTTCGAGGTGGCGGCGCATCGCCCCGAACTCGGATCCTCCGGGACCGCCCGCCAGGAACAACAGGACCGGGTTGTCGGTGCTTGCGCCACGGATCATCACGCCGAGGTCCCGTCCGCCGATGTTCACGGTCGTCAGCTCCGCCGTCGAGCCCGGCACGGGGGCGCCGCCCGGGTCTGTGATGGGGTCGGTGGTCGCCGGCCGCGCGAGCGCCGCGACGAGAGCGACCACAGCGAGGCCGGCCAGGACCGTCCCGGCCCGCCGGAACATCGGGGCGGGCGCCGGCGAGATCCCCGCCCGTGCCCTGGCCAGGCCCGCGCCGGCCGCGGCCCCGAGTGCCATCGGGGCCAGCGCCACCAGCGCGTGGAACCCGCGCCCCGTGAGAAGGACGATGGCGCCGTAGAAGCTGGCGTGGACACCGTCGACCATCGGCCCGTCGACCGGCAGCCGGACGAGTTCGAACAGCGTGGCGAAGGCGGCCGGAGCCAGCAGCACTGCCCATCGGCTCCGTAGAAGAGCTCCGGCGGCGGCCCCGACGGCCAGGCTCACCACGATGGACCCGATCGCCTCGGCCGAGGTCAGCGGCCCGCGGGGAGTCAACCAGCCGGCGAGCGCCGCCCACAGCGCGACCGTCGCGAAGGCGGCCGCTACGTGGGTCCGGAGACGGCCCCGGCGCGAGGCCGGCCTCTCCGTCGCGGCGGACCGCGTTCCGGGCGCTTGTGTACTGGAAGTGGTCATCATGAGCTCCTGTGCTCGTCCGATGTTGTCTTCCCCCACTGTCACGCGCCGAGGTCGTCGCGTCGTCCCCCTCGGGGCCCGACTTCGGTGTCCTCCCCGGGGATGGTGGGCGTCCACCCACGGGGGGACGCCTCCGCGCCGGCCCCGGCACTACAGTGGGAGCGTGAGTCTCCGGCTCCGCACCGACCGATCCCAACCACGCACAGCGTGGTGGCTCGTCGCGGATGTCGTCGTCGCGGCTCTGTTCGCCTGGATCACGGTGGCGTCACTGCGCAGCGACGCTTACGTCGACCAGTACGGCGCGCTGCTGGGCTGGGAGTGGCTCCTCGCGCTCAGCCCCACCGCGCTGCTGCTCTTGCGGCGGTACGCGCCCGCGTCCGCCCTCACTGTCGCAACCGCCCTCTACCTCGCCGCCAGCGTCACCCAGGGCGACAGCAACGCCCCGCTCGCCATCCCCCTTTTCGCGTACTCGGTCGGGCTTACCCGTCCCCCACCGGTCTCGGCGATGATCGTCGGGGCTGCGGCGCTCGCCATGTCCACGACCACGTTCTACGGCCCGGGCGCCCCCGATGCCCTGGTCATCGTCGTCTGGTTTGTACTGTTCGCCTCGGGCTGGTCGTTCGCCGTCCTGATCCGGCGGAGTCAGGACCGGGCGGAGCACCTCAGCCGTACCGTCGGCGATCTCGAGGCGCAGCAGGCCGTCGTGGCCGCCGGCGCGGTCGCGGACGAGCGCTCCCGGATCGCCCGAGAACTGCACGACGCCGTGGGCCACACGGTCAACGTCATCGTGCTCCAGGCCGGCGCGGCCCGGCTTTCCGCCGATCCGGCGAAGGCCGTCTCGGCCCTCCGCGAGATCGAGACACTCGGCCGGACCGCCCTCACCGACCTCGACCATCTTCTCGGGCTCCTCCACGACGGGGAGGAGGCCAGCCGCGACGCGGCGCGCACGACCGGCGACATCGCCCCCATGATCGGGGAACTCCGGGCCGCGGGCGCGGACATCGCTCTTCTCAGTGACTGCGCGCCTCCCGTCGCCCGGCACGTCGGTGCCGCGGCCTTCCGAATCGTGCAGGAGGCCTTGACCAACTCTCTCAAGCACGCCCCCGGGGCCCACGTGGATGTCACCCTGTCGTGCTCGAACGGTGGGCTCCATCTCATCGTCGCCAACGACGCCGGCGCGGCCGCCCCGCACACCACGCGGGGCGGCCGAGGGATCGCCGGGATGGCCGAACGGGCGCGCGTGCTCGGCGGTCGCCTGGAGGCGGGTCCCGACGATGAGGGCGGCTTCCGGGTCGAGGCGTTCCTACCACTCACCCCGCAGGACCTGGTCCGACCCGGCACACGGGCGGAGGTGACAACGCGATGACCATCCGCGTGCTCATCGTCGACGACGACACCCTGGTCCGGGCGGGCCTGCGGATGATGATCGAGACCCAGGACGATCTGGAGGTCGTCGGCGAGGCCGCCGACGGGGAGCGCGCCGTGGGCCTGGCGCGCGACCTGCGCCCCGACGTCGTGCTGATGGACATCCGGATGCCGGGCAGCGACGGGCTCGATGCCACCCGGCGGCTCACCGGCACGGTGCCGGGCGACGGGGCCTGGGCCCCGCCGCGCGTGATCATCCTCACGACCTTCGAGATCGATCATTACGTGTACGAGGCGGTCCGTGCCGGCGCGAGCGGGTTCCTGCTCAAGCGGACTCCTCCGGAGGACCTCCTCTCCGGCATCCGCACCGTCGCGGAAGGCGATGCACTCCTGTCACCGTCCGTGACGCGTCGGCTCATGCTCGAGTTCGCCCGGGCGACCGCCGGGGGCCGGCCGACGGACATCGGTGACCGCGACCTGCAGCGGCTCACCGACCGGGAGCGCGAGGTGCTGGTCCACAGCGGCCGCGGCCTCGCCAACGCCGAGATCGCCCGAGAGCTCCACCTCGGTGAGAGCACGGTCAAGACCCACGTCAAGCGCATCCTCATGAAACTCGCCCTGCGCGACCGCGTGCACGCGGTGGTCTACGCCTACGAAAGCGGGCTGCTCGCGCCGCGGGACCGGTAGTCCGCTCTCTCCGGGTCGCGGGACAGGGCGCGGCACGTCAGTACAGTGGCCCGCATGGAGACCGACCGCACCCAACCCGCCCTCGAACCGCTCGACGAGGAGTCCCTCAGCCGGGTCCTCGTCGTCGTGGCCCATCCCGACGACGCCGAGTACGGCACGTCGGCCGCCGTCGCCCACTGGACCGGCCGCGGCGTCGAGGTGGGCTACCTCCTGCTGACCGCGGGTGAGGCGGGGATGCAGCGGCCTCCGGAGGAGGCGGGGCCGCTGCGCGCGCGGGAGCAGCGCCGGGCCTGCGACGTCGTCGGTGTCGACCATCTCACCATCCTCGACTTCCCCGACGGGGAGCTCGAGTACGGCCTCGGCCTGCGCCGCGCCGTCGCCCGCGAGATCCGCCGCTTCCGGCCGGACGCGGTGGTCAGCGGGGCCGGTGAACTGCACGTGCCCTGGGGCATCGACCATGCCGATCACCGGGCGGCGGGCCTGGCCACCATCGACGCCGTCCGCGACGCCGACAACCGCTGGGTGTTCCGCGATCTCGCCGACGAGGGGCTCGAGCCGTGGGGCGTGACGTGGCTGCTGCTGACCGGCACGTCCCCCACGCACTACGTGGAACTCGATGCGGACGACGAGGGCCGCGGCATCGCGTCGCTGTCGGCGCACGAGGCCTACCTGGCCGATCTGCCGTGGCATCCAACACCGCAGGATCTCGTCTCCGGCGTGCTCGGGCAGCACGGCGAGCGGGCCGGCTGCGCGCGTGCCCTCACGTTCGGGGTCCACCGCCAGCGCGGCTGACCGGACGGCGGTTCGGCCGCCCCGCAGCCCGGTGCATGATGTGCGCATGGCGTTCATCGAGGAGCCCGCGCGGCCGAACCTCATCCTCCGCCTGGGGACCTGGATCTCCGAGCGGATCACCGGCAGGCGGATGGAGCCGGCACGCCTGCTCGCCTGGTACCCGCGCGCCGCTGTGTCGTCCGGGATCCTGGAGTCCCTGGTCGCCCACGACGAACCGTCGGCGCGGCTGCTGAAACTGGTCCGGATCACGGCCTCCTTCACCGCGACCTGCCCGTTCTGCGTCGACATGAACGGCGCGGGCTACGACCGGGAGGGCCTCACCGACGAGGAGGTCGCCGCCGTCCTGGCCGGCGAGCCGGAGCGGGTCGCAACCTTCGACCGGCGGGAACTCCTGGCCGCCGACTACGCCCGGCGCATCTCGTCGACGCCGCTGCTGTTCCCCGCCACGCTCATGGACGAACTCCGCGGGGCCTTCTCCGAACGCGAGATCGTCATCCTCGCGACGACCGCCGCCCAGGTGAACTACTGGGCGCGGTCCATCCAGGCCCTCGGCATCCCACCGGCCGGCTTCACCGACTCCTGCCCGCTGCCCGGGCGTGGGGAGATCTAGCCGCGATCGCGCTCTCCCCACATCGGTCAGACCGTTGCCGCACACTGGCGGCATGGAGACGAAGGAAACCCTGCTCAGATATCTGCGCTCGTCGCGGGAGGCGCTGCTGTGGAAGGCCGACGGCCTGTCCGAGCGCGACCTGCGCCTACCCCGCACCCCGACCGGGACAAGCCTGATCGGCCTCGTCAAGCACTGCGCGTTCGTCGAGCACGGCTACCTCGTCGAGTGCATCGGCCATCCGAGCCCGCTGACGCTGCCGCGCGTCGACTTCGACGCCGACCCCAACGCCGACCTCTACGCCGCCCCTGACGAAACCTCCGCCGGTCTGATCGATCTCTACCGCGAGGTGGCGAAGGTCGTCGAGAAGTCGGTGACCGCGCACGACCTCGACGCACCGGGGCACGTGCCGTGGTGGGGCGAGCACGCCGACACCACCCTGGGCCGGCTCCTCGTGCACACCCTCCAGGACGTGAGCCGCCACGCCGGTCAGGCGGACATCATCCGCGAAGGCATCGACGGCGCGGCGGGCCTCCTCCCGGGCAACAGCAACCTGTGGGAGCCCGAGGGAGGCTGGGCGGCCCACGTCACGCGGCTGACCGGGATCGCCGAGGCGGCCCGCTGAGCCGGGAACCGGCGCGTCAGAGGGCGTAGCGCAGCGGATCGTCGGTCCGTGGCGCCTCGTCGCCGAGTGCCAGCCCCGGCGAGATCCGACCCTGGACGCGCAGCCGACGTAGTTCGGCGACGACCCGCTCGCGCAGCGTGAACGGTGCGATGGTGTTGAGGTAGACCGTCGTCGCGCCCTCGAAGCCCGCGAGCGTGGATACCCGCCACTTGAGCAGCACGCGCCACGGCATGGCCAGGTCCACGTCCGGGGGGCGGTAGTGCCATTCCTCGTTGCACGGCACGTGGGGACCGGTCGCGGCGTGCATGGCGTGGATCATGTCCGACATGCCCCGCACATCC
>JAUHXZ010000135.1 GCA_030426725.1 Actinomycetes bacterium
GCGCGCCTTGCGGGTGCGGCGCACGCTCCGCTTCGCTCCCTGCCTTGGCTCCGGGTAGGAGCCGCCCGGCACCGGCGAGGACACCGCGGGTTGTTCCCTCGTGTCGGGGCTCTGGGTGGACTGCCTGGCGGCCTCGGAGCCGACGGCGTACCCGACGGCGGCGCCCGCAGCGGTCCCACCGGCCTGCTGGGTGTTGCCCGATCCGTTGCCGGTGCGCGACGTCACGGCGGTCCGGGCCTTGTTGGCCCAGTCCTGCGCGGTACGCGCGGCGCGGCCGGCGATGGCGGGAACGGTGCGCGTCTGCTCAGCGGCGCTCTCCGTGCTCTCGGCGGGCGAGGCCTTGGCCTCCTGGCGCGGAGCAGGCGCGAACGAGGGTGGTCCTGCGGGGGACGAGCCGTTCACCGCATCCGGGCTGGGCGCCGAGGCCGGAGTGCCGGCCGAGCTGTTCGGGAGCTCCGTCGGGGCTGCGTAGCCGTTGGTGGCCGGCGGCTTCGCCGCCGCACCCTCACCAGCCCGCTCCTCGGGCTTGCGGGGGGAGAAGTCGAGGCCCGGGGCCCCTGAGGCAGACGGCCAGCGCGGTGAGCTGTCACTCATCGGCTTCCTCCTCGGTGGTCGGCTCGGGCGTCACCTGGTCGGCGGCACCTTCTCCTACCGTACCCGCTTCGGCCTCCAAAACCTCGGCAGCGTCCTCGGCCTGCGCCTCCAGCGCCTCCTCGACCTCGGACTCGGGGTATAGGGCGATCGCGCCCACGGCGTCGTCGCCCTTGATCCCGACGTACTTGACGCCCATGGTGTCGCGGCCCTTGACTGGCACGTCGGCGACGGCGGAGCGGGTGACCTGGCCGGAGGTCTTGATGGCCATCACCTCGTCGCCCTCGCGAACGATGAGCCCGCCGACGAGCGACCCGCGGTCCTCGTTGAGGCGCATCGCCTTGATCCCGAGACCGCCGCGGCCCTGCACCCGGTAGTCGTCGACGGCGGTGCGCTTGGCATACCCGCCGTCGGTCACCGTGAACACGTACTGACCGGACTGGTCCTCGTCCTCACGCAGGACGGCCATGGACAGCAGCTCGTCGCCCTCGCGGAACTTCATGCCGGTCACGCCGGACGTGGCCCGTCCCATGGGGCGCAGCTGCTGGTCGTCGGCCTGGAACCGGATGGCCTGGCCCTTGCGGGAGATCAGGAGCACGTCGTCGGTGGAGCTCACCAGCGAGGCGCCGATCAGCTCGTCGGACTCGTCGCGGAAGTTGATCGCGATGACGCCCGCCTGGCGCGGCGAATCGTAGGCCTTGAGGTCCGTCTTCTTCACCAGGCCGCGCTTGGTGGCCAGCAGCAGGTACTCGGC
Source organism: Actinomycetes bacterium (assembly GCA_030426725.1). Lineage (GTDB taxonomy): Bacteria > Actinomycetota > Actinomycetes > Propionibacteriales > Propionibacteriaceae > Arachnia. The sequence goes on from JAUHXZ010000135.1 coordinate 1,346, forward strand.
GTCCTCGTAGCTGCGGATCGCTAGCACCTTCGCGACGTGCTCGTCGGGCAGGAAGCTCAGCAGGCCGGCGACGTGGCCGCCCTTCGCGTCGCGGCTCGCCTCTGGCAGCTGCCACACCTTCGCCCGGTAGACGCGGCCGAAGTTCGTGAAGAACAGCAGCCACTGGTGGTTGGTGGTGGTGAACAGGTGCTCCACCTCGTCATCGGCGCGCAGCGCAGCGCCGCGCACCCCGCGGCCGCCGCGCTTCTGCACGCGGTACTGGTCGCCGCGGGTGCGCTTGGCGTACCCGCCGTGCGTGATGGTGACCACCACGTCCTCGTCGGGGATGAAGTCCTCCTCCGAGAAATCTCCGTCGGCCGCGACGATCCTGGTGCGGCGGTCGTCGCCGTACTTGTCGACGATCTCCTGCAGCTCCTCGGAGATGATGGTGCGCTGCCGCGCCTCGCTGGCAAGGATGTCCTTGAGGTCCTGGATCCGTGCCTCGAGCTGTGCGAGGTGGTCGATGATCTTCTGGCGCTCGAGAGCCGCCAGGCGACGCAGCTGCATGTCCAGGATCGCGGTGGCCTGCACCTGGTCGATCTCCAGCAGGTCCATCAGGCCCTCGCGGGCCTCGTCGGTGCTGGGCGAACGGCGAATCAACGCGATGACCTCGTCGAGCGCGTCTAGCGCCTTGACCAGGCCGCGGTAGATGTGGGCCTGCTTCTCGGCATCGTCGAGCTGGTACTGCGTGCGCCGACGGATGACGTCGAGCTGATGCTTGATCCACAGCGAGATGAACTGGTCCAGGCGGAGCGTGCGGGGCACGTCGTCGACGATCGCCAGCATGTTGCAGCCGAACGTGTCCTGCAGCGCCGTGTGCTTGTACAGGTTGTTCATCACGACGCGCGGCTGGGAGTCACGCTTGAGGACGATGACCAGGCGCTGGCCGGTGCGGGCCGACGTGTCATCGCGGATGTCCGCGATGCCCGTCAGCTTGCCGGCGTTGACGAGGTCCGCGATGCGCTGGGCGAGCGCGTCGGGGTTGCACATGTACGGCAACTCGGTCACGACGAGGAGCTGGCGGCCCTTGTCGTCCTCCTCCATGTCGATGACCGCGCGCATCGTGACCGAACCGCGGCCCGTGCGGTAGGCCTCCTCGATGCCGCTGCGGCCGACGATGAGACCCCCGCCGGGGAAGTCGGGACCCTGGATGTGCGACATGGCCGCCTCGAGCAGCTCCTCGCGGGAGGCCTCGGGGTGCTGCAGCGCCCACTGCACGGCGTCGTTGACCTCGCGCAGGTTGTGCGTGGGGATGTTCGTGGCCATACCGACGGCGATACCGGTCGAACCGTTGACGAGCAGGTTGGGGAAGCGCGCCGGCAGGACGACCGGCTCCTCCTCGCGATTGTCGTAGTTGGGCTTGAAATCGACGGTGTTCTGCTCGATCTCGCGGACCATCTCGACGGCCAACGGCGCCATCTTGCACTCGGTGTACCGCATGGCGGCGGCCTTGTCGTTGCCCTGGCTGCCGAAGTTGCCCTGCCCGCTGACCAGCGGGTGGCGCATCGCCCACGGCTGCGCGAGCCGCACGAGGGTGTCGTAGATCGCCGAGTCGCCGTGCGGGTGGTAGAGACCCATCACCTCACCGACGACGCGCGAGCACTTGTTCCAGCCGCGGTCGGGGCGGTAGCCGCCGTCCCACATGGCGTAGAGCACGCGACGGTGCACCGGCTTGAGGCCGTCGCGCACGTCGGGAAGGGCGCGACCCACGATGACGCTCATGGCGTAGTCGAGGTAGGAGCGCTGGATCTCCACCTGGAGGTCGATGGGATCGACGCGGCCCAGTGTCGGGGGGATCAGATCGCTGTCGTCAGCCATGTGTCAGGAAGCCTTCCGGGAAAGTGTGGGAGTCGTCGGGCGCGGGCGCTCAGATGTCGAGGAAGCGCACGTCGCGCGCGTTGCGCTGGATGAAGGTGCGGCGCTGTTCGACGTCCTCGCCCATCAGGATCGAGAACATCTGGTCCGCCATCGCGGCGTCGTCGAGGCTCACCTGCAGCAGGATCCGGTTCTCAGGGTCCATCGTGGTCTCCCACAGATCGTCGGCGTTCATCTCGCCGAGGCCCTTGTAACGCTGGATGGGGTTGACCTGCGGCAGCTTCTTGCCGTCCTCGAGGCCTTTCCGGTACAGCGCGTCACGCTCGACGTCGCTGTAGGCAAGCTCGTGGGGCGAGTTCGTCCAGCGCAGCCTGAACAGCGGCGGCTGGGCGAGGTAGACGTGGCCGGCCTCGATGAGCGGGCGCATGAAGCGGAACAGCAGCGTCA
>JAUHXZ010000049.1 GCA_030426725.1 Actinomycetes bacterium
ACCAGGGCCTGGCCGCCCGCACCTTCGGCGAGCGGGACTTCACCGAGGCGCAGAAGACCGTGCGCATCCTGTCCGGGCTCTACGGGGTCCTGCGCCCCCTCGACCTCATCCAGGCGCACCGACTCGAAATGGGCACCCGCCTGGTCACGGATCGCGGCGGGTCGCTGTACGACTGGTGGGGTACCGAGGTCACCGACCTGCTGCGCGCGGACCTCGAGGCGTCGCCTGGGGCCGACGTCCTGGTCAACCTGGCCTCGCAGGAGTACTTCGGTGTCGTCGACACGGACCGACTCGGCGTCAGGATCGTGAGCCCGCGCTTCGAGGACCGGGGCCCCGAGGGCCGCCCGCGCGTCGTGAGTTTCCACGCCAAGCGCGCCCGCGGGACGATGGCTGCCTGGCTCGTGCGCCACCGTGTCCGCACCCCCGCCAGGATCCGCGACTTCGACGGCGACGGCTACGCCTTCGACGAGGCCCGCTCCACCCGCGAGCAGCCCGTCTTCGTGCGCTGACGACACGACACCGATCCTGACCCTCCCCCGTCGGTCCGGAGTGAGTGGAATACGCTAACACCGTCCGCGATTCCATCACGCTCCCTGAAGGGAGGAACATGTCCGAACCCAAGCTTGCGAAGCGTGAGGTCTTCAGCTCGCGCAACGTGTTCATCCTCGCCGCCATCGGCTCGGCGGTCGGTCTGGGCAACATCTGGCGCTTCCCCTACGTCGCCTACACCAACGGCGGTGGCGCCTTCCTGATCCCCTACCTCGTCGCCCTGTTGTCGGCCGGCATCCCACTGCTGTTCTTCGACTACACCCTCGGGCACCGCTACCGCTCCGCTCCGCCGCTGGCGATGCGCCGTGCGGGCAAGCAGTGGAGCGAGATCTTCGGCTGGTGGCAGGTGCTGGTGTGCTTCGTCATCGGCGTCTACTACGCGGCGATCCTGGCCTGGGCCGCCATGTACTTCTTCTTCTCCTTCACGGAGGCGTGGGGCGACGACCCCGCCGGGTTCCTCATGGGCGACTTCCTCCAGGTTGCGGAGACCCCCGGCATCGCGTTCGACTTCGTCCCGGCCGTCGCCATCCCGATGCTGGTCGCCTGGGCCCTGGTGATCGCTGTCATCTCGCTGGGAGTCAAGCGGGGCATCTCGCGGGCCAACGTCGTCATGATTCCGCTGCTGCTGGTCATGTTCCTCGTGCTCGTCATCCAGGCCGTCACCCTGCCGGGTGCCGCCGACGGCCTCAACGCCTTCTTCACTCCGGACTGGGCCGCCCTCGGCGACACGGCCGTGTGGGCGGCGGCCTACGGCCAGATCTTCTTCTCGCTGTCGGTCGGCTTCGGCATCATGATCACCTACTCGTCCTACCTGCGTCGTCGCACCAATCTCGCCGGCTCCGGCCTGGTGGTCGGGTTCGCCAACTCCGGCTTCGAGCTTCTCGCCGGTATCGGCGTGTTCGCCACCCTCGGCTTCCTCATGCAGGCCACCGGATCGTCGATGGAGGACGTCGCGGCCGGCGGCATCGGGCTCGCGTTCATCGCGTTCCCGAGCATCGTGTCGTCGACCAGCTGGGGCCCCCTGCTGGGTGCGCTGTTCTTCGGTTCCCTGGTGTTCGCCGGGTTCACGTCGATGATCTCGATCGTCGAGGTCGTCGTCGCCGCCATCCAGGACAAGCTCGGCCTCGGCCGCCTGACCTCCACCCTCGTGGTCGGCCTCCCGATGGCGCTCATCTCCATGCTGCTGCTGCCCACCACCACGGGCCTGTACTTCCTCGACATCACCGACGAGTTCATCAACAAGTTCGGCATCCTCGCCGGCGCGTTCGCGATGGTCGTCGTGGTGGCCTGGATCCTCAGGAAGCTGCCGCTCCTCCAGCGGCACGTGGACCGCGTCTCCAGCGTCCAGTTCGGCAAGGTCTGGCTGGTGCTCGTCGGGGTCATCGTCCCCGTTGTGCTCGGGTATATCCTCGTCAATGAGGTGATCACCAAGATCCAGACCCCGTACGGCGGCTACCCGCTCGATGTCCTCGGCATCTTCGGCTGGGGCATGTCCGGTCTCGTCGTCGTCGTCGCGATCGTCCTGGCCTTCACCCCGTGGAGGAAGTCCACCATCACCGAAGTCGACGAGGACGCTCTCGACGCCAAGTACGAGGAGATCATGGCGAAATGACGGCTACCGCGATCATCATGATGGGCACCGCGATGGTCACCCTCTGGGGTGGCCTCGGCGCGGCGATCACCCATCTTGCCCGCACCCCCGAGGTCATCGTCGACGAGGACGACGACTGACCCGGCACATCACCCGACTAAGGAGGGGCGGGGCGACCGATCCGGTCGCCCCGCCCCTCATCCATGTACCGAGGGTCACATCCCGCTGGTCGCGAACAGGCCGAACACCACGACGAGCCACACGATCGTGAGGATGATCGACACGATGGCGATGATGCTGAGGATCTTGCCGATGAGGTAGCCGATCTTCAGCGACCCGTCCCACTGGTACGGCGCGCCCGCCTCGATCTCCTGCTTCGCGCGACCGCCCATGTACCAGGCGATGAACGACACGATGGGCAGGAAGAAGCCGAGGATGCCGAGCACGAGCACGGTGGTGGCCTGCGGGTGCTCCGCCGTCTGTGCGTAGCCATAGCCCGGCTGCTGCCCATACCCGCCGTACGGCTGCGCCTGGCCGTAGGCCGGGGGCTGCTGCCCGTAGGCGTCCTGGCCGTACGTCGGCTGCCCGTACGACTGGCTCGGCCTGGGCTGCTCGAAGCCGTAGCCGGGCTGCTCGCCCTGCGGCGCGTAGGGCGACTGGGCCGGGTCGGGGTAGGCCCCGCCCGTCGACGTATCGGGACGACTGTAGGGCCCCGGCTGCGCGTACCCGCCGGACGTCGGCGTGGTCGGCTCGGGATCCTGGTCCGGGTTCCTGAAACCGGGCTGGTCGGACATGCTTGCCTCCTGAAGCTGTTGACCCTGCGATTGTCGCAGGCCGAGGGCTCCACGTCACGCCCCGGGACACGGCTGCGCCGGGCCGGTAGTCCACCCGGCCCGGCGCAGTCGTCTCGGGTCAGCGCTGCTTGAGCACCGCCTTGGCGGCCGCGAACCGGGCGATCGGCACGCGGAACGGGGAGCAGCTGACGTAGTTGAGGCCCACCGAGTTGAAGAACTCGACCGAGTCCGGGTCTCCGCCGTGCTCACCGCACACGCCGGTCTTCAGCGCCGGCTTGAGCGAACGGCCCTTCTCGACGCCCGTCGCCACCAGCTGGCCGACGCCCTCGACGTCGATCGTCTCGAACGGGTTGCGCTCCAGAACGCGGTCCATCACGTAGTTGGTGAGGAAGCCGTTCTCGGCGTCGTCGCGAGAGATGCCGATGGTGGTCTGGGTGAGGTCGTTGGTGCCGAAGGAGAAGAAGTCCGCGTGCTCGGCGATCTTGTCCGCGACCAGCGCCGCACGCGGCAGCTCGATCATGGTCCCGATCGTGTAGTCGAGCCGACGGCCGGCCTTGGCGAACTCGTCCTCGACGGCGGCCTCGACGATGGCCCGCTGGGCCTTCAACTCCTGGCTGAGCGCCACCAGCGGGATCATGATCTCGACGCCGACCGTCTCGCCCTCGCGGTCCAGCACCGCCAGCGCGGCACGCACGATGGCCCGGGCCTGCATGTCCGGGATCTCCGGGTACAGCATGGCCAGGCGGCAGCCGCGGGTGCCGAGCATCGGGTTCTGCTCGTGCAGCTTCTTGACCTGCGCCAGCGTCGCCCGAGCCTCGCCCAACTCCTGCTCGTCGCCGCCCTCGAACTCGAGCCGCTGCACCAGCAGCGACTGCTCGACGAGGTTGGGAAGGAACTCGTGCAGCGGCGGGTCGAGGAGCCTGACCGTCACCGGCAGGCCCTTCATGGCGGTGAAGATGCCCTCGAAGTCCGTCTGCTGCATCGGGAGGATCTCCGCGAGCGCCGCGGCGCGCTGCTCCTGGTTCTCCGCCAGGATCATCTTGCGCACGGCGGGCAGGCGGTCCTGTGCCATGAACATGTGCTCGGTGCGGCACAGGCCGATGCCCTCGGCGCCCAGTTCGCGCGCCTTGCTCGCGTCCTCGAAGTTGTCCGCGTTGGCGCGGACGCCGAGCTCGCGGACCTCGTCGGCCCACTGGACCAGGTGCTGGAAGTCCTCGTTGATCTGCGGCGGGATGAGGTCCAGCGCCTCGCCGTAGACGAGCCCGTTGGTGCCGTCGAGGGTGATGACCTCTCCCTCGCTGATCACCCGGTCCCCGATCGTGAGCTTCTTGCCGACGGCGTCGATCCGGATGCCCTGCGCGCCGGCGACGCACGGCTTGCCCATGCCGCGGGCCACGACGGCGGCGTGGGACGTCATGCCGCCGTGCGCGGTGAGGATGCCCTGCGCGACGATCACGCCGTGGATGTCGTCCGGGGTGGTCTCGTAGCGGACCAGCACGACCTTCTCACCGCGACCGCCGCGCTCGGCGGCGGTGTCGGCGTCGAAGACGACCTCACCGACGGCCGCGCCCGGGGAGGCCGGGAGACCGGTGGCGATGGACTGCTTGCCGTGCGACGGATCGATGGCCGGGTGGAGCAGCTGGTCGAGCTGTGCGGGCTCGATGCGCAGGAGCGCCTCCTCCTTGGTGATGAGCCCCTCGTCGACGAGGTCCGAGGCCACCTTGAGCGCGGCGGCGGCGGTGCGCTTGCCGTTGCGCGTCTGCAGCAGGTAGAGCTTCCCGTTCTCGACGGTGAACTCCATGTCCTGCATGTCCTTGTAGTGGTGCTCCATCTTCTCCATCGTGGAGATGAGCTCGTCGTACGCATCGGGGAGCGTCTCACGCATCTCGGACAGCGTGCGCGGCGTGCGGATGCCCGCGACGACGTCCTCGCCCTGCGCGTTGACGAGGAACTCGCCGTAGAGCGCCTTCTCACCGGTGGACGGGTTGCGCGTGAAGCACACGCCGGTGGCCGACGTGTCGCCGCGGTTGCCGAACACCATCTGCATGATGTTGACGGCGGTACCCAGGTCCGCCGGGATGTTGTGTGCGCGCCGGTACACCTCGGCGCGGGGGTTCAGCCACGACTTGAACACGGCGTCGATGGCGCGGTTGAGCTGCTCGACGGGATCCGACGTCCAGTCTCCGCCCAGGTACTCGGTGGAGATCCGCTTGAAGGTCTGGACGAGGCCCTTGAGATCCTCGGCGTCCAGGTCGGTGTCCTGCGCGACGCCCCGCTCGGTCTTGAGCGCGGTCAGCGCGTCCTCGTAGAGATGCGAAGGCACGCCCTCGACGACCTCGCCGTACATCTGGATGAAGCGCCGGTAGCAGTCCCACGCGAAGCGCTCGTTGCCGGCCTCGGCCGCGACGGCCGCGACGGACTCGTCCGAGATGCCGAGGTTGAGGATGGTGTCCATCATGCCGGGCATCGAGAACACCGCGCCGGAGCGGACGGAGACGAGCAGCGGCTTGTCCTTGCCGCCGAGCTTGCGTCCCGTGCGTTCCTCGAGGCGGGCCAGGCCCGCGGCCACCTGGTCCGCGAGTCCGTCCGGCCACTGGCCGCCGCGGTTCATGGTCTCGACGCAGGCCACCGTGGTCACCGTGAACGCGTCCGGGACGGGCACGCCGACGCGGTTCATCTCCGCGACGCCGGCGCCCTTACCGCCGAGAAGGTGACGCATGCTGGCGTCACCTTCCGACAGGTCGTAGATGTAACGATCCTCACTCATGCGGGGATATCTCCTTTGACAACCCTGGGGACCTCGGTGTCCCCTTCCGTCGAACAGCCTAGCCCCGCTTGCATTGCGTCGCGGGGGCGGGGGAAAGTTCAGGGTCGGAAGTCGGACCCGCGACGCACGATGCCGGGCGGCTGCCTCAGCCGGGTGCCGACCTGGTGGGCCCGGTCGTCGACGATCTCGATGATGCGCGAGGCCGCCTCCTCGATGGCAACCCCCGTGGTGTCGATGATCGGGCAGCCGAGGCGGCGCTGCACCTTGCCGATCTCGTCGAGTTCGTCGTAGATCCTCACCAGGTCCGCGTAGCCGTCCTTGGTGCCGAAGCCACCCATGCCGCGGACACGCTGCCCACGGATCATCAGCAGCCGTTCGGCGTCCATGGTGAGGCCGACGATCCGCCACCGGTCGAGCTCGAACAGTTCCTTCGGCGGCGCGATCCCGGGCACGAGCGGGACGTTGACGGCCTTGTACCCGAGGTAGCCGAGGTAGATCGACAGCGGAGTCTTCCCGGAGCGCGACGGCCCGACCAGGCAGATGTCACACTCGCGCAGCGCCGACGGCAGCGAGCCGTCGTCCATGCGCACGGCGAAGTCGATGGCCGACATCCGCACGAAGTACTCGGCCTCGACGCCGGGCGGGCGCATCGGCACCTTGTCCGCGGCGATGCCGGTGATGGTCTCCAGCGCGTGCATCGTCTCGGTCATCAGGTCGGCGTGGGGGATGCCGGCGTCGCGGCAGAAGTTGCCGACGAGATCGGCCAGTTCCTCGTTGACGAGCGTGTAGAGGACGGCGGAGCGCGGCGCGCTGTCGCGGATCGCCTCGAGTGCATGCATGAGCGCCGCCGTGGAGTTGGTCTTGCGGTGGCGAACCAAGGTGAAGTCCCGGCTGGGGAACTGGGTGACCGCGGCGCGGGCGATGCGGGCTGCGGATTCGCCCGTCGAGTCGGCGATGATGTGGATCTCCAGCGGCTCTGCTGCCATGGCCGTCACTGTAGTGCGCCGATTCGCCCCATCCCCCTGCCGGGCTCGGATCGGCAGTACTACGCTGGGTCGCATCAGGGCACCACGGTCGTTGCCCGCGATCAGGAGGTCAGTTATGGACACCATGGAGGTAGCCACCGAACCAAGAAGCGTGAAGGTGACCCGTGTGGTCGCCAGTCCGCTCGAGAACGTGTGGGAAGTCCTCATGAAACCGCACGGCGCAGAGGCCCTGCTCGGCGAGGGCGGCGAGCTCGGCGGCAAGGGCGAGGACTGGCACGCCCAGGACGGCACCTACGGAGTCACCCGCAGCTTCCACCCCCGGGAACAGATCCGCTTCTCCTGGCACGCGAGCGACGGCGCCCCCCGCACGCTCGTCGACGTCCACATCCGCCCGGACGGGGACCGCACCGAACTCGAGATCGTCCACGAGCATCTGCCGGAGGACGCCGACACATCGGCGCTGAGCGCCCACTGGGCCGAGGCCCTCGACCGCATCGAGACCGCGGTCTCATAGACACCAAGGCTGGCCCGGGCATCCCGGGCCAGCCTCGTTTACCGCGGTCCCACCGCGCCGCGACATCCCTCAATTGTCAACGCAATTGCCTGGACATTTCATCTACTACCGGGCGTAGGATGCTCGCGACGGCTGTTCGCCGTGGACCTGTTTCAAAGGAGAAAAGGTCGTGCACCAACACACGAAACACACCAATGCCGCGCGCCGTCTGCCCCGCTGGGCGGGCCTGGTGCTGGCATCAGTCATGGCGCTCTGGCTCACCGCCTGCCAGACCGACGTCCCAGCGACCGGAGAGCACGAGATCGGCGGCGAGGCCAACCTGCAGCTGCCGGACCTCGGCGGCGTCCAGTTCTTCGGCATCCCCGGCGACGTGCTCCTGGGGCTCGGACTGATCGTCTGCGCACTCGGGCTCGCCTTCGGGCTGATGACCTACACGCAGCTCAAGCGCATGCCCGTCCACAGCGCCATGCGTGAGATCTCCGAGCTCATCTACACCACCTGCAAGACCTACCTCAAGCAGCAGGGCCGCTTCCTGCTCCTGCTGTGGGCGTTCATCGCCACGATCATCGTCATCTACTACCTGTTCCTCGTCGGCTTCGGCGTGGGACGGACCGCCGTGGTCATCCTGTTCTCGCTCATCGGCATGGCCGGCAGCTACGGCGTCGCCTGGTACGGCATCCGGGTCAATACCCTCGCCAACTCGCGCACCGCCTACGCGGCGCTGGGCGGCAAGCCGTACCCCGCGCACGACATCCCCATGCGTTCGGGCATGAGCGTCGGCATGGTGCTCATCTCCGTCGAGCTGGCCATGATGCTCATCATCATGGTCTTCCTGCCGGGCGAGATCGCCGGCGCATGCTTCATCGGCTTCGCCATCGGCGAGTCCCTGGGTGCTTCGGCGCTGCGCATCGCCGGCGGAATCTTCACCAAGATCGCCGACATCGGCGCCGACCTGATGAAGATCGTCTTCAAGATCAAGGAGGATGACGCCCGCAACCCCGGCGTCATCGCCGACTGCACCGGTGACAACGCCGGCGACTCGGTCGGTCCGTCCGCGGACGGTTTCGAGACCTACGGCGTCACGGGCGTCGCGCTCATCACCTTCATCCTGCTCGGCGTCCCCGACGAGACCATGCAGATCACCCTGCTGGTGTGGATCTTCGTCATCCGCGCGGTGATGGTCGTCGCCTCCGGCGCGTCCTACTACATCAACGGCGCGATCACCAGGGCACGGTACGGGAATGCCGACGACATGGACTTCGAGAAGCCGCTCACCAGCCTGGTGTGGCTCACCTCGGTGGTCTCCCTCGGCCTCACGCTGCTCACCTCCGCGCTGCTGCTCGGCGATCAGCCCGACGGCCTGTGGTGGAAGCTGTCGCTCATCGTGTCCTGCGGCACCCTCGCAGGGGCCCTCATCCCCGAGCTGGTCAAGGTGTTCACCAGCACCAACGCGCAGCACACGCGCGAGGTCGTCGTGTCAGCCAACAAGGGCGGCGCGTCGCTCGGCATCCTGTCGGGCCTGGTGGCCGGCAACTTCTCGGCCTACTGGCTCGGCATGGCGATCGCGGGCCTCATGGCCGTGGCCTTCTGGGTGTCGACGTTGGGCCTGGTCGCCGGGATGATCGCTCCGGCGGTGTTCGCCTTCGGCCTGGTGGCGTTCGGCTTCCTCGGCATGGGTCCCGTGACGATCGCCGTGGATTCCTACGGCCCCGTCACGGACAACGCCCAATCGGTGTTCGAGCTGTCGACCATCGAGGAGATCCCCGGCATCGAGGATGAGCTCGAGCGTGAGCTCGGGAAGAAGCCCGACTTCGAGAAGGCGAAGTACTTCCTCGAGGCCAATGACGGCGCGGGCAACACGTTCAAGGCCACGGCCAAGCCGGTACTGATCGGCACAGCGGTCGTCGGCGCCACCACCATGATCTTCTCGATCATGATGGGCCTCACCGGCGGGCTCGAGCACGACGTCGAGAACCTGTCGCTGCTGCACGCGCCGTTCCTGCTCGGTCTGCTCGTCGGCGGTGCGGTGATCTACTGGTTCACCGGCGCCTCGATGCAGGCGGTGACCACCGGCTCCTACCGGGCGGTCGAGTTCATCGGCGCCAACATCAAGCTCGACGGGGTCACCCGGGCCAGTGCGGAGGACTCGTCGCGCGTGGTGCAGATCTGCACCCAGTACGCCCAGAAGGGCATGTTCAACATCTTCCTGGGCGTGTTCTTCGCGACGCTGGCCTTCTCGTTCATCGAGCCGTTCTTCTTCATCGGCTACCTCATCGCGATGGCGCTGTTCGGCCTCTACCAGGCGATCTTCATGGCCAACGGCGGCGGCGCCTGGGACAACGCGAAGAAGCTCGTCGAGGTCGACCTCGACGCAAAGGGAACTCCGCTGCACGACGCGACCATCGTGGGCGACACGGTGGGCGATCCGTTCAAGGACACCTCGTCGGTTGCCCTGAACCCGGTCATCAAGTTCACCACGCTCTTCGGCCTGCTGGCCGTCGAACTGGCGGTGTCGCTCAGCGCGCAGTACGGCAGCGGGCTGACGATGGTCCTGGCCGCGGTGTTCTTCGTGGTCTCGGCGTACTTCGTGTACCGCTCGTTCTACGGCATGCGGATCAACGAGGAGCTGGAGGACCTCAAGATCGAGCCGCCGGTCACGGCCGCCTGATCAGGACATGAAGGAGGGCCGGGGCGTTTCGCCCCGGCCCTCCGTCGTCGTCCCGTGCGCCTCAGTTGAGTCCGACCAGGTCGCACACGAAGATCAGCGTCTCGCCCGGCGCGATGACCCCGCCGGCGCCCTGGTCCCCGTAGGCCAGGTGCGGCGGGATGACCAGCTGGCGTCGGCCGCCCACCCGCATGCCCTGGATGCCCGTGTCCCAGCCTTCGATGACGCGGCGCCCGCCCAGCGGGAAGGACAGCGGCGTGCCACGGTTCCACGAGGCGTCGAACTCCTCACCGGTGCTGAACGACACGCCGACGTAGTGCACGTGCGCCACGTCGCCGGCCTTCGCTACGGCGCCGTCGCCCTCGACGAGGTCGGTCATCTGCAGATCCGCCGGCGGCTCGCCGCCCGGGAAGTCCACCTCTGGCTTCTCATTCATGTTCATGGGCCGAGCCTACGTCACGGGGCGGAAGCCCCCGGAAATGACATCGCGATGTGCCACAGTGAAGGTGTCGTACCGAGAAGGGAAACAGCCATGAGTGACCAGTACCCCCAGTACCAGCCGCCCGAGGACCAGCCCGGCCGCCCCGCCGGCGAGCCGGAGCCGACGCAACGTTTCGAGGGGCCGGGTGCCCCGCAGCCCCCGGCCGGCGGTCAGCAGCCCCCGCAGGGCGCCTGGACGCAGGACCCCGGCTACCGCTACCAGGAGCAGCAGACGGGGCAGGCCCCGTACAACGCGCCCTACGCGGGCGCGCCGTCACAGCCCATGGCACCGCCCCCGGCGGGCTCCGGCCAGGCCCTGGACGCCAAGGGTTTCTTCGGAGCACTGTTCGACTTCAACTTCGAGTCGTTCATCACCCCGAAGATCATCAAGGCGGTCTACATCGCGGTGACGGTGCTCATCGGCCTCTTCGCGGTGGCCGCGCTCATCGGCGCGCTGTTCAGCGGCGAGTTCGGCACCATCGTCGCCGCGATCATCGGCATCCCGCTGTTCGGCATCGTGTACCTGGCCCTGGCCCGCATGACACTCGAGCTGTACTTCGCGGTGGTCCGGCTCTCCGAGGACGTACACGACAGGCTGCCGAAGCAGTGAGGCCCGCCGGTCGGCGGCGGCACGGTAGGTTGATGTGGTGAGCATCACCTGTCGACCCATCTCCGCGGAGGAGCATCTCGCGTTCATCGAGGCGCGCGGCTCCGCGTCGTTCCTGCAGACCCCCGCCTGGGCGAAGGTCAAGCCGGAGTGGCGCGGCGAGTCGGTCGGTTTCTTCGACGACGCCGAGCTCACCGGCGTGGGGCTCATCCTCTACCGTCAGCTGCCGAAGTTGAGGCGGTACCTGGCGTACCTGCCCGAAGGGCCGGTGCTGGACTGGGCGCGCGGCGACGTCGCGGACCACCTGCGGGCCCTCGTGGCCCACGCGAAGAGGTCGCGGGCATTCGCCGTGCGGATCGGGCCGGCGGAGGTGCACCGCCGGTGGCGGGCCGACACGATCAAATCGGCCATCGCCGACGACGCGGTCACGCGCCTGGGGGACGTGACCCCGGACGAGACGAGCCTCGTCGGGACCCGGACCATCAACCAGCTGCTGCACGGCGGATGGGTGACCGACTCCACCGGCGAGGGGTTCGCCGCCGGCCAGCCCATGTTCAACTTCCAGCTGCCGCTGCGGCACGGGGACGGCTCCCAGAAGACCGAGCAGGACCTGCTCAAGGGCATGAACCAGCTCTGGCGCCGCAACATCAAGAAGGCGGACAAGGCGGGCGTCACCGTCCGACGCGGCGACCGGGCGGACCTGGCCGTCTTCCACCGCGTCTACCTCGAGACCGCGGAGCGCGACGGCTTCACGGGCCGGTCGCTCGGCTACTTCGAGACGATGTGGGACGCCCTCAACGCCGAGGCACCGGACCGGATGTCGGTGTACCTGGCAGAGCATGAGGGGGACCTGGTCGCGGCCACCACGTTCGTTCGCGTCGGGGAGCATGCCTGGTACTCGTACGGCGCCTCCACCAACGCCAAGCGCGAGGTTCGCGGCTCGAACGCCGTGCAGTGGCGGATGATCCGCGACGCCAACGAGGCGGGCTGCGCCGTCTACGACCTGCGGGGCATCGTCGAGGGCGTCGGCGCTGACGACCCGGAGATCGGTCTGATCCAGTTCAAGGTCGGTACCGGCGGGGAGGCGGTGGCCTACACCGGCGAGTGGGACTACCCGATCAACGGGGTCCTCTACCGCGCGTTCGACCTCTACATGAAGAGGCGCTGACGATGCCGCTGACCCTCACCGTCGACCGTTCCCGCTGGCAGTCCCACCACCGCACCGTCCTCGAGGACGTGCCCGGCCTCGTGCCGGTCGCGAAGGGGAACGGGTACGGCTTCGGGCTCGGCACGCTCGCCGCAGAGGCCACGCGCCTCGGGGTTCGCTCGGTCGCTGTGGGCATCGCGCAGGAGGTGGGCGCCGTCCGGGCCGCGGGGTTCACCGGCGACGTCGTCGTGCTCAACCCGTGGCGGCCGTTCGACGACGCCGCCACCTCTCTCCTCGGGGATGCGAGGATCATCACCACCGTGTCCCGCGCGGAGGACCTGCGCGCCCTGTCCGTGGCGCGGCCCGGCGCGAGGGTCATCGTCGAGCTGGAGACTTCGATGCACCGGCACGGGCTGGCGGCGGGTGAACTGACCCCCGCCGATTTCGCCGGCCTGGGCTTCGAGGGCTGGGCCGTGCATCTGCCGTCCGGCGGGTCCCTCGACGAGGCCCGGCAGCTGTCGGGCGCCGCGCTGGCCGTGCGGCGCGGGCCGGTGTGGGCGTCGCACCTGAGCGTGCCGGACTACCGCTCGCTGCGCACGGCGCTGGGCGTGCGCACCCACATGCGGGTCGGTACCCGGCTGTGGCTGGGCGACAAACGGGCCTACTCGACGACCGCCACCGTGCTCGACCTGCACCGAGTGCGCGCCAGGTCGACGCTCGGCTACCACCAGGTGAGGGCTCCGCGCGACGGCTGGATCGTCGTCGTATCGGGTGGCACCGCCCACGGCGTCGCGTTGGCCGCCCCGACGCCGCAGCGTTCACTACGCCAGCGGGGTGTCACGGTCGCGCAGGGCGTTCTCGATGCGTTCGGGCGCTCGTTGTCCCCCTTCACCATCGCCGGGCGCAAGCGGGCGTTCGCGGAGCCGCCGCACATGCATTCGTCGATGGTGTTCGTGCCAGGCGCGGATCCCGGCGTGGCCGTCGGCGACGAGGTCCCGGTGACCACGCGAATGACGACGGTGACCGCCGACGAGATCAGGATGGCCTGAGCGACGCTCAGCCCCGGACGGGTGCGGCCGCCGGCGCGAACTCGCCGTCATTGAGCACTCCGCCCAGCGGATCCGGCGAGTCCGGCGTCCTCAGCGGGTCGCGGTGCGGGTCCATGATGTCGGCCAGGGAGAGCACCAGGACCCAGGCGTCGATGGCGGTGCGGACGATGACCGCTCCCCAGTACACGCCGTAGGGGCCGAACTGGGCCGGTGTGAGCGCCCCGGACAGCCACCCCCAGATGGCGACGTAGTGGCCGACGTGAGCGATCGTGACCGCGATGAGTTCCGGCGGAAGCGGGCGCGACACCAGGACCGCGAGCAGCACCCACAGCGACGCCTGGGGTGGGAAGGACGCCCCGAGCACGGTGACCGACAGGACGACCACTGCCACCATCGACCCCACCCGGGGGCGGCGACGCGTCACATAGAGATACGCCGTGAGGCAGCTGAGGAAGAGCGCCAGGCCGACGAAGGCCAGCGAGCCCGCGTGCCGGATCTCCACGCCCCACAGCTCCAGCAGGTACCAGAGGGAGCCGTAGCCGCGCTCCGCGTGGACGGCGCCGTTGTAGAACCGGTAGACCGCGCCCGGGCTCGCGAGAAGGAGCGGTGCGTGGACCAGTCCCCAGGTCATGCCCGCCGGCAGGGCGAAGCGTGCCGCGGTGCCCATGCCGCCGCGGAGTCCCGCCGCGACGGTGACGGCGAGCGCCACCCCGATCGGCATGGTGCCGGCGGAGGCGGCGAGCCCCAGGATGACGCCTGCCTCGGCGGTGCGCCGGCTCGCGAACAGCGCCAGGGCGAGCGCCGTCAGGGATACCGGCAGCAGGTCCCAGCTCACCAGCCCCGACGCCGCGACGATCAGCGACGACCCCACCAGCATCGCGTCCCACGACGGCCGGCCGCCGGCCGCACGACCCCACCGGGCCGCGCTGAGGATCCAGACGAGGAAGCAGGCGAACAGCGCCACGGTGACGACGCCGAACGCCACGACGCTCGCGTCGACCTGATCCTGGTCCGAGGCGAACGGCCCCACGGGCACCCCGACGAGGCGGGCGATCGTCGCCGCCGCGATCAGCAGCACACCGACGAGGGGGGACACGCTGAGGTTGTCGCCCGAGAAGGGTGACCCCCCGAGCGCTAGCCCCTCCGCACGGAACACCGCCTGGATGTCCGAGTAGCACAGCATCGCGTACGCGTCGATCTCCTGTGAGACCTCGGTCTGCACGCACGGCGTGTGGCGCAGGAACAGGACGAGGAACGACAGCGTCCCGACGAGCACCGCCCAGGGCAGCGGGTTGAACCAGATGCCCCGGCCCGCCGCATGGTGACCCATCGGACCTCCCAGACGGGGCACCAGCGCGTTCCTCACGGGCGTCACTCTAGTGTCGGCGCGCGCAGGGCGGCCCGGAGCCTACGGGGTGGTGGTCGGTGTAGGTGTGGGTGTCTTGGTGTTGCCGATGCCCCCGCCCGAGTTACCCGGGGGCGTCTCGGATGCGGTGGCCGTCGGGGCCGGACTGGTTGTCGGCGTCGGTTCCGTGGTCGGCTTCCCGGTGTCCGTGGGCTTGCCGGTGGGCTTCGGCGGCTCGGACGTCGGCTCCGGGGTCGGCGAAGGCGCCACGGTGGTCGGATCCGGGGTCGGGGTCGGGCTGGGCTCCTGAGACGGAGTCGGGGACGGCGTCGGCGACGGGGACGGCGTCGGTGTGGGCGACGGCGAGGCGCTCTCCGACCCGCGGGTCGCGTCGATGTCGCGGGGCGTGTCGAAGTCCTCGACCGGCATCCCCTCGGTGGCGACCATCATGTAGTCCACCCACGTCATGAGCGGGTACGACGAACCGAAGAAGGTCGGGTCCTGGGGGCGGCGGTAGTCGTCGAGGTCCTCGTTGCCGGAGTCTCCGGCGACGTACATCACCGCTGTCGAGATCTGCTTGGTGTAGCCGACGAACCAGGCCGAGGTGATGTCGTCCTCGACGCCGTTGGTGCCGGTCTTGCCCGCGACGGGCCGGCCGAGCGCGGAGGCGCGGGTACCGGTGCCCTCCTCGACCACAGAGGTCAGGGCGTCGGTGACGTTCGCGGCCACGTTGCGGTCGATGGCCCGCTCGGACTCCGGCTCCGCCTCGTAGAGCAGGTTGCCGCGGCTGTCCTCGACGCGCGCGACGAGGTGCGGTGTGTTGCGCTGCCCGCTGTTGGCGAAGGTGGCGTAGGCGTTCGCCATGTTGACGGGGCTGACCTCAGCCGCGCCCAGCGCGATGCGGTTGTTCGCGTCCCAGCCTCGGCTGGTGGGCGCACCCGCGTCGTTGGCGGCGGAGATGACCTCGTTGGCCCCGTCGGGGATCTGCTGGGTCATGTCGACGAACGCGGTGTTGATCGATTCGGCCGTCGCCTTCCGCAGCGTCACGGGCCCGTACTGATAGCTGAACTCGTTGCGGATGGTCTTGGTGTCGCCCTCCGGCACGAACGTGTCGCCGTTGAAGATCGACTTGAGCGAGAAACCGTTACGCAGGCCGGCGACCGTGGCGAACGCCTTGAACGTCGACGCGGCGGGGCGATCGGTGGTGGCCCAGTTGCGCGAGTTCTCCACGAAGTCCGGCCCGCCGTACATGGACAGCACGGCACCCGTCTCGGTGTCGACGGAGGCGATGGCCGCGTGGAGGTCCTCCGCCGGGGGTGCGTCGACGGCGTCCTCGGCCGCTTGGGCCGTGTAGGCCTGTGCGGTCTCGATGGCCGCGTCCTGCATCGTCTTGTCGATGGTGGTCACGATGCGCAGGCCGCCGCCCTGGACCTCGGCCTCGTCGAATCCCAGCTCGGCCATCTCGTCCTCGACGGACTTGATGAGGAAGCCCTGCGGGCCGCCGTAGCGGTTGTTGACCGGCACCTCCGGGAACTCGGGCAGCTCCTCGTACGCGGCGTCGTGCTCCGCCTGGGAGATGGTGCCCATCTCGAGCATGCCGTCGAGCACATAGCGGTAGCGCCCGAGCAACGCCTCGACCTTCTCGTCCCCGCCCGACGGGTTGAAGGCCGCCGGGTTGTTGAGAATGGCTGCCAGGGCCGCCGACTCCTCGAGGGTGAGGTCCTCGGCGGACTTGAGGAAGTAGCTGCGCGACGCGGCCTCGATACCGTAGGCGCCGCGTCCGAAGTAGATGGTGTTGAGGTAGCCCTCGAGGATCTCCTCCTTGGGCTCCTGGCGGCCGGCCTTGATGGCGAGGATCACCTCCTTGACCTTGCGGGTGACGGTCTGGTCGGAAGTGAGGTAGAGGATCTTGATGTACTGCTGCGTGATCGTCGACCCGCCCTGCAGTTCCTCCCCGGTGACGATCGCCACGACGCTTCGTGCGATGCCGGAGATCGAGATGCCGGCGTCGGTCCAGAAGTCGCGGTTCTCCGCCGCGACGACGGCGTCCTTCATGTACTGCGGCATCTCCTCGTAGTCGAGGGTGACGCGGTTCTGGACCGAGAGCGACCCGAGCTTGGTCTCGTCGTCGTTGTAGTAGAGGAACGTCGTGTTGGTCTGGAAGTCCTCGTTCGGATCCGGCAGATCGACCGTGGCGTAGAGGTAGAGGAAGGCCCCGATTCCGGAGATCCCGACGATGATGAACGCAATGAGTGCGCCGATGCCGATGCGCTTCCACACCTTCTCGGCGCCGCCCCCGGCGGCGCGCTTAGCCTTGGACTTGGCCATGGATCTCCTCCACTGTCTTCCCGCTCAGCGCGGGTTCACAGCGGCCCCACGCACGGACCACGATTCAGTCAAGGGTAAGCGGCGCCGCCAAGCTCGCCAAAAAGCCACCCCGCCGATGGTCAGCCGGCCGCGGGCTGCGAGCGGCCGATTCCGGGAAGGATCGGGCCGCGCACACCGGCCTCGGTGAGGGCCCGTTGGGCCCGGCCGCGCACCTCGCGGGTGGCCGACCACTGCTGGTCCGGAAGGGTCTTGATCCAGACCTTGATGACCATGGTGCCCTCGCTCATCGAGTCGACACCCAGAACGCTGGGGCCGTCGAGGAAGATCTCCTGCCACTCCGGCTCCTCCCCCACCGTCGCAAGGGCGGACCGCAGGATCGACTGCACATGCTGGGGATCCTCGTCGATGGCGACGGGCACATCGATGAACGCGGTGGCGAAGCCCTGCGACTCGTTGCCGAGCGATAGGACCTCGCCGTTACGGACGTACCAGACCGTGCCGCCGGGCTCGCGCATCTTCGTGATACGCAGCGTCACCTCCTGCACCGTGCCGCGCAGTCCGTTGACCTGGATGATGTCGCCGACGCCGAACTGGTCCTCGGCCAGCATGAAGATGCCCGACAGGTAGTCCTTGACCAGTGACTGGGCGCCGAAGCCGATGGCCACGCCGCCGATGCCGGCCGACGCGAGCAGCGGCGCCGTCGGCACGCCGAAGATCGACAGGATGGTGAGCAGCACGACCACGACGAGGACGACGTCGACGATGTTGCGCATCAACGAGCCGAGGGTCTCGACGCGCTGACGGTTCCGCTCGTCGTCGAGTCCGCTCGCCTTGATCAGCACCGAGCGCGCCACCGCGCCCACGTCCTGACGCTCGTGGCCCCCGCGGGCCACGAGCGCGGCGACGACCTTCTTGATCACATGCCTCAGCACGGCGCGGATCAGCAGCGCGCCGACCAGCACGATGACGGTCATGACAACGTCGTTCCAGATCTCCTCCATGAGGCCCATCATGGCAAACACCGGCAACCACGTAGAATCAGCGGTTGTGCCCAGCCTGACCCAAGCGCAGACCAACGCGATGCACGAGCTTCTCCGCATCGCGCCCGTGATCGACGACCTCGGCCGCCTGTTCCGCGACGCCGGCCAGCAGCTGTACCTCGTCGGCGGTTCGGTGCGCGACGCCCTGCTCGGCACATTGGGCGACGACCTCGACTTCACCACCTCGGCCACCCCGGAGCAGACCCACGAGATCCTCGACCGCTTCACTCCGACGACGTGGGACGTCGGGCGCGACTTCGGCACGATCGGCGCCCTGAAGAAGGCCGGCGGCCACGACTGGAAGATCGAGATCACCACGTTCCGGGCCGACATCTACCGCAGTCACTCCCGCAAGCCGGAGGTGGCGTTCGGCGACAGCATCGACGGCGACCTCGTCCGGCGGGACTTCACCGTCAACGCCATGGCGGTCGACGTCGCGACCAGGGCCTTCGTCGACCCGTACGGCGGCCTGGGTGACCTGGCGGATGGCGTGCTGCGCACCCCTGCGGCCCCTGAGCTGTCGTTCTCCGACGACCCGCTGCGGATGATGCGCGCAGCGCGCTTCGCGTCGCGCCTCGGCTTCGTCGTGGCGCCCGAGGTGGTGAAGGCGATGACGGACATGGCCGGCCGCATCGAGATCGTGTCGGCGGAGCGGATCCAGGCCGAACTCAGCGGGCTGCTGCTCACCGACTCGCCCCGCACGGGGCTCGACCTGCTGGTGCGCACCGGACTCGCCGACCACATCCTCCCCGAACTGCCCGCCCTGCAGCTCGAGGTGGACGAACACGCGCACCACAAGGACGTCTACCAGCACACGCTCACGGTGGTGGAGCAGGCCATCGCGCTGGAGAAGGCCCGCGGCCACGAGCCCGACCTCGTCAACCGCCTCGCGGCGCTGCTGCACGACATCGGCAAGCCGGCCACCCGCCGCTTCGAGGGCCCGAAGGTCACGTTCCACCATCACGACATCGTGGGCGCGAAGCTCGCCGCGAAGCGCCTCAAGGCGCTGTCGTACCCCACGCAGGTGGTGAAGTCGGTCGCCAAGCTTACCGAGCTGCACCTGCGTTTCCACGGCTACTCCGACGGCGGCTGGAGCGACGCCGCCGTGCGGCGCTACGTCCGCGACGCCGGCGACGAGCTGGAGCACCTGCACATCCTCACCCGCGCGGACTGCACCACGCGCAACCGCCAGCGGGCGACGAAGCTGCGCCGCGCCTACGAGGAGCTGGAGTGGCGTATCGACGAACTGGCGTCCCAGGAGGAGATCGCCGCGCTGCGCCCGCATCTCAACGGCACCGAGATCATGGAGATCCTCGGCATCGGGCCGGGCCGCGTCGTCGGGGAGGCCTACGCCTTCCTCCTCGAGCACCGCACCGAGCACGGTCCCGTCGCCCACGACGAGGCCGTCGAACTGCTGCGCGCCTGGTGGGCCGAACGCGGCGACGCGTGATCCCGTCTCCGCTCCCTCTACGATAGGACGGTGGTGAAGGTCGGTCGGTTGGTGCGCGCGCTCGCGGTGGCGGCCGTGCTCGCGATCACCGGCCTGGCCCTCCCCCAACCCGCGGTCGCGGCAGGCGACTACCTGGACGTCCGCATCACCGAGGTGTCCACGCCGGTGCTCGACCTTTCGGACCCGGAGCAGATCGTCGAACTCAGCGGCACCCTGACCAACGTCTCCACTGAGCCGATCCGC
>JAUHXZ010000136.1 GCA_030426725.1 Actinomycetes bacterium
TTGAGCAGCCGCCGCGCCTGGTTCTCCTCGACGTCCAGCCCCGTCAGCCGGATCAGCCGGCGCTGGTGATGCCCGGCATCCACCACCTTGGGCTGGATCGACACGCGGGTGCCGTCGCCGGTCGCCTCGATCGACATCTCGCCGATGTCGAATCCGAGGGCGTTCAGCCGCTCCACGCGCTCGGTGAGCCGCCATGACTCGGCCGTCGAGAACGACTCCGTGTCGGTGAGCGAGCTCCACAGTGCGTGGTAGCTCGAGACGATGCCGTCGGCGACCTGCGGCGCGTCGACGCCCCCCTCGAGCCGGCCCCCGGCTTCCAGGTCCATGATCTCGCCCGCGATGTTGGTGCGGGCAAGGAACAGGTCGTGTTCGCGCTGCCCGGTCGACAGCCCCGTCTCGTGCAGCTCGCCGGTCTCGGCGTCCACCAGGTAGGCGGCGAAGGCGCCGGCATCCCGCCGGAACAGCGTGTTCGACAGCGAGACGTCGCCCCAGAAGAAGCCCACGTTGTGCAGGCGCACGAGCAGCGCCGCCAGCGCATCGACCAGGCGCGTCGCCGTGTCCGGGCGCAGCGTCTGGGTGTACAGCGCCCGATAGGGCATCGAGAACTTCAGATGAGAGGTGACCAGCGCGGCCGGCAGCGGCTTTCCCGCGTGGTCGGTGCGGCCGGCGATCACCGCGACGCGTTCGACGCACGGAACGTCCAGGCGCCGCAGGTGGCCGAGCATCTCGTACTCGCGCCGCGCCATCATCTCGGTCGTCTCCTTGATGGCCACGACGCGATCCGACAGATTGGCGAACCGCACGAGGTGCCTGGAGAGGCCCTTGGGCAGGAACGCGATGGCGCTGCTCGGCCAGTCGGCGAGCGTCGTCGACCACGGCAGAGAGAGCAGCGCCGCGTCTGCGGCGGCGGCGGTGATGCGGAGCGAATTCGGCACGTCAGTATTCTGCCCGAGCAGACGCACGACGGCGCGGACCCCCTGCGGGGCCCGCGCCGTCGTGATGTGGGATCAGGCCGAGGCGATGGCCTGCTCGGTCAGGCGCTCGCCGGTCTCCATGTCGAACACGTGCACGTGCCCGGGAACCGGCGCGAGCACGACGTCGTCGCCGGCCATCGGGTGGTTTCGCCCGTCGACGCGCGCGACGATGTCGGTGCGGTTGCCGTTGATCTCGGTGTGGCCGTACAGGTAGCCGTCCGCGCCGAGCTCCTCGACGAGGTCCACCTTGACGGTGAGTCCCTTGCCGTCCGCGGGGGAGACCACGATGTCCTCGGGGCGCACACCGACGGTGGCCTCCGTGCCGTGGGCCTTGCCGAGCGTCGAGGCCTCGATGTTGACGACGGCGGTGCCGAACTCGATGCCGCCATCGGTGAGGTGCCCGGGGAACAGGTTCATCGCGGGCGAGCCGATGAAGCCGGCCACGAAGACGTTGGCGGGCTGCTCGTACAGGTCGCGCGGCGAGCCGACCTGCTGGAGGACGCCGTCCTTGAGCACGCAGATGCGGTCGCCCATGGTGAGCGCCTCGGTCTGGTCGTGGGTGACGTAGACGGTGGTGACGCCCAGGCGGCGCTGCAGCGACGCGATCTGGGTGCGCGTCTGCACACGCAGCTTCGCGTCGAGGTTCGACAGCGGCTCGTCCATGAGGAACACCTGCGGCTGGCGGACGATCGCGCGGCCCATGGCGACACGCTGACGCTGACCACCCGAGAGAGCCTTGGGCTTGCGGGTCAGGTAGGGCTCGAGGTCGAGCAGCTTGGCCGCCTCGAGGACGCGCGCGGCGCGCTCTTCCTTGCCGACACCGGCGATCTTCAGAGCGAAGCCCATGTTCTCGGCGACGGTCATGTGCGGGTACAGCGCGTAGTTCTGGAAGACCATCGCGATGTCGCGGTCCTTCGGGGGGACGTCGGTGACGTCGCGGTCGCCGATGAGGATGCGGCCCGAGTTGACCTCTTCGAGGCCGGCCAGCATGCGCAGCGAGGTGGACTTTCCGCAGCCCGAGGGGCCGACGAGAACCAGGAACTCGCCGTCGGCGATGTCGAGGTTGAGCTTGTCCACGGCGGGACGCGTGCCCCCGGGGTACAGGCGGGTTGCATTGTCGAACGTGACTGTCGCCATGACTGTCTCTTCTCCTTCACCGGCAGGTACGTGCCGGACGATCCGTTGTGAATGGAAGCGGGGAATCCGCTGCGTCCGTCGTCGGACGTCCTCACAGTATGACATGCGAGTCTGAGAACGCCGTCTGGGGGCGTGATGACCGGCGACGCGCAGGCCGCGGTCATCCCGTGTCTGGGTGATTCCCAGCCTCCGTGACTAGCATCGGATCCGGTCCGCCCCGTCCCAGATCGTGCGGGCCCGCGGGCGCGGGGACGCCGGCCCCTCGATCCGGCCGCCCCGCCGAGACAGACCCGCGCCTGACACACGAGAGGTTCCATGTCGAGCGATCAGACGCCCCCACAGCCCGAGCAGGGCCGCCGTGACGCCGTCCGCGCCAAGGCGCAGCTGGTGCATGCCCAGCAGTCCCGGGCACGCGTCATCCGCCGCACCACGGTCGGCATCGTCATCGCGATGGCCGTCGGCGCTGCCGCCATCGTGGTGACCTGGGCTGTCGCCTCTGCCGTCTCGGAGCCGCTGCTGAACCCTCGCAACATGACCGACGACGGCATGCAGGTGACCGTCTTCAGCGCCACCGACCTCACCGCGGCCAGCGCCGAGGTCCCCGACGCGTCCGCGTCGCTGACGACGCCCGACCCGGATGAGGACGAGACCGACGACGGCGACGGCGATGCCGCGACCGCGGACGAGGACGCCGAAGAGGGCGCGACCGGCCCCGTCGAGATCCGGGTGTACGTCGACTTCCTCGCCGGAGGCGCGGGCGAGTTCCAGCAGGCCAACGCCGCACAGCTGGCCCAGTGGTCCGAGCAGGGCGCGGCGACCGTGACGTATCACCCGGTCGCGCTGCTGACCGCCAAGTCGAACGGGACGAAGTTCTCGCTGCGTGCCGCCTCCGCGGCCGCGTGCGTGGCATCCATCTCGCCCGACACGTTCTTCGCCTACACCAACGAGCTGCTGATGCAGCAGCCGGAGGTCGACACCGACGGGCTCAGCGACACGGAGCTCGCCGACCTCGCCATCGCCGTCGGCTCGCAGGAGCCCAAGCGACTGCGCACGTGCATCGAGGACGGCCGGTTCACCACGTGGGTGCAGGAGGCGACGCAGCGCGCGCTCGCCGGTCCGCTGCCGGGCACCGAGGACGAGGCGCTCACCGGTGCGCCGCTCGTGCTGGTCAACGGCACCCCGTACGTCGGGGCGCTGGATGACCCCGCCGAGTTCGCGCAGTACGTCCTCACTCTCTCGAGCGACGCGTACTACCAGGCGACGCCGACCCCCACGCCCACACCCACCGACGAGTGAGGTGCCCCGCGACCGGCGCCGCGCTGCGGCGCGGATAGACTGGTCGCACTGCCGACTTGGCGCAATTGGTAGCGCACCTAACTTGTAATTAGGGGGTTACGGGTTCGAGTCCCGTAGTCGGCTCGATTCACGCCAGGATCGCCCGCCGCGGTCGTGCCTCCGGTC
>JAUHXZ010000050.1 GCA_030426725.1 Actinomycetes bacterium
GATCTGCGCCTCGGAGTTGATCGTCGTGTCGCCGGTGAGGAGCCCGACCCGGTCGGCGCCGTAGCGGTCCACCAGGTCGTGGAACTTCTGGTTCGACAGTGCCTTGATCGGCGTGGTGTAGAAGCACTTCGCGGATCGGTTCACCGCGCGGTGGACGGCGAACTCGCCGACCACCGTCTTGCCGGATCCCGTCGGGGCGGCGACCAGCACGCCACGTCCACGGGCCAGTTCACCGCACGCCTCCAACTGGTACTCGTCCAGGCCGAACGGGTACAGCTGGACGAACTCGCGGACGTCCTCAGGCGGTGCCTCGGTGCTCACGCGGCCAACCTAGCAGGGGCCCGGAAGAGGCGGCCTCGTCAGGCCACGATGAGCCGGAGCGCGCCGGGGCGCGCCTCGAGGTGGGCCGGTACGGCCCCCATCTCCTCGCCGTCGCCCATGAGGAACAGGTCGTCGCCGTCCACCTCGATCTCCCGGGCGCGGAACCGCTCCACGATCGGCGAGCGGACGAACCCTCCGGTGTAGACCTGCGGCAGGAGCCTCAGCAGCGTGCCCCGGGAGGCGCGGTGGACTACGGTGACGTCGAGCATCCCGTCCGCGGGATCCGCATCGGGCGCGATCCGCATGCCGCCGCCGAACACGCCCGTGTTGCAGATCGCCACCATCATGGCGTCCACCTCGCGGTGCTGGCCGTCGACGGTCAGCCGGTAGTGGAGGGGCTCGAAGTGGGTGAGTTCCCGCAGCGCGATGTAGCCGTACGACAGCGGGCCGAACCGCAGGTTGATCTCGTTGGTGGCGCGGTTGACCCGGGCGTCGTAGCCGCTCGACACCACGGCGCCGACGTACCGCTCCCCCTCGGCGTTGCGCAGGTGGGTCAGATCGAGCAGCCGGGACCTTCCGCGGACCAGGGCCTCGACGGCCTCGTTGACGTGGCCGGGCACTCCCGCTCCCCGCGCGAAGTCGTTGCCGGTGCCGGCGGGGATGACGGCCAGCGTCGCGTCGGTGCCCGCGCAGGCGT
Source organism: Actinomycetes bacterium (assembly GCA_030426725.1). GTDB lineage: Bacteria > Actinomycetota > Actinomycetes > Propionibacteriales > Propionibacteriaceae > Arachnia. The sequence goes on from JAUHXZ010000050.1 coordinate 1,019, forward strand.
TGAGCCCGAGGTGCGCCATGCCGTCGCCGCCCATCACCGCCACGACGTCACCCTCGCGGGCCGCCAGCGCCGCGGTGCGGGTGAGGTCGCGCGCATGCTCGTAGGAGCGCGACGTGACGATGTGGAGTTCCGCGTCCTGCACGCCGTCGTGCAGTCTCCTGGCCACCTTGGGCAGCACGCGCCCGGCCCGTCCTCCGCCGGAGCGTTCGTTGCACACGACGGTGACGAGCCGGCGCCTCGCGAGTGCCTCGCTCACTCGCCGTCGTCCAGGTCCGGGGCGAACTCGGCTGCGGACTCCTCGGTGATGCCCCGGCGCTTGTCCATGGCGCGGCAGATGAACTCGGCGATGATGAACATGCCCGTCAGCGGCACGGCGAGCGCCAGCATGGAGAACGGGTCGGTCGACGGCGTGGCGACGGCGGCGAAGACGACGCTGCCGAACGCGACGAACTTGCGTGCGCGTTTGAGCTGGTAGCCGCGCACGACGCCGGCCATGTTCAGCCCGACAAGCAGCACGGGCAGGAGGAACGAGAGCCCGAAGACGAGGATGACCTTGAGCTCCATGCCGAGGAAACTGCTCATCTCGAGCAGGTTGACGATGTCCATGTCCTGGGGCGTGAAGCTGAGCAGGACGGTGATGCCCTTGGGCCACACGAAGTACCCGAGCGCCGAGCCCGCGAGAAACAGCGGCACGGCGGCGCCGATGAAAGCCAGCGCGTACTTCTTCTCCTTCGCGACCAGGCCCGGGGCAACGAAGGCCCAGATCTGGTAGAGCCACACGGGGCTCGACAGCACGATGCCGCCCGCAATCGTGGCGATGATGGCCAGCGTGAATGGGGAGACGACGCCGTCGTTGACGATGAGGGTCTGAGCGTCGGGGCGGGCCGCCTTGAGGTCCTCCACGGCGGCGTAGTACGGAGCCATGATCACGGCGATGAGTTCGCGGTAGAAGAACCCGCAGAACGCGGCCGCGAGGACCACGGCGAGGGCCGCGATGGTGACGCGGTAGCGCAGTTCCCTCAGGTGGTCGGTCAGGGACATCGTCCCGTCGGGACCGCCGTCGGGCGGCCGCAGCCAGGCGAACCGACGCCGCTTGGCTCCGGGGTCGGCGGAGGCGGCCGGCACGGTCAGCTCTCGGAGTCGTTCTTGCGGTCGATCTCGGGCTGGACGATCTCGGCGTCGACGACTTCGTCGGTGGAGTCCTTGGGCTCCTCGACGCCCTTGACCTCCTCCTTGAACTCGCGGATGGAGCGGCCGACGCCCTTGCCGAGCCCCGCCAGGCGGGAGCCGCCGAACAGTAGCAGAGCCACCGCGAGGATGATGAGCCATTCCATTCCACCGGGCATGGGCTTCGAACCTTTCGTGTGCGGCGGCTTCGCCGCCCTCGTTTCTCAGTCCAGTCTAGTGGCGGCGCAACCGGTCCAACTCGAGGCGGCCGACGAGTTCGCGGATCTGCTCGACGCGCTCGGTGAGGACCAGCACCTCGGCGCGCGTGCCGTCGATCTTCTGCCGCAGGGGTACTGCCACGTACACCGCGAGCGCGATGAACCCGGCAAGCGCCAGCCCGGCGAAGATAAACACCCAGATCACGGGTGCGATGCTACCCCACAGTCGACGGGGGCTCCCCGTACAGTTCGAGCGCCTCCCGGGCCCGGGCCCGCGCCGCGTCGCGGATCGCCTCGTCGGAGACCGCCAGCACCCGGCCGCCGAGCCTCAGCAGCAGCGACACTGCCCAGTCCGACGACGCGACGGGGAACGCGATGTCGACGGCGCCGTCGACATCGGAGACCGAGTGCGTCGGGTAGTACTCAGCGATCCAGCGCGCGTCGGGTGTGACCCGGACGGTCAACTTGGTGGGGGCGTCCTCGAACCAGCCCGTGGGCGGTTCCCCGTGGTCACCGGCGCTGCCGTCTGCGGGCTCTACGCCCTCGATCCGGTCGAGCCGGAAGGTGCGCCAGGCCTCCCTCGGCCGGCTCCAGGCATCGAGATAGGTGTAGCCGCCCGCCACATGGAGCCGCGCCGGCTCCACCTCCGCCTCGGAGACGCCGGGCCGTCCGGGGGTGCGGTACCTGACGTGCACGACCTTCCTGCCCGCGATCGCCCCGGTGAGCAGGGTCCGGTGCCCGGGATCGCCCGAGGCGACCGCGACGGTGAGCCGGCCCCCTCCGGTGCCGACGGCGGATTCGAGCCGCGCCAGCGCCGAGCGAGCCGCCGACGTCTCCTCCTCCTGCGCCACTTCGATCACCACGCGCAGCGCGGCGAGGAGGCCGGCGGCTTCGGCCGGCCGCAGCCGCAGGGGCCGGGCGAGCACGTCGGCGTTGCGGAAGAAGATGTGGCCGTCCTCGCGGGCGCCCTCGATGTCGACGTCGAACAGGTCGTCGTAGAGCCCGCCGGGAAGCCCGCAGAACTGGAGTACCTCGAGGTCCTTGATGATCTGGCGTGGCGAGGTGGCGAACACCTCGGCCGTCTCCGCGACGGTGACGCCCTGATGCGCGCTCAGGTACGGCACTAGCCTGAGCAGGCGCGCGACCTGTGCCTCGGACCTCACCTGGCCACCTCCCGGAGCCGCTCGACCACCTGCGCGCGCAGCTCGGCCGGGGCGAGCAGGATCGCGTCGGGGCCGGCGGCGGCGACCTCGTCGACGAGGATCGGTTCGCTCGCCTGCCGCACGGTGTGCGCGGTGTACCCGTCCGGGAGGGTGCCGGACCATTCCATCGGTTCGGCGGACGGCCAGGGGCGCGTGGAGCCGTCGCGCAGCGCCACCGTCGCCTCGACGTCGGGGGCCGGTTCGAGCCGGGCCGCCCGTTCGTCCGCGTCGTGGGGAACCTCGACGGCGCCAGCGCGTCCGGCCGGGGCGGCGGGGGCCGTGAAGCGTGACAGTTTGAAGAAGCGGTCCTCGCCGCGCTCGGGGTCGAGCCCGAAGACGTACCACTGGCCGCGGCGTTGGATCAGCCGCCACGGCAGGAGGCGCCGGGGTCGGCCGCCGTAGCCGAACCGCAGCTCGCGCAGCGTCGTGACCGCCTCGTAGCAGGCCTCGAAGTTGGGGTCCTTGACCGCGATGCGGGGGTTGACGGTGGGCAGCAGCGCCGGGTCGGGGGCCGCGCCGCCCGCCTGGAGCGCCTCGATGGCCTGGGCGGTGTGCTCGGCGGCCACGCTGTCCTGCCAGACCTGCGCCGCGACGCCCAGCGCGGCGCGTTCCGCCGGGGTGAAGGTCAGGGGCGGCAGCTCGAAGTCGGCTCGGTTGATGCGGTAGCCGGCCTCCTCGTCGGAGTCCGGGCTGTTGGAGCCGGTCTCGATGGGCACGCCGAGGGTTCGCAGCTCCTCCTTGTCGCGCTCGAACTGGCGCTCGAAGCCGCCCGCGGTGCCGCCGCGGTATCCCTCGACCATCTCACGCAGCTCGTGCTTGGTCAGGTATCGCCGGGTGCTGAGCAGAGCGATGAGCAGGTTCAGCAGCCGTTCGGATTTCCTCGCCGACATCACACCTCCGCGCACCAGGTTATCCGGCCGGGGCGGCACGCCGCGCCAACCCGGGCCGCGGGTGGCAGCATGGACGCATGCCCCACGTCGACCGGTACGCGCCCAGCCCGACGTCGGACCTGCATCTCGGGAACCTGCGCACGGCGCTGGCGGGCTGGCTCCTCGCCCGGCACGCGGGCGGCCGCTGGCTGATGCGCGTGGAGGACCTGGACCGCGCGCGGGTCCGGGCGGCCTCCGGGGCGGAGGGGCGCCAGCTGGATGACCTGCGCCGCCTCGGGCTCGTCTGGGACGGGGAGGTGGTGCGGCAGTCGGAGAGGCTCGAACGCTACGCGGCCGCCGTCGACGCGCTGCCCACCTACGAGTGCTTCTGCACCCGCCGGGAGATCGCCGAGGCGTCGTCGGCGCCGCACGACGGCTACCGGCCGTATCCGGGCACCTGCCGCGACCTGACGCCGGCCCAGCGCGCCGAGCGCCGGGCCGGGCGGCCACCGGCGATCCGGGTCGACTCGGCAGGGGCGTCGTTCGCCGTCGACGATGTGCACGCCGGGCGCGTCAGCGGGCTGGTCGACGACTTCGTGCTGGTCCGCAACGACGGCGGCTTCGCCTACAACCTGGCGGTCGTCGTCGACGACATGGAGATGGGGGTCACCCACATCACCCGCGGCGACGACCTGCTCGACTCGGCCCCGCGGCAGGCATGGCTCACGGCCCAGCTGGGCGGCCGGCCGGCCACGTACGCGCACGTGGGCCTCGTGGTCAACGGTGAGGGCCGGCGCCTGGCGAAGCGCGACGGCGCCGTGACCCTGCGCGACCTGGAGGACCGGTCACCGGCCGACGTCCTGGCCTTGCTCACGGAGTCGCTCGGGCTCGGGGCGTGCCGTTCGACGGAAGGAGCGCTGGCCGCCATGCCGGGCGATCAGCGCTTCTTCTCGGGTGTCACGTGGAGCGACGGGGAACTCAGCCCGTCACGCCCAACAGGTCGATGACGTAGACCAGGGTCTCGCCGGCGTCCAACGGGGGCGTCGCCTGCGGGGCGCCGTCCGGGTAGGCCATCTCCGGGGGGATGATCAGCATGACCCGCGACCCGGCCGTCTGGCCGAGGAGGCCCTCGGTCCAGCCCGGGATGAGGGTGCTGAGCGGCCCCTCCTGGAGCTCCCAGGCGTCCTGCCACAGTTCGCCGTCGTCGTAGGTCCACGCACGGTAGCGCACGAGGATGGTCGAGTCGGCGGTCACCTCGGTGCCCGGGCCCTCGATGAGGGGCTGCACGACGAGGTCGGTGGGAGCGGCCTCGCCGGCGGGGATGGTGACCTCGGGCTTCCCGTCGGTCATCTCGACCGTGGGGAGGCCCTCGGCCGGCTCGACGGCTTCACCGGTGGCGTCGTCGAAGTTCGCGGAGATGATGTCGACGACGAAGATGATGCTGTCGCCGGGCTGGATGCTGCCGTCCGGGGTGCCGTCGGGGTAGCCGTCGGAGCTGGGCATGCCGATGAGGACCCGGGAGCCGACGGCCTGCCCCTCGAGGCCCTTCTGGAAGCCGGTGACCACGCCGGTCAGCGAGAAGGTGGCCGGCTCGCCGCGGTCGTAGGAGCTGTCGAAGATCTCGCCGGTGGTGCCGTTGACGCCCACGTAGTCGAGCGTGACGGTCGACGTCGCGGTCAGCAGCTGGTCGCCGCCGGGGCGCAGGACCTCGCTCTGCGTGGAGGCGATCCCCCACGGTGCGGGGACGGTCACGACCGGCACGTCGTCGTCGCTCACCTCGATGAGGCTGAGGTCCGGCGACGGGGAGACCGACACCGACGGGCTGGGGCTCGCGCTCGCCGACGCGCTGGCCGACGACTCGGCCGGCGACGGGCTCGGGCTCGTCGAGTCCTCCGGGGACGTGCAGGCGGACAGGCTGACGAGAGACGCGACGGCCACGCCTGCGAGGGCGCGGCGGAGCGTGCGAGCGGAATGAGTCACGCCCGGAATGGTAGCCCAGAGGGCCAAGCGCCCTACAGCTGGACCAGGTCGAGCAGGGCCCCGAGCTCGTCGCGGGTGAGTTCCCGGGTCTCCCCCACGCGCAGGTTCCCGAGCCTCACGGGCCCGATCTCGGTGCGCGACAGCCGGTCCACCGGATGCCCGACGGTGTCCATCATGCGCCGAACGACGCGGTTGCGGCCCTCGTGGAGCGTCACCGCGAGCATGGTCCGGTCCTGGGCGCGGGAGACGAGCTTGACCTTGTCGGGCTTCACCGGCCCGTCCTCCAGCGTGACGCCCTTCTCGAGCCGCCGGATTGTGCGGTTGTCCATGACGCCGGTGGCCTGGACTAGGTAGGTCTTCGGCACCTCGTAGCTGGGATGCGCCAGCCGGTGCGCGAAGTCGCCGTCGTTGGTGAGGATGATGAGGCCCTCCGTGTCGGTGTCGAGGCGGCCGACGTGGAAGAGGCGCTCCTTGGTGCGCGGCAGGTAGTCGCTGAGCGTCGGGCGGCCCTCCGGGTCCTCCATCGTCGACACGACGCCCTTCGGCTTGTTCAGCACGAGGTACTGGTGGCGGCGTGGCGGTGGGATCCGCGCGCCATCGACCCGGATGGTGTCCCGCTCGGGGTTCACGCGTCGGCCCTGTTCGGTGACTATCTGCCCGTTGACCTCGACGCGGCCCTCGTCGATGAGGATCTCGCTCGCGCGGCGCGACGCGATCCCCGCCGCCGCCAGTACCTTCTGCAGGCGGATGCCCTCGGTGTCGTCACTCATCGGTGCTCTCCTTGTCCGTGTCGGTGGCCGCGGCCGCCTCCGCCGCGGCCACCTGGCCCAGCTCGGCCTCCAAGGCTACGGCGTCGGGCAGCAGTGGGGCCAGATCCGGCAGTTCGTCGAGCGAGTCGAGGCCCAGCTTCTGCAGGAACAGCGGGGTGGTGCCGAAGGTCATGGCGCCCGTGACGGAGTCCTCCCCCGCCTCGCGGATCAGTCCGCGCACCAGGAGCGTCTTGACCACGCCGTCGACGTTGACTCCGCGCACCGCCGCGACACGGCCGCGGGACACCGGCTGGAGGTAGGCGATGACCGACAGCGTCTCCAGGGCGGCCTGGGTCAGGCGGGATCGCTGATCGGACACGAGCCATGCCTCGATCACTTCTGCGACGTCCGGGTCGGTGCCGAAACGCCAACCGCCGGCGATCCGGCGCAGCCGGATGCCGCGGGCGTGCTCGTCGTAGAAGGCGGCGACGCCGGCCAGTTCGTCCTCCACGGCGGCGACGGGTGCGTCGAGCGCCGCGGCCAGTTCGGTGGCGGGCACCGGTTCGGTGGCCATCAGAAGCATCGCCTCGAGGGCTCGGCTGAGACTCATGCGTCCTCCAAAGGGGGTTGCGGGCCATAGTCATCGACGACGACCGCCGCGGCCTCGTCGCCTGCCGTCCAGCGCACCGTCAGCTCGCTGAGCGGGGCCAGTTGGTCGAGTGCCACCTGGCCGGCACGGAAGAGTTCGAGGACGGCGAGGAAGCGCACGACGCCGGTGAGCCGGTCGCAGCCGTCGATCAGCGAACGGAAGGTCGCGGCCCCGTCGCGCTTCAGCCGCTCGACGATCCGATCCAGCTGGTCCGTGAGCGACACGTTGCCGCCGTGCAGGTGCGTGAGTTCCACCGTGGGCTCCGGGCGCGGGACCATCGCCGCCGCCGCGAGGGCGGAGACCTCGCCGGGGGTGAGCGGCAGTTCCACTTCGGGCAGCACGCCGCGGAACTGCTCCTCGAGGCCCCCCGGGCGCCAGTGGGTGGTGCCCGCGGCTGTCATGGTGGCGGCGATCCACTCCGATACCTGCTTGAAGGCGCGGTACTGCAGGAGCCGGGCGAACAACAGGTCCCGTGCCTCCAAGGCGGCGATGTCGTCCGGGTCGGTCACCTCGCCGCCCGGGAGCAGGCGGGCGGCCTTGAGGTCGAGCAGGGTCGAGGCGACGACGAGGAAGGCGCTGGTCTTCTCCAGGTCCCAGATGTTGCCGCCCACCTTGACGTAGGCGATGAACTCGTCGGTCACCTTCGCGAGCGCGACCTCGGTGATGTCGAGTTCGCGGCGGGTGATGAGCTGCAGCAGCAGGTCGAACGGGCCCTCGAAGTTGGCGAGGTGCACATCGAAGCCCGTGACGGAGTCATGCCGTTCGGCTGCCTTGCCCCGGCTCATTGCTCCTCGGACAGCTCGCTCACCAGGAAGCTGTCGGCGCCGTTGGCGTCGAGGTCCGCGATGGCGCGGGCCACCGCTACCCGCACGATCCGGCCACGGTCGACGCGGATGCCGTGGGAGCGACGCAGCGAGAGGTTGGCGTCCTCGAGGGCGATGAGTTCGTCGTCGCTGAAGTAGACGGTGATCTTCTGCGTGTGACGGACGCGGCCGGTGTGCGCCGGCTTCTGCCCGTCCCCGGGGGGCTCACCCGATCCGGCGGACGGCTCCGGGGTGGGCTCCGCCTGGCGCGACTCCCGGGTGGGGCGGAACAGCTCGGAGGCTCCGGGCAGTGCGGCGCGGCGGTTCACCGGTCCTGGCATCTGAGCAGCACCTCCCGGGCGAGCTGACGATAGGCGTCGGCGCCCGGCGAGGCGGACGCATAGGTGGTGATGGGTTCACCGGCCACCGTCGTCTCGGGGAACTTCACGGTGCGCCGGATGACGGTGTGGAAGACGTCGTCGCCGAACGCCTGTACCACGCGCTCCAGCACTTCGCGGCTGTGCAGAGTGCGGCCGTCGTACATGGTGCCGAGGATGCCCAGCATCTCCAGGTCCGGGTTGAGCCGGTCCTGGACCTTGGCGATGGTGTCGGTCAGCAGCGCGACGCCGCGCAGGGCGAAGAACTCGCATTCGAGGGGGATGACGACGTAGTCGCTGGCCGTCAGGGCGTTGATGGTGAGCAGGCCGAGGCTGGGGGCGCAGTCGATGAGGATGAAGTCGTAGTCGGCGCGGAGCTTTCCCAGCACCCTGGAGAGGGTCTGCTCGCGGGCGACCTCGCTGACGAGCTGCACCTCGGCCGCGGACAGGTCGATGTTGCTGGGCAGCACGTCCAGCCCGTCGACGGTCGTGCCGGTGATGACGTCGTGCGGGTCGGTGCCCCTGGTGAGCAGCAGATTGTAGATCGACACGTCGAGGGTGTGGGGGTTGACGCCGAGCCCCACCGACAGCGATCCCTGGGGGTCGAAGTCCACCAGCAGGACGCGGCGCCCGTGTTCGGCGAGCGCGGCCCCGAGGTTGATGGTCGTGGTGGTCTTCCCGACGCCGCCCTTCTGGTTGGTCATCGAGATGATCGTCGCGTGCCGCCGCCCTGGGTCCACCGGGGCCGGGTCCGGGAGGTCCGGGAGGGGGCGGCCGGTGGGACCGATCGGCCCGGTTTCCGCCAGTGTCGACGCCGAGGGTGCGTCGGGAACACCGAATCGCGGCTCTTCGAACAGCCCGTCATCCGCCACCTGGGGACCCTCCTTGTCTCGCGTCGCCTGCGATGCAGCCTAGTATGCCCGCCCGACTGGGGTCGATGTCAGCGGGCACGAGGGTGCGCCGCCGCGTGAACCTCGCGCAGGTGCTCGATCGTGACCAGCGTGTAGATCTGTGTCGTGGCGACCGAGGCGTGGCCGAGGAGCTCCTGCACGACGCGCAGGTCGGCGCCGCCGTCGAGCAGGTGGGTGGCGAACGAGTGGCGCAGGGAGTGCGGTGAGACCTCCGCGTCGATCCCGGCGGCCTCGGCCGCCTGCTGCAGGACCGCCCAGGCGGACTGCCTGCTGAGGCGCCGACCGCGGGTGTTGAGCAGCAGGGCGGGGTCGTGGCGGGGCGACGCGGCGGCGAGGGCGGGGCGTGCCCGCACCAGGTAGGCGTCGACGGCGCGGGCGGCGTAGGAGCCGAGGGGCACCACCCGTTCCTTGCCGCCCTTGCCGACGAGCCGCAGGCCCGCGTCGGGATCCGCGAGGGCCGCGGTGAGGTCGTCGACGTCGAGTCCGCACACCTCGGAGACGCGGGCGCCCGTGCCGTAGAGAAGTTCCAGCAGCACCGCGTCCCTGAGTCCGGTGACCTCGGTGCGGTCCGGCGCGTCGAGGATGCGGGTGACGTCGTCGACGCTGAGCGCTTTGGGGAGCCGTTCGGTGAGCTTGGGCGGCGAGACCTCGACGGCGGGGTCGGCCGGCGACAGCCCCTCCGCGAGGGCGAAGCGGTGGAGCGACCGCACGCTCACGACATGCCGGGCCACCGACGACCGGGCGAGGGTGGCGCCGAGTTCGCGCACGAAGTCGCTGATCTCGACTGGCGTGACGGCGGAGATGTCCGTGACTCCCCGCCCGGCGAGGAATCCCGCGTAGCGGCCCAGGTCGCGCCGGTAGGCCGCGACGGTGTTGGCCGAGAGGCCGCGCTCGGCGCGGACGTGGTCGAGGAACTGGTCGACGACGTCCGCGACCGGGTTCATCCGCGGATCGGCCACTCGGCGTCCGGCGGGCGGAGGTCGTCCAGGCGTCCGCCGAGCCGGGCCACTTCGAGGGCCAGCACGCCCGCGACGAGGGTGGGGCTCTGGCAGCGACCGGCCATGACGGCGTCGACGAGGTCCGCTCGGGGCGCCCAGGCGACGATCATGTGCGCCTCCTCGCCCTCGATGACGAAGCCGTCCGGGCGTGAAGTGGCGCTGAGGTCGCGCGCGAGGTAGATCCGAAGGGACTCCTCGCAGGCCCCTGGGGTGGTACAGACGTCGACGAGCACGTCCCAGCGCTCGGCGGCCAGTTCGGCCTCCTCGGCGAGCTCGCGCTGCGCCGCCACTACGTAGTCCTCGCCGTCGAGATCGAGCAGCCCCGCCGGGATCTCGACCAGTTCCATGCGAACCGGGTGCCTGTACTGGCGTAGCACCATGATCTGGTCCTCGTCCTCGCGCCAGGCGACGACCGCGACGGCCCCCGGGTGCGTGAGGTACTGGCGGGTCATGACCTCACCGGACGGGGCCACGATCTCGTCGTCGACGAAGGTCGACACGCGACCCTCGCCGAGGACGGTGCGGGACCTGACCTCCCAGCTCAGTGCCTCATCCTTCAGCATTCGCGTCCTGTCGGGCGAGCGCAGCTGCGATGAGCCCCGCGAAGAGCGGGTGGGGGCGCGTGGGGCGGGACTTGAGCTCGGGGTGGGCCTGGGTACCGACGTAGTACGGGTGGATGTCGGCCGCCAGTTCGACGAACTCGACCAGCGTGCCGTCGGGCGAGGTGCCGGACACTTTGAGCCCGGCCTCCTCGAGGCGCGGGCGGTAGGCGTTGTTGACCTCGTAGCGGTGGCGGTGGCGCTCGGTGACCTGCGTGGTGCCGTAGGCGGTGGCCACCCGGCTGCCCTCGCTGAGGACCGCCGGGTACGAACCGAGCCGCATCGTCCCGCCGAGGTCTCCCCCGCCGTCGACGATGGAGACCTGCTCGGCCATCGTGGCGATGACCGGGTCCGTGGTCTGGGGATCGAACTCGCTCGACGCGGCGCCCTCGATGCCGGCCATGTTTCGGGCGGCCTCGATGACCATGCACTGGAGTCCGAGGCAGAGCCCGAGCGTCGGGATCCCCCGCTCGCGGGCGTAGGTCAGCGCCCCGAGCTTGCCCTCGACGCCGCGGATGCCGAAGCCGCCCGGCACGCACACGGCGTCGACGCCGTGGAGCGCGGTCGATGCGCCTTCGGGGGTGTCGCAGTCGTCGGAGCGGACCCAGCGCAGCTCCACCTTCGCGCGGTGGGCGAAGCCGGCGGCCCGCAGGGCCTCGGACACCGAGAGGTACGCGTCGGGCAGGTCGATGTACTTGCCGACGAGCGCGACGACGACCCGGCGGCTGGGGTGCTCGACGCGGCCGAGCAGGTCGTCCCACTTGCGCCAGTTGACGTCGCGGAAGCTGAGGTTGAGCCTCCGCACGACGTACGCGTCCAGCCCTTCGCCGTGCAGAACCTTGGGGATGGCGTAGATGCTGGAGGCGTCGGGGCAGCTGACCACGGCCTCGCCCTCGACGTCGCAGCTCAGCGCGATCTTGCGCTTGAGAGACTCGGAGATCGGTTCCTCGGAGCGGCAGACGATGGCGTCGGGCTGGATGCCGACCTGGCGCAGGGCGGCCACGGAGTGCTGCGTGGGCTTGGTCTTCATCTCGCCGGAGGGCTTGATGTAGGGCACGAGGGAGACGTGCAGGAAGAACGCGTTGTCGCGGCCGATCTCGTGACGGACCTGGCGAGCGGCCTCGAGGAACGGCAGCGACTCGATGTCGCCGACGGTGCCGCCGATCTCGTGGATCACCACGTCGACGCCCTCGTCCTCCATCGCCATCATCCGGTCGCGGATCTCGCCGGTGATGTGCGGGATGACCTGCACGGTGTCGCCCAGGTAGTCGCCGCGCCGCTCCTTGGCGATGACCGTCGAGTAGACCTTGCCGGTGGTGACGTTGGCGTCGCCGGTGAGGTTGACGTCGAGGAACCGCTCATAGTGGCCGATGTCGAGGTCGGTCTCGGCCCCGTCCTCGGTCACGAACACCTCGCCGTGCTGGAACGGGTTCATGGTGCCGGGGTCGACGTTGAGATAGGGGTCGAGCTTCTGCATCGTCACGCGCAGGCCGCGGGCGACGAGCAGGTTCCCGAGGCTGGAGGCTGTCAGGCCCTTCCCGAGGGAGGAGACGACACCGCCCGTCACGAACACGTGCTTGGTGATCTTCGAGTTGTCCACGGGACTCCAGCCTATGTCCTGGAGGGCCGAGGTGACCAGTCCGCCCCGCCGGAAGACCGCACCGGAATGCCGGCGCGGGCGAGGAGTTCGGCGGCGTGTTCGAGGGCGGTGGCCGATGAGGACTCGCCACCCATCATGCGGGCCAGTTCCGCGGCGCGCTCGTCGGCACCGAGGCTGCGCACGTCCGAGGTGGTGACCTGACCGTCCGAGGCCTTGGCGACGACGAAGTGCGCGTCGGCGAAGGCGGCCACCTGGGCCAGATGCGTCACGACGATCACCTGGGACGTGGCGGCCAGGCGCTGCAGCCGACGGCCGATCTCCAGGCCGACGGCCCCGCCGACGCCGGCGTCGACCTCGTCGAAGACGAAGGTGTGGCCCGATGTGCGGTCCGCGAGCACCACCTCGAGGGCCAGCCGGACGCGGGACAGCTCACCGCCGGACGCCACCTTGCCGAGCGGGGCCGGGGCGGATCCGGGGTTCGCGGTGAACAGCAGCTCGATGCGGTCGGCGCCGTGGGGGCCGAGCGGCGCCTCCTCCAGGCAGAAGCGGAGGACGGCGTGGGGCATCGCCAGCGCGGTGAGCTCGGACTTGACGCGCTCCTCGAGTTCCTCGGCGGCCCTGTGCCGCGCTTCGGAGATGGCGAGCGCATCGGCCTCGAGTTCGCGGTCCAGGCGGGCGATGTCGTGGGTGAGTTGGTCGATTCGCCCGTCGCTGCTCTCGAGCCGTTCGAGCCTGGTGGTGGCGTCCTCGGCCCAGGCGAGGACGTCGCCGAGCGTGGGGCCGTACTTGCGGGTCAGGGCGGCGAGCTGCGCGCGACGTTCGCCGACCGCCTCGAGACGCAGCGGATCGGCGACGAGGTCGTCGGCGTAGCCGGCGACGTCGGCGGCCAGGTCCGCGGCGAGCATCCCCACCTCGACGGCGCGGGCGGCGAGACTCTCCGCGGCCGGGTCGCGCTCCGCCAGCGAGGTCAGCGCCTTGCGGGCCTCCCCGAGCAGCGCCACGGCGCTGGGGGCGGTGTAGTCGTCCTCGGAGCCGCTGAGGCCGCCCTGGGCCAGGGCTGCGAGCCGGCGCAGCTCGTCGAGGTCCATGAGCCGCGTCTGCTCGGCGGCGAGCGCGTCGTCCTCGCCGGCCTGCGGGGCCACTTCCTCGATCTCGGACAGCCCGAAGCGGAGGAGATCCTCCTCGCGTGCGCGCTCCATCGCCCGGTCCTTGAGCTGCGCGAGTTCGGCGGCCGCGTCGCGGCGTTCCTGGTAGGCCTTCCGGTAACGGTCGAGCTCGGCGGGCTGAGCGTAGGCGTCGAGCACCTCGCGTTGGCGTTCGGCCGTCGACAGCCTGGTCTGGCCGAGCTGGCCGTGGATGGTGGCGGTCTCCCCCAGGAGGTCGGCGAGGGCCGACACCGGGACCCCGGCACCGCCCACGACGGCGCGGGAACGGCCCTGCGCGGAGACCTGGCGGAGGGTGACGACCTCGTCCTCGTCGGCCTCGCCCCCGAGGTCGCGGACGCGGTCCAGCAGCGGCCCGGTGAGCCGCCAGCGGCCCTCCACGATCGCCTTGTCCCGTCCCCGGCGGACGATGCCGGCGTCGGCCCGTGCGCCGAGGAGGTGTCCCAGCCCGCTGACGAGCATGGTCTTACCGGCACCCGTCTCGCCGGTGAGGACTGTCATGCCGGGGCCGAGTTCGAGGTCGGCCTCGTCGACCACGCCGAAGGCGCCCAGCCTGAGGGAGGTCAGCATCAGTGCTCTCCCCCGCGGTGGCGCCAGCCGTGGACGGGGAGCGCGAACTTCTTGACCAGTCTGGTGGTGAACGGCTGCTCGCCGATGCGGGCGATCCGCACCTTGTGTTCGTGGGAGCGCACGGTGATCCACTCGCCGTCCTGGATGTCGTGGCTGCGGCGACCGTCGCACCAGAGCATGCCGAGGTTGGGCGACTCGTCGGGGAGGTCCATCCGGACGACGGAGCTGGGGCTCAGCACCATGGGGCGGTTGAACAGGGCGTGGGCGGCCAGGGGCACGACCAGCATGGCCTGCACGTCCGGCCAGATGACCGGGCCGCCGGCGGAGAAGCCGTAGGCGGTGGATCCGGTCGGGGTGGACACGAGGACGCCGTCGCAACCCCATCGGGAGAGGGGACGGTCGTCGACGCTCACGAGCACGTTCAGCATGCGTTCGCGGGCGAGCTTCTCGAGCGACACCTCGTTGACCGCGGGCGAGGACCAGGTGACGTTTCCGTCGGCGTCATGTACGTCGACCTGCAGCGACAGCCGCTCCTCCACGAGGTACAGGCGGTTCGCGACGACGTTGGGCAGCGCGTGGATGTCCGAGGGGTCCATCTCGGCGAGGAACCCGACGTGGCCGAGGTTCACGCCGAGCAGGGGGACGGCCAGCGGCATGGCCCATTCGGCGGCGCGGAGGATGGTGCCGTCCCCGCCGAACACGACGGCGAGCTCCGCCGGGGTGCCGTCGAGGGGATGCACCTTGGCCTGCGGGACGAGGGCGCGGATGCGATCGAGGTCGCTGGGGAACACGAGGAAGGCGAACCCCATGCCGTGGAGGTCCGCGATGAACTGGGTGGCCTTGTCGATCGCCTCGCCGCGCTCGGGGTGGACCAGGACGGCCACTGTTCGTTGCATCACGTCCCCACCCTAGCGAGTGAGGTGAAGGAAGTACTCGACGTTGCCCGTCGCTCCCGGGAGGCTGCTCTCGGCGCGCCAGCGCTCCGTCCAGCCGAGTTCGGCCGCCGCTCGGGAGACGCCGTCGACGGTCGCAAGGCGCAATCCGTCGTCGCGGACAACGCCCCCGGCGCCCAACCGCTCGCGCCCCACTTCGAACTGCGGCTTGACCAGCAGCACGGCGGCGCCCGACGGGCGGAGCGCGCCGAGGACCTGGGGCAGGATGAGGCGCAGCGAGATGAACGAGACGTCCCCCACGACGAGGTCGACCGGCTCGCCGTCCAGGTCCGCGAGGGTGAGGTCGCGGAGGTTGAGCCCTTCGCGCACCCGCACGCGCGGGTCCTCGGCGACCTGCCGGGCCAGTTGTCCGTGCCCGACGTCGACGGCGTAGACCACCGACGCCCCCCGCTCGAGGCAGACCTGGGTGAAGCCGCCGGTGGAGGCGCCCGCGTCGAGGACACGGCCAGCCACCTGGGCGCCCGAACCCTCCAGCGCGCCGAGGAGCTTGTGCGCTGCGCGGGAGACCCAGCGCTCGACGTCGGCGGCGATGGCGTCGACGTCCGTGACCCGCATTGCGGGTTTCGTGGCGACTTCGCCGTTGACGGTGACGCGGCCCTCGGCGATGAGCGTGGCGGCGTGCGTACGGGAGCGGGCGATCCCCCGCCCGACCAGTGCGACGTCCAGTCTCACCTGGCGACGCCGGGGATGCCCCGCTGTCCGAGGCCCGGGTCGTTGTTGAGGACGGCGGCCAGCAGCGCCTGCGCCTCCCCGAGGCGTTCGGCCTGCTCGTCGAGCGGCGCGTCGTCGAGATCCTCGAGGCCGGCCAGCACCTCCTCGACGATCTGGTGGCGGCGCACGTCGTTCGGGGCGGCGCTGCGGGGCGTGGGGACGGTCATCGCAGGGTGTCGAGGGAGTTCAGCACCGCGGAGATGTCGGCCTCGTAGCGCCAACGTGCCTGCAGGGCGGCCCACAGGGCGTCGAGCTGCTCGTCGCGGGTGACCGCGTTGGTCGACAGGTAGGCGGCGCCTTCGGCGAAGTCGACCTCCTGGTACCCGCAGACGACGCGCGCCCCGTGGATGTGCGCGTCGCGCGGGGGTTCGAGCAGCGCAGTCGCGTCGTATCCGATGTAGGTCGGGCGGTACTCGGGAGCGGCCTCGGCGAGATCCGACTTGCCGTGGGCGCCGGTGAACACGAACAGCGAGTCCATCTGGACGCGGTTGGCGCCGAGGATGTCGGTGTCGGTCCGGTCTCCCACGAAGATGGGTCGCTTCGCGGACGTGCGCAGTACGGTCTCGTCGAGGAGCGGGCGGTACGGCTTTCCCGCGATCTTCGGCTCCACATCGACACACAGACGCACGACGTCGAGCTGGGCCCCCAGGCCGGGCACGATGCCCCGGTCGGTGGGTCTGGTGGGGTCCGGGTTCGTTGCGTACCAGCGGGCCCCGCGTTGGACCGCGAGCGCGGCGTCCTCGAGTCGCTGCCAGGCGATGGTCGGGTGGTAGCCCTGCACCACGGCGACGGGCTCGTCGTCCAGGGACTCGACGACCGTGAACCCGGCGCCCCGGAGCTGTTCGGCGAGGGCATCGGTGCCGGCGGCGAGGATACGGGCCCCGGCTGGTAGGTCCGCGGCCAGCATCCTCAGGGTCGCCTGGGTGGAGTTGACGACGTCCTGCTCGTCGGCCCGGATCCCCAGGTCGGTCAGGTGCTGGGCCACGGTCGCGGGTGTCCTCGCGGCGTTGTTGGTGACGAAGCTGAGCCGCGCCCCCCTGGACCTGAGCTCCTCAAGAGCATCGGAGACGCCGTCGATCGCGTGGGGGCCGAGATAGATGACGCCGTCCAGATCAAACAGGGCGACGTCGTAGTCGGCTGCGAGTGCCTGCATCAGCTCTCCCTCTCCGTGAGATCGGTGTCCTCGGGTGCAGTCTCGGCTTCCGGGGCGTCATCCCCGCTGTCCGAGTCGTCCGGAGCGTCGGGTTCTCCTGCCTCGTCGTCCGCGTCCTCGTCCTCGTCCTCGTAGAAGTCGGGGAGGACGACGCCGTCGAGGCCGGCGATCCGGTCCGACGTGTCGAGCTCGGTGTTGGCGTCGAGGGCGGCCGCAGCGCTGAACCACTCGCGCGCACCAGCGAGATCGCCGTCCTCCTCCAGCATGTTGGCGTAGGCGTAGCGCAGCCTCGCCTGCCCGAAGGGCGGGCCGACCTTGCGGCTGATTGCCGCCTGCAGAAGCCGCTTCGCCTCGGGGCGCTGCCCGAGGTCGGAGCGGACTCCGGCCTCGACGAGGAGACACTCGATGCGCAGCCACACGTCGCGCGACTTGGGGTCCAGCTCCCCGAGGACCTCGAGGGCGTCACGGGGGCGCCCGAGGGCGCGCTCGCAGTCGGCGATGACGGGGATCAGTTCGTCGCCACCGGACATGCGCCGGATTGCGCGGAACTCGCGCAGCGCCACCGCGTACTCACCGGCCGCATAGGCGGTCTCGGCGGCGGCTTCCCGCACGATGGGGAGCCGGCCGGCACGACGGCGGGCGGCCTCGGCGTGCCGGAAGGCGAGCTCGGGGTCGACATCGACGAGTTGTCCGGCGGCCCAGATGTGGGCGCCGACGGTCTCGGCCAGTTCACGCGACAGGCCCTTGAGCTCCGCGCGCACACCGGCCGGGAGTTCCTTCTCGACGTAGCCCTTCGGGGTCTCCGGTTCGTCGGCGCGGGCTGCGGTCCCCGGCTTGGGAAAGTACGACTCCTCGTCGCTGCGCGGGCCACGCCGGTCGTCATCCCGACGCGGGCCACCACGCCGGTCATCATCCCGACGCGGGCCACCACGCCGGTCATCATCCCGACGCGGGCCACCACGCCGGTCATCATCCCGACGCGGACCACCACGCCGGTCATCATCCCGACGCGGACCACCACGCCGGTCATCATCCCGACGCGGACCACCACGCCGATCATCATCCCGACGCGGACCACCACGCCGATCATCATCCCGACGCGGACCACCACGCCGATCATCATCCCGACGCGGACCACCACGCCGATCATCATCCCGACGGCCCCCGGATCGGCGTGCATCGTTGCCGCCTCCCGAGCGTGGGGCGCCAGAACCGCGTTCGCCGCGCCGCTCGTAGTCGCCCCTGTCGCCGGGCCTGCGCTCCTCGCGCGGCTCCTGGCTCGGAGCAGAGTCATCTGTAGACATGCGAACCATCTTCCCAGGCTGGTGGGGTCCGGCCCAAACCGGGCGGCCCTCGTCGGTGCCCCGACTGAGCCTCGGGGCAGGCTGTTCCCCGCCCGCCGGCCTTGGGCCGTCCTCGGTGGAGACAAAAAAAGGAGGGTCCCGACCATCAAAATGGTCGAGACCCTCCTCGTTGAAGAAAATGTCCGGCGGCGTCCTAGTCTCCCACAGCGTCCCCGCTGCAGTACCATCGGCGCTGAAAGGCTTAACTTCCGGGTTCGGGATGGGACCGGGTGTTTCCCTTTCGCTATGGCCACCGGAACACCAGGTG
>JAUHXZ010000137.1 GCA_030426725.1 Actinomycetes bacterium
ACGCCAGCCGCCACATCATGGAGCGCTACCTGCCGCTGCTGCGGGCCGTCGGCGCCGCCAGTTCGCGTACGCTGCTACAGCACCGCAACCAGTCCGTGGTGCTGGTGGCGGGGGTGAAGGTGGCGACCCAGACGCCGCCGGTGCGTTCCGGGCGCCGGGTGATCTTTCTCACCCTCGACGACTCCACCGGGCCGGTGGACGCCACCTTCTTCGAGGACGTGCAGGGGCCGTACGCGGCCACCGTGTTCTCGTCGTGGATGATGCTGGTGCGCGGGAAGCTCCGCCGCACCGGGCCCCGCGGGGTCAGCATCCGCGCGACGGGATGCTGGGACCTCGGGCAGCTCGACGAGGTGTGGCGCGATGCCCTGACCCGCGGCGCGACGGAGACGGAGGCGGTCGCGGCGGTGACGGCGGTGCTCGACGAGGTGCCGGAGGGCTACAGCCTGGTCGGCGAGTGGGTCCCGCCCACGAAGTCCACCGACCCTTCGAAGTCCTCGCAGCCCTCGGAGTCCGGGTCTGTCGACGTTGACGAGGAGCCCCCCGTCGAGGAGCCGCCGCCGGATCCGCAGGACCACACCCGCGCCGGCGGTATGGGGCGCCGCCGCGTCCTGGTGCACGCCAGCGGGTTCAAGCAGTCGCCGTACTCGGACATCAAGCCGGCGGGCACCGGCGCCGCTGAGGCGCCGCGCAAGCTGTGGCACTCCAGCCCCGGAAGCTCAGGGAGGTGACATGGTGAGGGTCGTCGCACACGTCGACATGGACGCGTTCTACGCCTCCGTCGAGATGGCCCGGCATCCCGAACTGCGCGAGGTGCCGATGTTCGTCGGCGGATCGCCCCGTGGAGTGGTGCTGTCGGCCAACTATCCGGCGCGCAGGTTCGGGATCGGCGCGGGGATGCCGTCGAGCCGGGCCCGGCGGCTGTGCCCGCAGGTGGCCGTCGTCCACCCGGATTTCGACCACTACTCGGCCGTCTCCGACGGCATCCGGGAGATCTTCGACACCCTGACGGACCGGGTGGAGATGGCGTCGATCGACGAGGCGTTCATCGATCTGACCACCGCGCTGCGCCGCCTCGGCGGAGACCCGGTGGCCATCGGGGAGATGCTGCGGGCCCAGGTGATGGACGAGCAGCGCGTGCCATGCTCCGTCGGGATCGGGCCGAGCAAGTTCATCGCGAAGCTGGCTTCCAAGCAGGCCAAGCCCGACGGGCTGCTGCGCGTGAGGGAGGAGGAGGTCATCGCGTTCCTCCACCCGCTCCCGGTGGATGCCATCTGGGGGGTGGGCGAGGCGACGGCGGGGCGGCTCAACCGACTCGGGCTCGACACGGTGCGAGACCTCGCCAACACCTCCCGCGCCACCCTCCAGCGGGCGCTCGGCGACAACCAGGGCGCGCTGCTGTTCGACCTGGCCTGGGGGCGGGACGACCGCTCGGTCCTCGCGCGGGACCCGGCCGAGCACAGCGTCGGCTCGCAGGAGACGTTCGGGCAGGACACCGACGACGAGTCCGTCGTCGCGGGGGAGATCCTCCGCATGGCGGACCGGACGGCGTCGCGGATGCGCGCGCAGGGCATGGTGGCGCGCACGGTGACGTTGTCGGTGCGGTTCGCCGATTTCACCACGATCACCCGCACCGGGACCCTCGCCGCCCACACGGACCGCACCAATGACGTCTACGCGGAGGCGATGCGGTTGTTCGGGAAACTGCACCTGCAGCGGGCCCGGATCCGGCGGGTCGGGGTGCGGATGGAGAAACTGGTGCCGAAAGTTAACACCTATCAGCAGCCCGCCCTCGATGAGCCCGCGAGCGGTTGGTCGGAGGCCGAACGTGCCATCGACAAGGCAGTTCTCCGGTTCGGTCCGCACGCCGTTCAGCGGGCGCGGCTCACGCGTAGATCAGACTCCAAATTGATCCACGCCTGATACACGCCCGAAATGGACTCTGGACAATATGGGGGAGATGAGACTCCTAGTGATTGCGCCCGCCACCCGTTACGCTCCGGGCCCTTTTGGCGAGCTCCTCACCAGGCTCACCGACGACGCCGTCGAGATCGCCCGTGAGGTCGGGTGGACCCCGCAGGTGGTGGGGCTCCACGACTGCGGGGACCATGAGTGGCAGCCCGCGCTGGCGGCCGCGGACGCCGTCGTGATCCTTGGGGGGCACGACGTCGACCCGCGGCTCTACGGCGGGCCCATGGAGTACCCCGGTTCCGGCGACCATCTCGTCACCTCGGACCGGAGGGCCATCACCGTCATCCAGGCGTGCCGGGCCGACAGGCGCCCGCTGCTGGGCATCTGCCGCGGCATGCAGTTGATCAACGTCGCCTACGGGGGAGACCTGATCCCGCATCTCCTCACCCACCACACCCACCGGAACCCGGAGGGCGACCACATGCGTGACCACCTCGTCGACCTCGTGCAGGGGTCTCAGCTGGCGGAGGTGATGGGGGAGCGGCGGATCACCGTCCGCAGTTCCCATCACCAGGCCGTCGGGGTGCTGGGGACGGGCCTCATCCCGGTGGCCTGGGCGGCGCAGGACGGCGTGATCGAGGGGGTGGAGGATCCCGAGCGTCCGGTGCTCGCGGTGCAGTGGCACCCCGAGGATCGCGGCGCCGAGCCCTTCCAACTCCCGGCGCTGCTCAAGTGGTTGGCAGCCCCCGTGCGGGCCTCCAGACAGACCGCTTAGCATCGCTCCCGCACCGCCCGACGGGCGGTGTTTCTCTTTGACGGAAGAAGTTGTCCACACCTCTTGATTAGCACGGCTGTTCTATTTAGGATGGGGGTATGCATCAGGGACAGGTCACCACCGGGCAGGCGTTGAGCCTGCTCGAGTCGGCGCTGTCGCGGATCGACCACGAGGGTCGCGCCGGGATGGGCTCGGAGGAGCGGCTGGATCTGATGCGCCGCGCCCGGAAGGTCGCGGACAGGGTGGGGAGTCTTGCGTCGGTGCTCACGAGTGAGGTGGAGGAGGCGCAGGCGTCGATGCGGGCGGCGGGGACGCCGCTGACGTCGTTCCTGTCCACGTCGGAGACGAGGGATTCGCGGGACGCGGCCCGCGAGGTGTTCAAGGCCTGCGACGTGGCCAAGCTCGGCCAGGTGAGGCAGGCGGCCCTGGACGGGGAGGTGTCGTCGGATCAGGCGGCCGCGATCACCCAGGGCATGAACCAGATGCCCCAGAAGTTCACCGATGAGCAGCGCGGCCAGGCGGAGCAGGTGTTCCTCGACAAGGCCAAGACGATGCCGGCCAGGAAGCTGGCCCGGATGGCCGATGAGGTCGCGGCGCAGGTCGCCCCGGAGCTTGCGCGGTCGTTGGAGGAGAAGGCGAAGGGTCTTGATGCGCAGCGGCGGCGTGCGGTGCAGCGGCGGCACCTGTCCTATGGGGATGACGGGGACGGGTCGGTGTGGTTCAAGGGGTCGTTGCCGCAGGTGGAGGCGGCGCCGTTCGTCGCGTTGATCGAGGCGCATGTCCAGGTCGGCAGGGCGCA
>JAUHXZ010000051.1 GCA_030426725.1 Actinomycetes bacterium
GCCTGGCCGGCTTCGACGATGCGACCCGCGGCGACTCGGACTGCGTGAGGATCACCGATCTGAGCATCGAGCACGACGTGGTGAACGCCGTCGAGGATCTCCTCGCCCGTCCCGACGCCCCGACCGCTCTGGTGTCCGCCCGCAACGACATCTCCATCGCGACCATGCGGACGTTGCAGCGGCTGGGGCGCCAGCATTCGGTGGCCCTGATCGGCTTCGACGACGTCCCCCTCGCGGACCTGGTGGACCCCGCGCTCAGCGTCATCGCCCAAGACCCCGACACCTTGGGCGAACACGCCGCTCAACGGCTGATCGCCCGGTTGGAGGGCGACACGTCGCCGCCGCGGCATGTTGTGCTGCCGACAACCCTGATCGCGCGCGGGAGCGGTGAGATCAGGCCGCCGGTCAGCGACGGCGGTGCCGCGTCGCGCCCGTAACGGCCGACAGAATGTCCTCGTAGCTGGCCGTGGAAGCGTCGAATGAGCCGTTGTTGCGGCCGTGGCGGAGCACCTCCACCCGGTCGGCGACCGCGCGCACGTCGCCGAGATTGTGGCTGATGAGAACCACCCCGAGGCCGAGTTCGCGCAGCCGCTCGACGTGCCCCAGCACCTCGGCGGTCTGGCCCACCGACAGGGACGCCGTCGGCTCGTCGAGCACCACCAGCCGCGGGTCGGTCACCAGGGTCCGCGCGATGGCGACGCACTGCCGCTGCCCCGCCGACAGCCCGGACAGCCGAATCCGCAGGTCGGGAATGCGGGCGTTGAGCCGGCTGAGGTAGTCGCGGGAAAGACCCTCCATCCTCTGAGTGTCGAGCAGCCCCGAGGTCATCAGTTCACGACCAAGGAAGATGTTGGACACGACGTCCATGCTCTCGACGAGGGCGAACTCCTGGAACACGGTCGCGATGCCCAGCCCGAGCGCGGCCTGCGCGGAGGGGATGACGACCGGGCGCCCGTCGAACAGGATGGTGCCACCGTCGGGCTGGTAGACACCCGCGACCATCCGCGCCAGCGTCGACTTGCCCGCGGCGTTGTCACCCACCAGACCGATGACCTCGCCGGCGCGGACCGAGAAGTCGACGTCGACCAGCGCCTGCACTCCCCCGAAGTACTTGCTCACGGCGCGGAGTTCGAGCAGCGGGGCATCCATGCGGGTCATCCTTCCAAAGCCTTCGCCGCTCCGGCGGCATCCAACGCGAGTCCGGCGACGCCGAGCGCGGCGGCCGCGGGCCCCAGCCTGCCGGCGACTAGGGTCAGGTCCGGGTCCTGCAGCAGGGGCCGGGACCGGAGGGCGTCCCGGATGGGGCGGAAGAACGCCTCGCCGGCGTCGGCCAACGGCCCACCGATGGCGATTCGGTCGGGCGCCAGCATGGTCGCGACGTCGGCGACCGCCCCGCCGATTGCCGCCCCGGCATCGGCGATCACCTGTTGACAGCCCCGGTCACCGGTGACGGCGGCCGCGATGATGTCGCGGAGCTGGAGCCTCCCGTGGCTGATCCGGAGCGGGTCGGCGAGCGCCTCGGCCGAGACGACGGTGTTGAGGCATCCCCGTGCGCCGCAGCGGCAGAAGGCCCCCGCGGGGGCGACGCGCATGTGGCCGATCCCGGCGACGGGGAGGCCTGCCCCGCGGTGGACCGTTCCGCCGAGCATCAGGCAGGAGTCGGTGTCCTCGCCGGCCGACACGTACAGACCGCAGGAGGCTCCGCGGAGTTCCCCCAGCCGCAACTCCGCGACGGCCGCCGCCTCCGTCGCGGGAGCCGTGACCACCGGGCGGCCCAGACGGCGACCCAGCACGTCGGCGACGTCGACGTCGCGCCACCCGGACGAGGCGGCGGGCAGCAATGCGACGCCGACGCCGAGGACGTCGTCGAGGTCGGCCCCCAGCCCCTCGACCAGCTCGGTCACCAGCATGGCGGCGCGGTCCAGGGTGGTGTCATCGCGGTGGTCCGGCGGCAGCGGCAGGTGTTGCCGGGCCGCCTCGCCGAGGCCGGAGTCCACGAGATGGACCTCCATGGCCCGGCGTCCGATGTGCGCTCCAGCGGCCAGCCCCTCCCTGCGCGCGAGCGTGACCAGCTGGGCGCGTCGCCCTGAGCGGACCGTGGCCTCGGTCGTGACGGTCCCGGACGCTTGCAGCCGGCGCACGATGTTGGACACGGTGGCCGGCGACAGGCCGGTCACGCTGGCCAGTTCGACTTGCGTGATCTTCCCGTAGAGGCGCACCGCCTCGATGATGCGGACGCTGTTCGCCTCACGCAACGATGCCTGGGAACCGGGCGCCCCGATGCTCTCGACCACGCCCGAAGCCTAGCGCTGGGCGCGCCCCGAACAAGCGTCCGAGCCCACATCCAAGCTACAAGCGGTGAACTCAAGACCCATCGTCAACAGGGCGTCAAAACAGTTAATGCGCTAGTCATATCCAATTCAACTCGCGTAGACACCGCCCGAGCGACCCGTCGAAGATCACGGGGAGATAACAATTGACTTCACTTCTTGACGACAAGCCGCCGGGTCACTTATGGTTGACAACGTTGACAGACAACGTTGACATCACCAGTCGAAGGAGACAGGGTTGACCGAGACGCAAGTGCTGCTGGAGATGCGGCACATCACCAAGGAGTTCCCGGGGGTGAGGGCGCTCGATGACGTGACGATGACTGTCCGACGCGGCGACATCCACGCCATCTGCGGCGAGAACGGGGCGGGCAAGTCCACGCTCATGAAGGTGCTCTCCGGCGTGTACCCGCACGGCACCTACTCGGGCGAAATCGTGCTCGAGGGCGAGGAGATGCGGTTCACCGGCATCAACTCCTCGCAGGACCGGGGTGTCGTGATCATCCACCAGGAACTGGCACTCATCCCGGAGCTGTCGATCACCGAGAACATCTTCCTCGGCACCGAGGTGATGCGCGGCGGGCTCATCGACTGGGAGGCCGCGCGCCACAGGGCCATCGACCTCCTGGCCCGCGTGGGCCTGGATCTGGACCCGAACACGCCGGTGAAGACGCTGGGCGTCGGCCAGCAGCAGCTCGTAGAGATCGCCAAGGCGCTGTCCAAGGACGTGAAGATCCTCATCCTGGACGAGCCCACCTCCGCCCTCAACGAGGACGACTCGGCGCATCTGCTCGACCTGATGCGCGGACTCAAGGCCCGTGGCATCACGCAGATCATGATCTCGCACAAGCTCAACGAGATCGCCGCGGTCTCCGACGCCGTCACCGTCATCCGCGACGGCCACACCGTCGAGACCTACGACGTCGTGGCCGGCCAGGTCGATGAGGACCGCATCATCCGCGCGATGGTCGGCCGGTCCATCGAGAACCGCTACCCCATCCGCGACCCGCACATCGGCGACGTGCTGTTCACCGTGCGGGACTGGAACGTCGAGCACCCGTCGATCCCCGGTCGACTGGTCGTCGACGACGCGAACTTCGAGGTCCGACGCGGCGAGGTCGTCGGCTTCGCCGGGCTGATGGGCGCCGGCCGCACCGAACTGGCCCGGTCGCTCTTCGGCCGGTCCTACGGCACGTGGCTGTCAGGCCAGATGGAGCTCGACGGCAAGCGCGTCGTCGCGCCCACCGTCGCCAAGGCCATCCGGCAGGGCATCGCCTATGTCACCGAGGACCGCAAGTCCCTCGGGCTCAACCTCATCGACACCATCAAGTCGACCATCGTCTCGGCGAACCTCGACGCCATCGTCCGGCGGGGCCTGCTCGACCCACGTCAGGAGACCGCGGTGGCCGAGCGCTACCGGACCGACCTGCGGATCAAGGCCCCGACTGTCGACATCGGCGTCGCGACGCTTTCGGGCGGCAACCAGCAGAAGGTCGTTCTCGCCAAGTGGATGTACCCGCAGCCGAAGGTCCTGATCCTCGATGAGCCAACCCGAGGCATCGACGTCGGCGCCAAGTACGAGATCTACAAGCTCATCCACCAGCTCGCCGACGAGGGCAAGGGGGTCATCGTGATCTCCTCCGAACTCCCGGAGCTGCTCGGCATCTGCGACCGCATCTACACCATCTGCGAAGGCCGCATCACCGGAGAACTGGCGGCATCGGACGCCGACCAGGAGACGCTGATGCGCCGCATGACCACCACGTCCACCACCGCGTCGGCCACGCATGGCGCCTGACGGGAACTGAAAGCACGAACATGAAGACAATCAAGCAAATCTTCGGCGGAAATCTGCAGCAGTACACCATGGTCCTGGCCCTGGCGCTGCTCGCGATCATCTTCAACGTGGTCTCCGACGGCCGCATGCTCACATCGTCCAACATCCAGAACCTGATCTCCGGCAACGCCTACGTACTGATCCTGGCGATCGGCATGGTGATGGTGATCGTGATCGGACAGATCGACCTGTCCGTCGGCTCCGTGGCCGGCTTCGTCGGCATGGTGGTGGCCATCACCTGCACGAACTACGGCTGGCCGTGGTGGCTCGGGCTGCTCACCGGCCTCGCCACGGGCGCTCTGATCGGCGCTTGGCACGGCTTCTGGCTCGCGAAGATCGGCATCCCCGGCTTCATCACCACGCTCGCCGGAATGATGATCTTCCGCGGCCTGGTGATCTGGATCTCGAAGTCGATCTCCGTCCCCGTGCCGGATCAGTTCCAGGTGCTCGGCGCCGGCTACCTGCCCGAGTGGGGCCCGGCCTGGACCGGCATGAACAACTCGACGCTGCTCCTCGGGATCCTGGCGGGCGGCTGGTTCGTCGCTAGCCAGCTGCGCCACCGGAGCCACGCCCTGGCTCGGGGTGTCGAGTCTCCCCTGTGGGTGGCCCTGGTGCGGATCGCGCTCATCCTGGCCGTCGTCGGCTACGTCACCTGGCTGTTCGGATCCGGACGACCAGGCACCTCCTTCCCGATTCCCGGCCTCATCCTGGTCGCGTTGGTCGTCATCTACCACGTCATCACGCAGCGCACCCGCTTCGGCCGCCACATCTACGCCGTCGGGGGCAACAAGGCCGCCGCAGCGCTGTCAGGCGTCAACACCGCCCGCACCTACTTCCTCGTCATGCTCAACATGTCCTTCCTCGCCGCTGTGGCCGGCATCCTGTTCGTCGGCCGCGCAACCGCCGCGGGCCCGTCGGACGGCACCATGTGGGAGCTCGACGCCATCGCGGCCGTGTTCATCGGCGGGGCTGCGGTCTCGGGTGGCATCGGCACCGTCGTCGGGTCGATGGTCGGCGGCCTGGTCATGGCGGTCCTCAACAGCGGCCTGATGCTCATGGGCGTGGGCGCCGACCAGACCCAGGTCATCAAGGGGCTCGTCCTCCTCGCGGCCGTGGCGTTCGACGTCTACAACAAGCAGCAGGGCCGTCCGTCGATCCTCGGCCATCTGATGCGCTCCTTCGGCCGTGACGCGACGTCGACCAAGGCCGCGGACCGTGAGCCCCAGGAGTCGGTGGAGGTCCCCGCGGCCACCGGCCCCGTCGTGGACGCAGCCGACACCATGCCGGAGACGGTCGAAGCCGCCCGGCGCGAATCCTGAGACATCCACCCGATCCGTCCCCGGCCAGCCGGGAACACCACCCCAGCGCCGACGAAGGCGCACATCCGGGCACAAGCGTGCCCACACCGACCGGACGGACCGGTCGTACACCCGAAAGGAACACCATGAAGTTCAGGACTGCATCGGTCCTCGTGACGGCACTCGCCGCATCGCTGGCCCTCACCGCCTGCGGCGGCGGACGGGAAGGCACCACCGACGACGGCGCGAGCCAGATGGCCAGCGGCTCAGCCGCGGCAGCCGAAGGCTTCGCCCCTGACGCCACCATCGGTGTGGCGCTCCCGTGGCTCGGCACCCAGAACTGGAAGGAGGCCGAGGTCATGTTCACCGAGCAGCTGACCGAGGCCGGATTCAGCCCTCTCGTTCAGGCCGCCGACAACAAGGTCCCGCAGCAGCAGCAGCAGATCGAGGCCATGATCGAGCAGGGCGCCAAGGCCATCGTCGTTGGCCCGGTCGACGGCACGCAGCTGGGCTCGGTGCTCGACAAGGCCGCCGACGCCGGCGTCGCCGTGATCGGCTACGACCGGCTCATCGAGAACACCGACGCCGTCGACGCGATCGTCCAGTTCGGCTCCGTCCGGACGGGAGAGCTGCAGGGTCAGTCCCTGCTCGACGGTCTCGAGGCGTCGGGCGAGGGCCCGTACAACATCGAGCTGTTCGGTGGCGGCCCGGCCGACCCCAACGCCCCCAACTTCTTCACTGGCGCCATGAGCGTGCTCCAGCCCAAGATCGACGACGGCACCCTTGTCGTGGTGTCCGGCCAGACGGACTTCACCCAGGTCGCGACGCAGGACTGGGACAACTCGAAGGCCCAGGCCCGCATGGACTCCCTGCTCTCCGGCTTCTACGCCGACAAGCAGATCGATGGCGTGCTGTCGCCCAACGACGGCATCGCCCGCGCCATCCTGACCTCCTCCGAGCAGGCCGGCCAGGATCTGCCGATCGTGACCGGCCTCGATGCCGAGAACGAGTCGATCGTCTCCATCGCCGCCGGTGAGCAGTACTCCACCGTCGCCAAGCCGACCCAGGACCTCGTCGCCAAGACGGTCGAACTGATCCAGGCTCTGCAGAAGGGCGAGGATCTGCCCGCCGCGGACGAGACGGCCGACAACGGCGTCAAGGAGGTCGACGTCTACGCGCTGTCGCCCGTCGTGGTGACGCTCGACAACGCCGCCGAGGTGTTCGCGGACGATCCCGATCGTCTGGCGCTCCTCGAGGGCTGACCCCACTGCGGCGAGGGGGAGGTGGCTGCGGCCACCTCCCCCTCGCCGCGTCCCCTGTTGCCGTTGCTTGAGCCGGGCGACGTCGCTCTGCGACGTCCCCGCGTCGAGCGCTGCCTGCCGCGGAACTGTCCCGGGGCCGGGTGTCGAGGGGTGGGGCCGGGCCGCGCACGCTCCCGGGACGGGCGCTCCGCGCCGGTCCGATCGCGACGCCCACCCAACCTGCCCCGTCCCCACCCCTCGCCACCCTCATGCTGGTGGCCGGCGGACCCGCGGGTTGGTTCAGCCGTCGGGGTGCCAGATCGCGTCGCTACGCCGGATCAACTCCTCCAGACGAGAGTCCTCGCCCGGAGGGTCGGGCGCAGTCGAGTCCCTGGCGGGCGACTCCGGTGGGATCGTGATCGGTCGGGCCTGGTCGGCCGCGGGAGGTTCCGGCACGGGTGATGGCTCGTCGGCGGGGTCCGGGCAGGGTGACGCCCCGGGACCGGTGGCGCGGAGCCGGCGCAGCTTCACGCGGGTGTGTTGCCGGGGACGTCGGGCGGGGTCGATGTGTCTGGGTGGGGTGACCCACGGCAGACCCGTGGCCTCGTCGACGTGCACCGTCCACTGCGACTCCTCTGACTGGAGCGGGTCGGGTTCGACGAGTTGGTGGTGGAACGGACACAGCAGTGTGAGGTTCGACTGGGCGGTGACGCCGCCGGCCCACCAGGGGATGATGTGGTGCGCCGCACACACCGCGTGTGGGGCGGTGCAACCGGGGAAGATGCAGCCGCCGTCGCGTTCTTCGAGCGCGACCCGGATCGGCGGGGTGACGAGGCGCTGCTCGCGGCCGACGTCGAGGGGCTGCGAGTCCCCGCCGAGAACCACCGGGATCAGATTCGCGTCACACGCCAACCGGCGCGCCGCACCCGCCGACAGACCCGTGACCTCCGAGCCGAGCAGCCCTATCTCACTGAGTCCCGTGGTCAACGTCTGGTAGTCGAGGGTGATGTGGACGTTGGGGCGGTCCCCGCCGTGGGCGGGGAGGGTTCCGGTGCTCGCTGCGGTCTGGGTCAACAACACCAGGGCGTCGGCGCGGCGGGCGCCCTTCGACGGCGCCTCCCCGTACTTCTTGTAGGACTCTGCCGAGGGCATGAGGGCGTCGAGTTGGGCTTCGAGCAGGGCGGCGTCGGCGACGGGGAGCTGCCCGGTGATCCTCGTCGACCCGTGATGATCGGGAGCCAGGCTGAGATACCGGGCCCGGCGCGCGGAGCGTTCCTCGCGCGCGAGGCGTTTGGCTTCATCCTGCTCGGCCTGGTCGGGGTCGACCAACTCGAGGAGGAACTGGGTCAACGTTCTGAGTTCGCCCGGGCCGAGATTCTCGGCCTGGTCGAGGATCGACTCCTCACAGCGAGTCACCTCGACGCGAGTGAAGCGCGTGGGGAGTTTCCGCAGCACGGTGACGATCGCGTCGGCCTGCGCCACGGAGATCCGCCCCTCCTGCAACGCGGCCCCGACGAGCGGAAACCGGTCGCCCAGATCCAGGGACAGCTTCAACGCGCCTGCCGCCTGCCCCGGTGTGGTGCGCACCGACTGCTTCACCTGGTCGATCACCGCGTCCGCGGCGGTGAGCCTCGCTTCGTTCAGCAGATGCAGCCGCAGCCCGGCGAGCTGTGCCTCGGCCTCGGCGATGGACTCGACCAGGCCCCCGAGGCGTTCCGCGTTCATGGCGCTGCCGGTGTCGAGCGAGTGGGCGGTGTCCCAGAGCGCGGCGATGTACCGCTGCCCCATCTCCCGCGTCGAATCGCTCATGTGAACTATTCTTGCAGGAGGGTCTGACAGTTTTGGTGGGGCGCGTGGTGGGTGTGTCGGGTTTTCGGGCGGGGGTGGATTTCGACGCGGGGACGTCGCAGAGCGCCGTCGCCCGGCTCAATCAACTGGGAAACGCAGACGCCAGCCCTAACGTCCGACGCCAGCGCTATTGCGCTGGCTTCGAACGTTGCGGCTGGCTACGGGCAGTAGAGCTGGCGTCCGCAGGTGTTGGGCTCTCAACGGGAAGCGGGCGCTCCGTTCCGGCCGGGCTCAACCGGCCGGAGGGGTCACTCCCCCGGCTGGCGGACCCCGATCGTCAGGATGAGGTTGGCGTACAGTCGCTGGTCGGCGCTCACGATGACCACCGAGACGTCCTCGGACTTGGCGACGTCGTAGAAGTCCCAGCGCGGGATCTCGACGAACTCGACGTCCGGCAGCGCCGCCCGATACTCGTCGTGCGCGGGGATGGAGGCCGGCGCCTCGACGCCCGAGGCATCCGCTGCCGGGATCATGATGCCCGCCTGCTCGATCGGGATGGTCCGCTTCAGCACGTCGAGGATGTCGGAAACCGTCAGCAGGCCAGGCGCGAGGTTGAGGTAGATGCGCTCGGCCGACGCCGGGGCCCCGGTCGCGGCCGGATAGTTGCCGTCGGTGATGAGGATCTTCGAGCTGTGCCCCCCTCGGGCGAGCGCTCCGAGAAGCTCCGGGTGGGTCATCGGTCCGTAGAGCATGGTGTCCTTTCCTTGCGTCAGGTGCTGGCCCTCACGACCAGCGTCGGTGTGAGGATCGTCGGCTCGGCGGGTTCGCCGGCCAGAAGGCGGGTCAGCGACACGACCGCCGCCTCCCCGACGCCCGAGAAGTCCTGCCGGACCGTGGTCAGTGACGGCAGGAAGCATTCGGAGCCGGCCGCATCGTCGAACCCGACGACGCGCACATCCCCGGGGACGGCGCGACCCGACAGTTGCAGTGCACTCATGGCACCGAGGGCGAGGTGGTCGTTGGCGGCGAAGACCGCATCCACATCCACCGGCAGGCCCGAGACGAGCGGGGCGGCCGCGGCGGCATCCCAGGAGCCGGCATGCAGCACCACCGGCTCCATCCCCGCCGCGGCACAGGCCTCGGCGTAGCCGCGATGGCGCTCGGCGGCGTCGGTCCATTCCTCGGGGCCGGCCAAGTGGGCGATGCGGCGCGCACCCCGGCTCACCAGGTGCTCCACCGCCATCCGCGCACCCGCGGCATGATCAACCGCGACCCCGACGGCATCCCCGGGGAGGTCCTGTGTCTGCCCCACGTAGACGGTCGGCACCTGCGCTGAGACGGTCCCGAGCCACGCCTCCGCGCCGATCTGCCCACCGAGGACGATCACGGCATCGGCACCGACCGGCACGAGCGAACGCAGCGGGAGTGGGCCGAGTTCGGAGTTGAGCACACTGGTGGAGATGTGGAGGTTGAGCGCTGCGAGGGACTCGCACACGGCGACGAAGGTGGCGGCATGGCCGTGGAACAGCGGCACCGCGTCGATGATGTGCACCGATCCGGTCCGCCGCGCCGACAGCGACCGGGCGGCCATGTTGGGCTGGTAGTTGAGCCGCTCGATGGCCTCCAGGACCCGCAGTCTGGTGCCCTCCGCGACGACGTCGACTCCGCGCACGACCCGGGAGGCGGTCTGCATCGACACGCCTGCCGCTTCGGCGATGTCGCGGAGGTTGGCTCTCGGGCCGCGTCTGCTCATGCCCGGGCCCGGTAGGTGACCGTGCGCGCGGAGTCCGCGATGACCCGGTTGCGGTCGGCGGGGTCCAGGTGGCCCATGATCTCGAGCTGCGCCAGCAGCGACCCCAAGGAGGACGCCTCCACCGGGCCGGCGATGACCGGCACGCCGACGGCGTCCGCGGTGAGCTGGCACAGCAACGCGTTGCGGGATCCGCCGCCCATCATGGCCAGTTGGGTCGCGGGGTGGCCGGTGAGCGCGGCGAGGTCGCCGATCCCCCGCGCGTACCGGGCGGCGAGTGACTCGAGGATGACGCGCACCAGCGCCCCTTCGTCGAGGGCGGCGGCGTCGGCGCCCAGCTTGACCAGCGCGTCGGTGACCCGGCCGACCATGCCGCCGGGCTGGGCGAAGCCGGGCTCGTCGGGGTCGATGAGGAGACCGGTCGAGGGGGCCGCGCCCGCCAGCCGCACGAGTTCGACGATGTCGTGCGTGTGCCCGGTGGCACGCCACTCCCGCTGGCACTCCTGCAGGATCCACAGTCCGGTGATGTTGAACAGGGGGCGCAGGCCGTCGTCGCCGCGGGCCTCGTTGGTGAGCCCGAGGTGTCGCGCCTCCTGGGACAGCAGGGGTTCGTCGCGCAGCACCCCGAGCACCGACCATGACCCGCAGGACAGGAAGTAGCTCTCGGCGGACTCGTCGCGCTGGAGCGCATGCACGGCGCAGGCCGTGTCGTGGGCGCCGGCCCGCACCACGGTGAGTTGTTCCAGTCCCGGGACGGTGCACGGCCCCGCGACGCCGTGCTCGGGCGTGACCTGGCCGACCCAGCCGCGTGGGATGCCGAGCGCGGCGAACACGTCGTCATTGAACTCGTACGCCCCCGGCCGGCACAGCCCCGTCGACGAGGCGTGGGACCGGGACCAGCCGGTCACCCCGGACAGGAGGAACGTGACGTAGTCGGGCAGCAGCAGGATGTGGTCGATCCGGGCGGCCAGCTCGGGCTCCTCGACGGTGAGTGCGAACAGCTGGTTGGCGGTGTTGATGGTGGCGGGCGCGATGCCGGTTGCCTGCCAGGCGGCCTCGTCGCTGAGGCGTTCCCGGAACGCCGGCAGGGTCCGCGCGGTGCGTTCGTCGCGGTAGGCGACGGCGTGCCCGAGGGGCGCGCCGTCGGCGTCGAGGGGCACGAAGTCGACGCCCCAGGTGTCGACGGAGACGCTCACGGCGTCGGGGAAGCGGTCGACGGCGAGGCGCAGGCCGCGGATGACCTCGCGTTCGATGAGGTCTAGGTCCCAGGCGAGGAACGCGTGGCCACCGTCGGAGATGGGGTCGTGGAGGGTCGCCTCATGGGCGAACCGGTGGACCTCGACCTCCTCGACGACGCCGTCCCGCAGCGTGCCGGCGATGACGCGGCCGGAGGACGATCCGAGATCGACGGCGAGGGCGGTCACGGGGCTCACTGCGGTTCCTCCTGTGGAAGCTGGGTGGTGTGTTGTGGGGTGGGCCCCGTCGCACGCCGGGCGGCGGGCGACGGGGCCTCGGCCTCGAACCGGGGGGGTGGCCCGAGGGGATCAGTTGTACAGCGGCCCGAACTGGGCGCAGGCGCGGTAGTCGGCGCTCTCGAGGTCGACGGTGCCGAACCCGAGCCAGTTCTTCGGCCGGAAGATCCGGTCACGGGACACGTTGTGCATGTTGACGGGGATGCGCAGCATCGACGCCAGCGTGATGAGCTGGTGACCGATGTGCCCGTAGGTGATGGCGCCGTGGTTGGCACCCCAGGCGTTCATCACCTCGTAGACGCTGGTGAAGGCGCCCTCACCGGTGAGCGTGGGCACGAACCAGGTGGTGGGCCACCCGGGATCGGTGCGCAGCTCGATGGTCTTGGCGACCTCGTCGGGCAACTCGACCGTGTAGCCCTCGGCCAGCTGCAGAACGGGCCCGAGTCCGTCGACCCAGTTGATGCGGCTCATGGTGACGGGGACGTCGCCCTCGGAGCGGAAGTGCGTCGACATGCCGCCGCCGCGGAAGTATCCGCCGTTGGCCGGGTGGAAGGTGGTGGCCTCCACCATCGCGGCGGTGTCGTCCTCGGTGAGTTCCCACCACGGCTTGATCGTGGGGTTGCCGTCTTCGTCCTTGGCGGCGAAGGTGCCGTCGAGGGTGGTGGCGCCCGAGTTGCGCAGATCGATGATGCCGCCGGCGGCGCGCCCCTCGGGGCGGTAGCCGGTGACCCGCTCGATCGAGTCGGCGCTCCAGTAGGTGCGAACGTCGGAGAAGATCTGCGCACGGTTGGTGAGCAGGTAGTTGAAGAGCATCGACGCGCCGTTGAGGTTGTCGTTCTCCGTGGCCATGATGAGCGGCGCCCGGGTGCCGTTCCAGTCGAACTGGGTGTTCAGCATGGTTTCCATGAGGTCGCCGTTGGGCAGGTAGTCGGTCCACTGGCGCTGACCCTGGAAGCCGGACACGAGCGCGCCG
Organism: Actinomycetes bacterium; assembly: GCA_030426725.1. Lineage (GTDB taxonomy): Bacteria > Actinomycetota > Actinomycetes > Propionibacteriales > Propionibacteriaceae > Arachnia. Next base: position 12,690 of record JAUHXZ010000051.1, read on the forward strand.
TGACCGACGGCCTCCTCCTCGAAGCCCAACTCGGCGAGCTTGGGGTTGCCGACCATGAGGTCGCGGCCGATGAGGCACAGCTTGGTGCTGTACTCCCACCACTTGTCGTGCTCCTCGGCGGAGCGCTGCCACTCCTCCGGGTTGAAGTCCTCGCCCTGCTTGAGGTTCTCGCGGACCCAGGCGTAGGCCTTCTGGTACTCGTCCTCGTCGTAGATGCCGAGCTCGACGCGGCGCTCGAGTTCCATCATGTCGATGTACTCGTTGCGCATGCCCAGGTAGTAGTTCCAGAACTCCTCCTTGACCACGCAGCCGGCGATGCCCATGGACACGCCGCCCATGGAGAGGAAGGACTTACCCTTCATCTGCGCGACAGCCAGGCCGGCGGTGGCGTAGTCGAGCAGGCGGGCGCGGACGGCGTCGGGGATCGTCTCGTCATCGGCGTCCTGGACCTCCTCACCATAGATCCCGAAGGCGGGGATGCCGAGCTGCGCGTGCCCGGCGAGCGCGGCCGCGAGGTACACGGCGCCGGGGCGCTCAGAACCGTTGAAACCCCAGATGGCGTGCGGAATCGAGCGATCCATGTCGATGGTCTCGGAGCCGTAGCACCAGGCGGGCGTCACCGAGAGCGTGAGGCCCACGTTGGCCAGCTTGAACTTCTCGGCGGCGGCCTGTGCTTCGGGCACACGTCCGATGGTCGAGTCGGCGATGACCACCTGGACGGGGCTGCCGTCGGGGTAGCGCAGCTCGGACTCGTAGAGCTCCTTGACGCGCAGGGCCATGCCCATGGTCTGGTCCTCAAGGCTCTCCCGGACTCCGCGACGCCGACCATCGATGATGGGTCGGATGCCGATCTTGGGGTAGTTGGTCACGAATCACACCTTCTTCTTCAATCAGTGACGAGTTTGCTTGTGTCCGGCTCGGTGTGTTCGGCGCAGGCCGGCCGGGCTCGGCTGCGTCGGGCACGCTCGCGCCGAGCCGGCGCGCCGTGTGGACGGCGCGCTGGACCGGTGCTGGCGGTGTGAGTGAGGGGGCGGGCCTCAGGCGGCCCGCCCCGGTCGGTCACTCGTAGAGGTTCTCGGCGATCTCGGGATCGTCGATGTTGCCCGCGTCGTACCAGGCGAAGCCGGAGTCGATGACCGGGGGCAGTTCCTCGCCGTTGATGGCGCGGATGGCGGCGACGACGGTCTCGTAGCCCATCTTCACCGGCGACTGGGTGATGGCGCCGGCCTCGTCACCGCTACGGATGGCGTCGAGCTGGGCCTTGCCGGAGTCGAAGCCGACGACGACGAGATCCTTGCCGGACTCGACGGTGCCCTGCAGGGCGCCGATCGCGGAGGCCTCGTTGGAGCCGTAGATGCCGACGATGTCCGCGTTGGCCTGGATGAGCGCCTTGGCGGTGTTGGCGGCCAGGCCGACCTCACCGGCGTACTGGGGGTCGAGAACGTTCACGTCGGGAGCGTTCTCGGCCATGTACTCCTGGAAGCCCTCGCAGCGCTGCTTGCCGGTGGCCGACGTCTGGTCGTGGCACACGAGGCCGACGGTGCCCTCGCCACCGATGAGATCGACCATCTGCTTGGCGGCCTCGGCGGCGGCGGCGCGGTTGTCGGTCGAGACGGTGGTCAGCGGGATGTCGGAGTCGACGCCCGAGTCGAACGCGATGATCGGGATACCGGCGGCCTGGATCTGCTCGAGGACCGGGCCGGCCGCTCCGGAGTCGAGGGCCGCGAAGCCGATCGCGGCGGGGCCCGACTGAAGGGCGGTCCGCAGCATGTCGAGCTGCTGGGTGACGGCCTGCTCGTTCTCCGGGCCGACGAACTCGACCTGGTAGTTGTAGTCCTCACCCGCCTGCTCGGCGCCCTGCTTCACTGCCTGCCAGAAGCGGTGCTGGAAGCCCTTGGACACGAGGTAGATGGTCTGCGACCCGTCCCCCATGGGGACGTCGCCGGCGGCCATGGTCTCCATGGGCTCCGACGTCTCGGCGGCCATCGAGGTCTCGGTGGCCATCGGTTCGGTGGTTTCGGTGGAGGTCGAGGTGGAGCAGGCGGTGAGGCCCAGGACGAGCACCGACGACATTGCCAGTGCGGAGCGCAGAATGCGCATGGCGGTTTTCCTTTCGATTGGGGGAGGACCGCCCTCCCGTGGTTGAGGTGTGTTGCTGATGGTCAGACGGCGGAGGCGCGCTGCCTGCGCAGGATGTCCGCGTAGACGGCGAGCAGGACGACGACGCCGGTGACGACGAGCTGCCACTGCTGGGCCACACCCATCATCTGGAGACCGACGCTCAGCGTCATCATGAGCAGGGCGCCCATCATGGAGCCCAGGATGTTGGCCCGGCCGCCCGACAGCGAGGTGCCGCCGATGACGACCGCGGCGATGACCTGCAGCTCCATGCCCAGACCCTCGGCAGGCTGGACGAAGCCGAACCGGCCGGAGTACAGGATGGCGCCGAAGCCGGTGAAGATGCCGGCGGTGACGTAGACGAGTGCCTTCCAGGCCTTGACGTTGATACCGGACAGGCGCGTGGCCTCTTCATTCGAACCGATCGCGAGCGCGTAACGCCCGAGCAGGGTCTTGCCGAGGATGACGGCGGCGACGATGCCGAGGACGACGAAGATCAGCGCCGCATTGGACAGGAACGGGAGGATCCGGCCGTTCGCGATCGCGGAGTAGTCCGGGTTCTCGATCTTGATGCTGGACGCATTGGAGATGATGAGCGACAGCCCTCGGGTGACCATCATCATGGCGAGCGTTGCGATGAACGGCGGGATCCGCAGGTAGGCGATGAGCAGGCCGTTGACCAGGCCCATCGCGGCGCCGACGAGCAGGGTGAGGACCAGCCCGAGCCCCAGGGGCAGGTTCATGTAGGAGCCCGACATGAACACGCCCGCCATCACGGCGGCGAACGTCATGCCGGTGCCGACCGACAGGTCGATGCCGCCTGTGGCGATGACGAACGTGGCGCCCAGGGCCATGGTGCCCAGGGCCGCAGCCTGCAGGAGGATGCTCGGGATCATCACGGCCGGATCGAAGTTGGGCGCGAAGATCATGAAGAAAACGAAGACGACGATGAGCGCGGCGAAGACGAACACCTGCTGGATCGACGACTTGAGGATCTGCATTGCCCGCGACTGTTCGGCGGGGGCCTGCTTGGTGGCGGCATCAGTACTCACGCTGCGTGTCCTTTCAACTGAGCCATGCCTACGGTGGCGAGCTCCATGATGTTCTCCTGGGTTGCGTCCTCGTTGTCGAGGAAGCCGGTGATGTGGCCGTGGGCCATGACGGCGACGCGGTGCGAGACCCGCAGCACCTCGGGCAGTTCGGACGAGATGACGATGATCGCCTTCCCCTGGCCGGAGAGCTGCTCGATGAGGGTATAGATCTCCTCCTTCGCGCCGACGTCGATGCCGCGCGTCGGCTCATCGAAGATCAGCACGTCACAGTTGCGGACGAGCCACTTGGCGATGACGACCTTCTGCTGGTTACCGCCGGAGAGCTTGCCGAGCAACTGGTTGACGCTCGGAGTCTTGACCCTGAGCTTCTCCGAGTATTCGGCCCCCACGGTCTTGATCTTCCCGTCGAGAATGAAGCCGCCGATGCTGAAGTCCTTCATGGCAGCCATCACGGTGTTGGCCTTGATGTCCTGGTCAAGCAGGAGCCCGAAATGCTTGCGGTCCTCCGACAGGTAGCCGATGCCGGCGCGGACCGCGTCCGCCGCATTGCGGACGTTTGCCTTCTTCCCGTGGACGATGATGTCGCCCGTCGTGCGGGGGTCGGCCCCGAACACGGCGCGCGCCACCTCGGTACGGCCGGCACCCATCAGGCCGGCGAAGCCGAGCACCTCCCCCTCGCGGACCTCGAACGAGATGTCGTGGAGGAACTTCTTGGTGTTGAGACCCTCCACCTTGAGGATGACGTCGTCGGACTTGCGGTGGGTGCGGGGCCGGGCATCGCCGGAAACCTCGCGGCCCACCATCATCGAGATGATCTCGCGCATCTCGGTGTCGGCGGTCTTGACCGTGCCGATGTACTCGCCGTCGCGGAGCACTGACACACGGTCGGTGATCTCCTCGATCTCGGGCATGCGGTGCGAGATGTAGATGAGGCCCGTCTCCGGGGTGACGAAGTCGCGGATCATGTCGAACAGCGCCTCGGTCTCGGCAACGGTCAGGGCCGCGGTGGGCTCGTCCATGACGAGGATCCGCGAGTCGTAGGACAGGGCCCTGGCGATCTCCACCATCTGCTGGCGGGCGACCGACAGGTCGCGCAGGTGAGTCTTGGGGTTGAGGTTCATCCCCAGGCGCTCGAACAGTTCCGCCGCGTCGCGGTTGAGCTTCGAGTCGTCGATGTAGCCGCCCTTGTGGCTGCCCGGACGCCCGAGGAACAGGTTCTGCGCCACGGTCAGGTCGGGAACCATGTTGAGTTCCTGGTGGATGATGCTGAGCCCGAGTTCCCGGGCGTGATTCGTGTTGCGGACATCCACCTTCTTGCCCTGCAGCCAGATCTCGGCACCGGGATCAGGGGTGTAGATCCCGGTGAGGATCTTCATGAGGGTGGACTTGCCGGCACCGTTCTCCCCACACAGGCCGAGCACCTCCCCCGCATTGAGGTCAAGATGGACGTTACTCAACGCCTTCACGCCTGGGAACGTCTTGGAGACGTTCTTCAGCTCAAGAAGCTTCGTCATGAGTACTCCTTCGTACCTGTCAGGCGATGGCCCTGTTGCCTTCGTCCGACGAACGATGTTAACGCTATCGGAAGATTCCGACCCTGGCCAGCGCCGTTATCGAACTGTGATGAATCGATACCCGTAGGGGTATATGATGGGCGCCATGAAGATGCGTAACGCCCTGATCGCCCTCATCGTGGCCATGACCGCCCTGGTCGGCCTGAGCGCATGCTCGGGCTCGGAGACCGACGCCGCCAAGACCGCCATCGCCGATGGCGCCACCGTCATCGACGTGCGGACCCCCTCGGAGTACGACAGCGGCAATGTCGACGGGGCCCTCAACATCGACGTCCAGTCCGCCGACTTCGAGGCCAAGGTCTCGGAGCTGTCCAAGGACGACACCTACGTCGTCTACTGCCGCTCCGGCAACCGCTCGGCCACCGCCATCGGGATCATGGAGGATCTCGGCTTCACCGACCTCATCAACGGCGGCGCCTACTCCTCGCTCGCCTGACGCCTCGCCCGGAAAC
>JAUHXZ010000052.1 GCA_030426725.1 Actinomycetes bacterium
GGAACCCCGCCCACCGCGAACGTCACGCGGCGTCTTGTCGCACCCTCCTGCAAGAATCAGACCAGCATCGACGCCACCGGCGCCGACAACCCCCGATCGGGGCCGTCATGAAAGATCGAGGCTAGGGAAGCCCCGGCCTAGAAACAGTCACTTGTCTGACGACCACTGTGGTGTCGCTACACGACCGCCAGGGCCGTGGCGGCTCGATCAACGTCTCCGGGCAGTACAACACTGTACTGACCGGGGATGTTAGTCGACGCTTGCGGCGCTGGTAGAACTCGCGTCAGGGCCGCGGCATCGCCGGTGACATCCACGCCCTGCGCGATAGCGGCGGGCAGAGGCATTGCGCCTTGTAGGAGGGCAACCAGTACCGGCCCGGGGCCCGTAACACCCGCCAGGGGGCTGACATCGCGCTGGCAAGGGTCCACCGTGATGGACCCGTCGACGGCGGTGAGGTCAAAGCCGTCGTCGAAGGTGCCGAACCGGATCACGATCGGTGGCTCGTCCGGTCTGTGATCCGCGAGGAGGAAGCGTGCCGGTTGGCTGAGCCAGTGCATCTGGAAGATCGCATCACTCGGCGCGTCTGGAACCGTCGGTGCACCCCACTTCAGAAGCTCGCGCAGCACTCCGTCCAGGGCCCGGCCACGCTCGGTAAGCCGATACGTTGGCGTGCCCGGGATTCCTGGGGCGGGCTCGCGGGCGACGACACCGTTGGTCTCGAGGTCCCGCAGACGCTGGGTGAGCAGGTTCGTCGCGATGCCAGGCAGGCCGCGCTGGACTTCGCCAAAGCGCAATGCGCCCCTGATCAGCAGCTCACGCACGATCAGGAGAGTCCACCGGTCACCGACGACATCCAGGGCGCGAGCGATCGAGCAGAGCTGTCCGTAGGACTTCACCTGAACCCCCTTGACTTTATCAAGTGCCTGCGTGAAAGTATCAAACACCATTCTCACACCAAGGAGAGCCATGCCCGCCACCCTGTCTTCTGCCGCACCTCAGACCCTCAAGGACTACTACCGGATCCTCGAGTCCGGCATCGACAGTTACCAGGACGGGGCTGACCTACGGCCTCTGCTGGGTGACCACCTCGACTTCACGGGCTCCCTCGCTGGACACCTCCCCGACGCCACCGATGGCTTCCTGGGCGGGGTTGCCGGTTTCATTGCGACGGTCAAGCAGATCGAGATCATCCACGACGTGCACGGCCCTAACGGCTCCGCCGTGCTCTACACGGCGACCATGCCCGGCGGTCCCATGACCTTCGCGGAGTTCTTCACCTTCGACGGCGGACGCATCGCGTCCTTGAACCTTCACTACAGCGGCCCCGAGTACATCGAGAAGGGTGGACGATGACAGCACAGAAGGACCTGGTCGACCGAGTTCGTGACGCGCTAAGAGCTCGCAACCCTCGTGAGGTGCCGATGTTCGGGGGAGTGTCGTTCATGGTCGAGGACCGGATGGTCGTCGCCGCTCGTCGGGAAGGGACACTCCTGCTACGCATCGACCCCGCTGACGCGGAAGACCTGCTCGCCCGCCCTGGTGCTCACCCCGCGCTCATGGGCGCAGACCGCCCCATGGGCGACGGCTGGATCAGCGTCGAGCAGGCCGCGCTCCAGGGACCTGGGCTCGAGTCCTGGCTCGAGCCAGCACTTACCTTCCACGCAGCGCAAGGCACCGAGTAGAGATCTCTACGCCAACCCCATCATCCGGTGGCCGTCGCAAACGCGGCCGGCCACCGATCTATCTCAGGAGGCCCTTTGAGTCACCGCAATGCCGCGCTGACCCCACGCCATCGTCAACGAGTCGCCCGCCTCGTCATCGAGGAAGGATGGCCGATCAGCGAGGTCGCTGCCCGCTTCCAGGTGTCGTGGCCAACCGTGAAACGGTGGGTCGACCGCTACCTTGCTGGCGAGCCGATGCAAGACCGCTCGTCACGTCCGAAGTCCTCACCGAACAAGACGAGCAAGAAGACGACAAAACGGTGCGTGAGCCTACGAATGCGCCTGAGGGAAGGGCCTGTTCAACTCGCAGCCCGACTCGGCATCGCCCCGGCCACGGTCCACCGCATCCTCACGACCGCGCGCATGAATCGACTTTCCTACGTCGACCGTGCCACCGGCGAGCCGATCCGCCGATACGAACACGACCACCCTGGCTCGCTCGTGCACGTGGACGTCAAGAAGCTCGGGAACATCCCCGACGGCGGGGGCTGGCGATACGTTGGCCGACGTCAAGGATCGAGGAATCGTGCCGTCACTCCCGGCAAGCCGAAGAACAAGTGGCGCAACCCCAAGCTCGGGTATGCGTTCGTGCACACAATCCTCGATGACCACTCGCGCGTCGCCTACACCGAGGTTCACAACGACGAATCCGCTGTCACCGTCGTCGAAGTCCTGCATCGAGCGGTCGAGTGGTTCGCCGACCGAGGGGTCGCTATTGAGCGCATCTTGTCCGATAACGGTGGTGCGTACCGCTCTCACCTGTGGCGAGACACGTGCGAGGCTCTATCGATCACTCCGAAGCGAACGCGGCCATACCGCCCACAGACCAACGGCAAGGTCGAGCGATTCCACCGCACCATGGCCGACGGCTGGGCGTATGCGCGCTGCTACACGAGCGAGAACGAACGCCGCGATGCCCTCCCCGACTGGCTCCACGAGTACAACCAGCACCGACCACACACCGCCTGCGGAGGCCAGCCGCCCTTCTCACGATTGATCAACGTCCCCGGTCAGTACATCTAGACATCCCGGGGCGGGCAGTCTCTCGGCTCCGGCTGGACCCGCTCATGGCGGTGTGAGCGAGGGTGGCGTCGGCTCCGCTCCGAAGGGCGCCGCCGTCCATTGTCGGCTGTGATTCGGACAGGTCCCGTCCCGGAGGGTCCACCGGGCCGAGTGGAAGGGATCTGTTCAGGCGACGTCGGCGTCGGATCCGGGACTGGCCTCTGAGGTCTCTGACGAGCTGCGTGGGCGTCTGGGCTTGCGGTTGGCCCGCGGGTGGTGGCGGCTGATCCAGGAGTTGGATCGTCCGAGGGCCCGGGTGATGTCGCGGGAGAGTGCCCCGGCGTTCTGCAGGTCGCGGATCAGGGCGTTCAGGTCGTCGGTGCCGAACGCTTCCCGGAGCGCGGTTTCTTCGTCGGGGGTGAGCGCGCGCCGTCGTGGCCGCTTGGGCGCTTGGGGTGGGGGGTTCTGTTTGCAGGTGTCGCAGAGCCGGCCTTTGACGGTGTAGGTGGCGCCGCAGCGTCGGCAGGGAAGCCTACGGCGTAGGGCCCGCGGAGTGTCGGAGGCGCGGTTGGCCGTGACCTGGTCGGCGACGAGGGGGATGTTGCGGGGGATGCCATGGCGGCGCCGGTAGTCGGCGGCGCTGAGCCCGTGTGTCCGGTAGGCGTGGAGGGCGACCGAGATGACCGGGTGGCCGCACTCGTGGCAGATCGCCCCGAACTCGGTCTGCTCGAGGTGGCCGAAGATGCCGTGGCCGGAGGGGTCGCCGGGGAACGTTTCCGCCGCGGTGGGGAGCCCGCCGCCACTGCGGAGGCGCTTGGCATGTTCGCGGCACAGCACCTCGTCGGTTTCTGTGGCGCAGCGGTATGCCTTGCAGGTGCCCATGCCTGCGCATCGTAAACGCACCTGGGGTCAGTTCCGGCCTGTGTGCCCGCTGACTGTGGACAACGCGGGTGTTGTCCACAGGCCGAGCCGCTGCCGGCCGCGCGGAGGGAACGTTCCCGAATGGTCCTGAAACGTCCCCTCCCCGGTGTTCCGGAGATTCGCCGAAGTCGTTTCCGCTGTGGCGGCACCGAGTTGGGGTTCCAGAAGGTATGGCGAGGCTCGCCCCGGATCTTCTCGGCTGTGGATAGCGGGAAATCACTGAGGTCGACGCCCATCACATGTCTAGCGGGCGTCCTGCCCGTGCAGAGGAAGAGGGAATCGTGGCCGATGACGTGTTCGAGGTGTTTGTCCTGGTGGACCACGCCTGCGACCTGGTGATGAACGACGGCGCTGTGTCGGGCGAGGCGGCGTTGGGGCTGTTGGCGTGTCAGGCGATCGCGTCGGATCTCGCGGTCGGCGGCAGGTCGGGGCCGGTCGCTCTCCCGGTCACGGTGGCGGGCTGCGTGACGCGCGCGGATGCGCTCACCTCCCGCTGGGACCCCGCCACCTCCCGCGGTGAAGCTGCCGGGTTGGCGGCTCTGCTCGCGGAGCTGCGGGTCGAGCTGACGGGGGCCCGCTGATGGCCGGCTTCGAACGGGCGCTCCGCCGGGCGACGGATCTGGACGGCGAGCTGGTGACGCCAGGTGCCTGGGCCGACGTCATGGCGCGCAGCAATCTGGCCTTGCGGGGTGCGGATCCGAGGATCCGCCACGCGGCTGCCATCGGAACCCTCGTGACCCCTGACCCTGACGCTGGGCTGGTGTCGAGGCTCGGCCTGAACAGCCCGACAGGCGGCTTGGTGGGGGCAGTGGAGGCGGGGGAGTTGCGGCGGGTGGCGCTGCTGGTGACCCGCGCCGCGGCACGTGGGGCGGAGGAGGGGCCGGACAGGCTTCTGCTGGCCGGGGTGGAGCGCCGTTTCCTCGCCCCTGCGTCCGCGGGTGGGGTGGAGGCGGGGCTGTTGGAGTGGAGTCACGCGGTGGCGTCTGCGGCGCCGGGCCTGTCGGGGGCGTCGGCGTTGCTGATCGCCAGAACCCAGCACTCGCTGCTGACGATGAGCTCCGAGTTGATGGACCGGGTCGAGGTGCTGGATGGGGTCGGCCATGCCCGCCTGCTGGAGGCCGTCGACGCCTCGAGGGAGCAGTGGCGCGCGGCGCACGAGACGTGGCGGGAACTCGTCCCGCGAACCCCTGAACCGATGGGTCCTCTGCAGCGCGGCCTGGTGGCGGTGCAGATGTCGATCCAGGGCGCCTCGGATGAGGACCGCCTGCGCGGTCTACTCGCCACGGGGATGGGTGGCAACCTGATCGCCGCGACCGCGGTCACCCCTCCCGGGCAGCGTCCCGACTCCGGCTTGGTCGCGACGGCTGCGCTGCTGGAGGCGCGAAGCGACCTGTCCCGAGCTGTCGAGGCCCGCACCCCGCCACATGAGACGGAGGTGTTCACGGTGCAGACACCCGCCCCCATTCCGGAGCCTGAGCCGCTCACGTCGCAGCCCGGACCCGAGCTGGTGGAGATGCCGCGGGGTCGGGTGTGGGATGTGGACCGCGTTCCGCTCGACGACATCGCGCGGCTTGCCGAGTTGGCGGGGGAGCGTGACGCGGGCCTGGCGGCGGTGCAGGCCGGCGCGTCGGGGTCGGATGAGGTGGTCGAAGCTGGGGAGCGGGCGAGGGCGACGCTCGCGGCGGCGGGCCTGCCGATCGTCGGGTTCTGGTCCCGGCGCGTGTTCCCGCAGCAGCGCGACGAGTTCGTGTCCGCGGCCTCGCTGAAGGTGATGGAGCTGGCCGACACGTGGGATCCGGGCAGGTCCCGGTGGTCGACGTACGTGTACTCGCGGATGGGGTTCTTCGTGAAGGAGTTCCGCAAGCAGCAGGCCCGGGTGCGGGAGATGCCCAGTGACACGTTCCACGCCGTGGCGGGGGCGGAGGACCGGAAGGTCGCCGGATCGACACCGACTCGGCCGGAGGATCAGGCAATCCTCAACGAGGAACACGCCCGGGTCCGCCGCCTGGTGGAGGGACTCCCGGACAGGCTCCGCCCGGTGGCGGAGCAGCGCCTCGGCTTGGACGGTGAGAAGCCGCGCCTGTTGCGGGAGGTCGGGGAGGACCTGGGCCTGTCGACCTCGGGCACGCAGGACCGGGAGCGGCGCGCGGTCGACGAGCTGCGGTCCGGCTACGCCCGCGACGACACCCCGACCGGTCCGGTGAGTCTGGGGCAGTTGGCCGACGCCCTGAGTCGGGAAGCCAAGCAGCGGACCAAGGGCTTCGGTGACGAACCGGCGCCGGGGCACCGGCTTGACCAGCGGGGGCCGTCGCGATGAGCAGGGGTTGGCCGAAGGTTAAGGGTGAACCCGGGGTGTTCTTAGACTGCGGCATGGCTGAACCGGTCACGATGTGGTGCCCTCTAGCAGGGCACCGACAGAACGGGTGCGGTGCCTCGCGGTTGCGTACAGCGGCCGTCCGGCCCCGGGCGTCTCATGCGCGTCGTGCCGGTTGGTGTGGAAACTCGACAATCTCGTTCCGCTGTAGGCGGGTCGGGGCGGGGTTCTAAGGGGTGTGAGGATGATTCAGGCTCCAACGAGTGAGGCGCCGACCACGACGCCGACCGCATCGTCGAGTGTCGGGTCGGTGCCGCCGGCGGTGGTGTCGTCGGTGCGGTCGCAGCGGCGGCCGCTGTTCGCGGTCGTCGCGGTGCTGTTGATTCTTCTTGGTGGTGCGGGTGGGGCGTTGGTGTTCTGGTCGACGGGGTCGACGGTGGACGCGGTCGCGGCCAGGGTCCCGATCACCCGAGGAACGCTCCTCACTGCGGACTTGTTCGCGACGGTGCAGATCGCGCCGAATGAGCAGCTCGCCTACATCGACGCAGACCAGCTCGATGAGCTGGTGGGGCAGCGCGCGGCGCATGATGTCGCCGCCGGTGCCCTGGTGGATCCCGGCCTGGGAACGGCGGAGATGGTTCCCTCGGCGGGCAGGACGGTGGTGGGGATGTCGCTGCCGCCGGGTGCGGAGCCTGCGGTCGAGTTGCTGGTGGGGGATCGGGTGCGGGTGATCCTCACCGAGCCTGTCTACGCCTGCACCGCCGACACCACCAGCACAGACGGCACCACCGCATCCTCCGCCTGCACGGGTGATCTGGTCATCGCCGGCGTGGTGGCCGCCACCATGAGGGATGAGGCGTCGGGGCAGTTGACGGTGTCGGTCGACGTCGCTGAGGCCGACGCGCCACGTACCGCGGCTGCGGCGGCGTTGGGTCGTGCGGCGTTGGTGTTGGACAGCCGGGAGCAGTGACATGGCCATCTACGCCTTCACATCGGCGGCAGGTTCCCCTGGCGTGACCACCACGGTTCTCGGCCTCGCGTTGCAGTGGCCGGGTGAGGTGTTGCTGGTGGATGCGGATCCGGTGGGTGGGTCGGCGATCCTGGCCGGGTTCTTCGCCGGCCGGGTCGGGCATCCGGGCACGCTGATCGAGTTGTGGACCGCGTACCGGCAGGGCGACCTCACCACTGCGCTCCGAGAGAAGCCACTTCGCCTGTCCGAGACCGCCTCCTTCATTCCGGGTCCAGCGGGGGCGGCGCAGGCGGGTGGGCTCACGGATCTGTGGTCGGCGCTCGCCGCCGAGCTCCGCGGCCTGTCCACGCTCGGTGTGGACGTGCTGATTGACCTGGGGCGCCTCGGACACCTCCACCACGCAACCCCGTTGGCGATGGGGGCGGATGAGGTGGTGGTGGTGATGCGCTCCGATCTGGTGTCGGTTGCGGCCGCGACGGCCGCCCACGTTCCCGCGGAGTCGCCGGTGAAGGTGTTGCTGGTGGGCCCTGGGCGTCCGTACAGCGCGCGTTCGGTTGGGCAGGTGGTGAAGCGTCCGGTGGCGGTGACGTTGCCCTGGGCGCCGGATGAGGCGGCGGTGTTGAGCCATGGCCGGCCGGAGCCCCGCCGCGCGAGCGCGCTGCGCCGCGGCCTGCGGCAGGCAGCCGAGACGCTGCGGGCCGGTGTGGAGTCGCGTGTGGAGGTGCTGATCGATGAGTGATCCGATCGAGGCCGCGGCCGGGCTGGATCCGGCCACCCTGGCCCTCTTCACCCAGCCGGCTGCCGAGCCTAGGGGCCGGTCCCGAGGGCGGTTCCGCATGATCCCGACCACCGGGGCAGAGGCCGAGAGGGAGGATGCGTCACCGCGGCCCGCTGCGACGACAGCCTCCGTGCCGGCGTCGGCGTCGTCGCCGGTGGAGCGGCGGGTGCCGGTGGCGCGGGTGCAGCGTGCGCTGTCGGGTGAGGTGGATTGGGATCTCGTCGACAGGTTGCGGGAGCGGGTCTCTGCCGAACTGTCGGAACGGGACCCGGACCCGGCGGAGCGGGAGGATGTGGGGCGGGAGATCATCGCTCTGGTGTTGGAGGAGGAGTCCCGCACCGCGACCTCGCAGGGCCTGGTGACGTGGACCCTCGAGCATCAGGCCCGCCTGGCGCGGGCGTTGTTTGATGCGGTGTTCCGGTTGGGCCGCCTGCAGCCGTATCTGGATGATGAGTCGATCGAGAACGTGATCATCTCCGGGTTCGACAACGTGCTGGTGGAGAACAGCGACGGCGCTCTGGTGCCGGCGGCGCCGGTGGCGTCGTCTGATCAGCAGCTGATCGAATATCTGACGTTCATGGCGGCCCATCAGCCGCGGCCGCGGGAGTTCAGCGAGGCCGCCTCGAAGCTGCACCTGTCGTTGCCGAACCGAGCACGGTTGTTCGCGTCGGCGTGGGTGACATCGAGGCCGACGGTGATCATCCGCCGCAACCGCCTCGTCGACGCCGGGCTGCGTGAACTGGTGGCGTTGGGGTCGTTGTCGTCGGTGGCGGCGAGTTTCTTGTCGGCGGCGGTGCAGGCCCGGCTGTCGTTGGTGGTGTCGGGGGATCAGGGGACGGGGAAGACGACGATGCTGCGCGCGTTGGCGCATGAGTTGCCGGCGCATGTGCAGATCGGCACGATCGAGACCGAGTACGAGCTGTATCTGAAGGACACCGGGGACCATCAGGTGGTGCATGAGTGGCAGGCCAACCCCGGGTCGGGGGAGATCGGCCTGAACGGCCGCCGCGCCGGCGAATACACCGTACGGGAGGCCCTCGAGGACTCGCTGCGCGCCAATTTGAGCTACACGATTGTGGGGGAGGTGCGCGGGTCGGAGATCGTGACGATGTTCAAGTGCATGCAGTCCGGTTCGGGGTCGATGTCGACCACGCATGCCAGGTCGGCGGAGGGCGCGATCCGCAAGCTCGTGACGTGCGCGACGCAGGAGGGCGCGAACATCACCCGCGAGTACGCGCTGAACGTGATCGCTGAGGACATCGACCTGATCGTCCAGCTCCAGGTCGACTCCGAACCGCAGCCGGACGGGTCGTGGCGGAAACGCCGCTGGGTCTCCGAGATCATCGCCGTCGAACCCGGCGAACAGGCCAAGGGCTACGCCGCCACCACCATCTTCACCGCCGCCCCCGGCACCCGCCGCGCCACCGCCCACCTGCTTCCCGAGCGCCTCCGGTTCCTGGCCGGGTTCGGGTTCGACCTGGCCGGGTTCAACGCCGAGAGGGGGACCGTCGAATGATGCTTCTCGCTGCACTGTCAGGCGCGACGGTCGTCGCCGGGATCCTGATGCTCATCTACGGCCTCACCCCCCGACCGGTCCCACCGGCACGACCCCGCTCCGTCCGCCGCACCCGCCACCTCACCGGTGTGCGGTCCGTGGCCCTGGCCGGCCTCGCTGTCGGTGCGGTGGTGGCGGCCGTGACTGGCTGGCTGGTCGCGCTGCTCATCGTCCCCGCGGGCGCGGTGGCCGGGTGGCGCCTGGTCAAGGGAAGGAGCAGGAACAGGATTGAGCGGTTGGGGGCATTGGCGGACTTCGCCCGCGGCCTCGCCGGCGTGCTGACGGTGGGGCGGGGGTTGGAGCAGGCGATCCTGCACGCCGCACGCTCCGCACCCACCGCCCTCGCGCCGGAGATCGGCCGGCTCGCGGCCCGGATCCGGGCGAACTGGTCCACCGGCAAGGCTTTGCGGGCGTTCGCGGACGAGCTCGACGACGCGACCGGTGACCTGTTCGCCGCCACCCTGATCCTGGCCTCCGAAAGGAGGGGTCCCGGCGTCGCGTCCGCGATCCAGGGCCTCGCCGAATCCATCGACCAGGACGTTCGGGCCCGCCGCCAGGTGGAGACCGAGCAGCAGAAGGCGAGAACCGCCGCCCGGATGATCACCATCATCTCCATCCTGCTGCTGGCGGGCCTGTTCATCGCCGGCTCCTATGTCGAGCCGTACCGGACTCCGTTGGGGCAGTTGCTGCTGACCGGGTTCATGGCCCTGTTCCTCCTGGCGCTCGGGTGGATGGCCAGGATCAGTGCCGCGAAGCCGCTGCCACGGTTCATCGGCCAGGCCGCCGAGGTGTTGGAGGCGGGACGATGACCGGCCTACAACTCGCCATGCTCTCCGGCGCCGCCCTCACCGCCGGCCTCGTGCTGCTCGTCGCGGGGCTGGTGCCGGCGCCGACGCATCTGAAGGACGCCATCGGCCGGCTCCAACCCTCCCCTCTCACCGATCAGACGACTACGGTTACGCAGTCTGACACTGAGTCGAGGGTCGGGCGGTGGGCCGAGCGTGTCCTGCCGCCGGTGGTGTGGGGGACTCCGCCGGACAAGGACCTCGCACTGTTGGGCCGGACGAGGGCCGGGTTCTACGGGTCGAAGATCATCTCCGCCACCCTCGGCCTCCTCCTGGTGCCCGTGATCGGGACCGCCACCATGCTGATCGGGCTCCCGATCCCGGTCGCGATCCCGGTGATCGGGTCTGTCGGGTTGGCGGTGGTGTTGTGGTTCCTGCCCAACAACGAGCTCAAGGATCAGGCCCGCAAGGCGAGGGAGGACTTCTCCTACGCGCTGGGCGCGTTCGTGGAGATGGTCGCCCTCGAACGCCTCGCGGGCGCCACGGTCCCGCAGGCGCTGGTGCGGGCGGCGGACACCGGTGACTCGTGGGTGTTCCAACGCCTCGCCGCCGTCCTGCGCCGCACCCAGTACACCGGCCAGAACCCGTGGGACGCGCTTGCTCAGATGGGGCACGAGCTCGAGTTGCCGGATCTGGTCGACTTGGCCGACATCATGCGCCTCGGCGGCACCGACGGCACCCGCGTCTACGACTCCCTCCGCGCGAGGGCGGCGGCGATGCGCAACGCCACGTTGAATGCTCAGATCAGCCGCGCCAACGCCGCCAGCGAACGCATCGCCGTCCCCGTCGCCGGCCTCGTCCTCATCCTCGCCCTCACGCTGGTCACCCCAGCAATCCTCCGCATGATCGCCTGAAAGGAAGAACCGTCATGATGTTGACCCTGTACTGCTGGCTCCACGCCACCCTCACCACCACCCGGCCGCGTCGGGGGCGGGATGAGCGGGGTCTGTCGCAGTCCACCGAGAACGCCATCCTCCTCGCGGGCGCGGTCGCGATCGCCGTGATCATCATCGCCGCCATCACCTCCTATGTGCAGGCCAACCTTCCCCAGTAGCCGCGACCAGCGCGGCCTGTCCGGCAGTGTCCTGACCACGATCCTGTTCCCCCTCGTGGCCGCGGCGCTGTGGCTCGCGATGCAATGGGCCATGATCACCTGGGCCCACGCCACCGCCCTCGCCGCGGCGCAGGACGGCGCCCGCACCGCCGCGGCCCTGAATGCAACCCCCGCCCAGGGCCGAACCGCAGCCGCGCAGGCTGCGGGCAACGGCTCCCTGAACCAGATCACCATCGACGCAACCCGCAGCGCGACACTGACAACCGTCTCGGTGGCGGGGGATGCGTTGCGGGTGATCCCCGGCTTCCCCGTCCACATCGACGTGACAGCCACCGCACCCACCCAACGACTCACCGAATCCTGACCGGAGGCACCGATGACCAAGGCAACCGCACCCGCGATCCTCATCGCACTCACGCTGCTGACCGCCTGCACCCCGACCGCCACCGAGTCACCCACCCCCACCACGGCCTCGAGTTCGGCGGCAGTGACGCCGTCAGCGTCCCCGACGAGTGTGAGCGCGTCGCCGACGCCGACCAGCACCCTCGACCCGGACCAGGAGGCCGCGCAGGCCGCCGTCGTCGAGTACTTCCGTGCCCTCAACGCCGTCCGCAGCGATCCCGAGGAGGACTTCCAGCAGGTGGCTGACATCACGACCGGCTCCTACACCAGTGCGCTGTCCGAGGTCGTGAACAATTACCGCAGCATCGGGGCCGTTCAGGTGGGCGAGAGCACCTACACCTACGGGAACGTTGGACCGGTCACGGAGACCGAGGACGTGAGATCAGTCGAGGTACAGGTCTGCAGCGACAGCACCAACAGCGACATGGTCGACGCCAACGGGGACTCGGTCCTGGATCCCGACCGCGGACGGTTCGTCGAGACGCTGTTCGACGTGATCGAAGTCAACAACGGCTGGAGGATCAACGGCGGCCAGAGCGAAGAGGTCGAGTCATGCTAGTGAAGAGACTGATCACCCTTGCGCTCGTCGCGGCAATCGCCTTCGCGTTCCTGGCCTTGCCAGCCAGAGCCGAAGGGAGCGGCGGAGTCGTCCTCGACGAGTACGCCGTCGTCATCACCGTCGAGGTCTCCGGTTCGCAGGGGAACGGCGGAAGCGCGGGTGGTGGCTCCGGCGACGGGCCCACCGGCTGCTACTCGGCCGGAGGAGCAGAGATTCCGTGCTTCCAGTGGGGTGTGGCGTGGCGGCCGGATCTGGAGTGCTACGCCCGCGTCAAGCCCGTGCAGCCGCCGCTGACCGATGCGGTGTGGGGCGGTCACGAGGACGGCGTGATCCTGGAGTGCCTGACGGGTACCGAGGGCGGCTGGAGCACGTCCTGGGATCTGTGGGTCGCGACGGCCGTGCTGCCGGCACCGCCGGATCCGGCGGTGCTCGCGGCGCGGGCGGTGGAGCGGATGCAACTGACCGGGATCCGGATGGGAACGTTCCCGGAGCAGGCAGAGCGCGCGCCGATGGATCTGGGATATGTGGGCTGGAACGTGTGGATGTGGGTCGACAATCCGACACCGGCGTCGTGGGGGCCGATCACCCGCTCGGTGTCGGAGCGCGGCTACACCGTCACCGCCACCGGCCAGGTCGAGAAGGTCGTGTGGGACATGGGCAACGGTGACACCGTCACTTGCCAACTCGGCAAACCGTGGATCAGCATCTGGGTCCACAACGAGGAATCCCCCGACTGCGGCTACCTCTACCAGCGAGACGGCGAATACACCGTCTCCGCCACCACGTACTGGGTGGTGAACTGGTCCGGCATCGGCCAGACCGGCACCATCACCGCGCAGCTGACCGAGTCGGGGACGTTGCGGATCGCGGAGGTCCAGGTCGTCAACGTCACCACCGGAGACTGATCATGGGACGGCGTGGGGTGCGGGGGATGATGGTGGCCGTCGAGACCGCCATCATCCTGCCCGTCCTGCTGCTACTCGTCGGACTCCTCATCGTCCTCGCGCGCGGTCAACTCGCCCAGCTGACCGTCGCCTCGGCTGCAGCCCAGGCCGCCCGCGCCGCCTCCATCGAACGCACCACTTCGTCGGCGGTCGAGGCCGCGCGCGGCGTGGCGGCCTCGTCGTTGGCGGAGTCGGGGGTCGAGTGCCGCAGCCGGCACGTCACCGTCGACGCCCGGGGACTCCTCGCACCCCTGGGAACCCCCGCCACGGTGTCGGTCACCGTCACCTGTGTCGCCGAGATGGGGGTCGGGCTTCCGGGCTTCCCGGACACCCGCACCCTGACCGCCACCCGCACCTCGCCCGTCGACACCTACCGGACCAGATGAGCACCACCATGAGCATCACGCCAACGCTGACCGCCTCGCTTCGTAGGTCTCTGCCTCGTTGTGGGGTGGGGGAGCGGGGGATGGTGTCGGTGTGGGTGTCGGTCGCGCTGGTCGCGTTCATTCTGGTGATCGGGATCGGCGTCGACTTCGCCGGCCACGCTGTCTCTTCGCAGGACGCGCGGGCGGTCGCGGCGGAGGCCGCCCGCGCGGGCGGGCAGCAGCTCACCGTCACCTCGGGCCGTGCCCGCCCGGACGTCCACGCCGCGATCACCTACGTCGCCGCCACCCCCTACACCGGATCCACCACGGTCCACGGGGGAGACACGATCACGGTGACCGTCACCGGCCACTACACCTGCAGCTTCCTGTCGATCATCGGCATCACCCGACTGCCGGTCCGGGAGACCGGCACCGCCAGCGTGAAATCCGTCCTGGGAGGAGACGAACAATGACCAGAACCATCCGAGGACTCACCGCAGCACTCCTCCTCGCCGCCATCCTCACCGCCGCACCCTGGCTCCTGATCACCGTCGGCAGGCTGCCGGGATTCCTCCCCGCCTGGACAGACCTGTCCCGGCTGCTGACCAGTCCCGACACCGGCCGCTTCCTGCTGATCCTGATCTGGGCCGCGGCGTGGGCTTTGTGGGCATGGATCGCGCTGATCATCCTGGTCGAGATCGCCGCGGTCGCCCGTCGGGTGAAGGCTCCCCGTCTGCCTGCCTCGACCGGTGCGCAGGCGCTGGTCCGGGGGTTGGTGATCGCCGCCGCTGCCGCGTTCGTCACCGCGCCGGTGGCTACCGCCGACACCACTCCACCCACCACCGGGACCACCACCTCCGCCCCGACTGCACCCGGCGCGACCGAGTCAGGCAGCGCGCAAGCCACCGCCACGGCCGCCTCCACCACGGCTCCCGAGGCCGCGGTCGTCGCGGAGCGGACGGTGATCGTGCGGGAGGGCGACACGCTGTGGGATCTCGCCGAGCAGCATCTCGGCGACCCGCAGCGGTGGCCGGAGATCTACGCGTTGAACCGCGGCGTCCCGCAGCCCTCGGGCTACGCCCTCGAGGACCCCGACCAGATCGACATCGGCTGGACCCTCACCCTCCCACCTGACGCTGCCACCGCCACCACGGCACCCAAGCGCGCCGCGGCAACTGAGACCAGCCAGGACACCAGCATCGCCACGGCCGAATCGGATACACCGGCTTCGGTAGAGGCGCAGGACCAGGCTCCGGCCGTTCGGGCATCCGCGCCCACTGCGGCAGCCACACCCGCCCCGCAGGCCTCCGCCGCCCCGTCGTCGAACGTCGTCGCGCTGCCCCGGGCAGTCGATGCCACCCCCGCCACGGCCGACCCCGTCACGATCAGCGAGGACGAGTCGACGGAGGAGGCGCCGGTGCTCGGGTGGCAGGTCGCCGGTCTGCTCGGTGCGGGCACGTTCCTCGGCGTCGGCGTCGCCGCACTTCTCGCGTCCCGCCGAAAGGAGCAGCACCGCATCCGCCGCCCCGGCCGCGTCATCGTCACGCCACCACCGGCGGTAGCGCCGATCGAGAAGACCGCCCACCTCGCCACCGGACTCTCCGCACCACTGGTCACCCGCCTCGACAGCGTGCTCCAGCGCCTCGACCCCGACCTGGACCTCACCGCCATCACGGTCGCCCGCGACGGCGCTATCACCCTCCACACCCCCGACCCCGCCGTCGAGCCGTGGGACCAGTGCGAGACGGGCTGGGTCCTGCCGAGTTCGGTGCCGGTTGAGGAGGTCGGTGACCTGGTCCCGGACCGGCCCTGCCCGTACCCGCTGCTCGTCACCATCGGCGCCGACGCCAACGATGCGGTCGTTCTGCTCAACCTCGAACACGCCGGTGTTCTCACGGTCGCAGGCGACGAGCTCATGGTCGAGGACTTCCTGCGCTACATCGCCGCCGAGCTGGCGGTGAACCCCTGGTCCCAGTACGTCCGCACCCGCTGCGCCGGCCCTGCCGCGCTGGTCGTCGGGATGGCAACGGACCGGATGGGTGCCGACCTCGACGAGATCTGGGCCATCGCCCGGGAGAACCTCGACCGGACCAGCCTCGCCGACGTCAACTCGTCCGTGGGCCGCGCCGAACAACTCGGCGACGAACACTGGCCCACCGGAGCCATCGTTGGCGACACCACCCCGTCGGACCTCACCGTCCTCGTTCAGGATCACCAACTCCGGGCCGGTGTCGCGATCGTCACCCTGACGGCGGGCGCGGGTGTGTTGACGGTGTCGGAGGCCGGCCGGGTCGAGGGGCTCGGGTTCAGTCTGACGGCGGTGGGACTGACCGAGGATGAGGCCGCCGGCTGCGCGGTCTTGTTGGCGGCCGCGGAGACCGACGACGACGCGCCGGCGCCGCCCGCCGACCATCTGGTCGATGTCACCGGCAACATCCTCCCCGACCACACGACGGAACGTGACGACCTCGATGGTGGCGTCGAACCGGTGCTGCCATTCCCCGACGAGGAGTACATCGCCGCTACGGCGGCCACCGGCGACGATCTCGAGGTCCTGGCTCCCCGGGTCGAGGAGGCGGCCGCCGCCGAGCTGGTGGAGCGGGACTGGGACCTCGACTCGCAGGTCCGGGCCTGGTTCTCCGACCGCTGCCCCTATCCGCGACTGGCCCTCCTGGGGCCGGCCACGGCACGCATCAACGGCACCCTGACCGTGAAGCGGCGTGCCTTCTACATCGAACTCCTCGCCTACCTTGCCCTGCATCCCGACGGGGTCACCCTCGACCAGCTGGCGACAGCGTTCGGCCTGAAGCCCCAACGGACCCGGGCGGTCATGACCCATCTGCGTCAGTGGCTGGGAACGAACCCGAGGACCAATGCCCCGCACATCCCCGATGCCAGGTCGTCGGAGAAGGCGAAGGCCCGCGGGGTCGGCCTGTATCTCGTCGAGGACCTGCTGCTGGACGTCGACCTGTTCCGCCGGCTCCGTGCCCGCGCCACCGCGAAGGGTCAAGACGGCATCGCCGAGCTCGAGACCGCGCTGAGTCTGGTGACCGGCCGACCGTTCGACCAGCCCCGCGCCCACGGCTGGACCTGGCTCAGCGAGGGTGACCGGATCGATCACCACATGGTGTGCGCGGTCGGGGACGTCGCCCACACGATGGTCACCCATCACCTCCATGCCGACGATGTCGAAGCGGCCGCCCGCGCGGCGTCGATCGGGCTGCAGGCCGACCCTGACTCCGAGGTCGCCCGCCTCGACCTGGCCGCGGTCATGATCCACCAGGGACATCCGGGAACCGCCCGATCCATCGTCGCCGAGGCCCTCGGCGACAGCGTCGACCTGGACCTGACCCCCCGGGGCGCCGAGGTGCTGTCGCTGAAGGACTGGCTCCGCATCGGCTGACAGTTCCACGCACCCGATCAGCCGATCCCGACCTCTCGGGGTCGGCTGAATCGCGTCCGCGGCCTTGACGCCCCTTCCCAGCAGGCGATGCTCGAACCCGCGGGCGAGGACGATGAGGAGTCCGTGTCGGCGGACACCAGCTCCGAGGGTGTGCCGGCGGCGCTCTCGCCTCTGCCGACCCGGCAGGGGCCGCGCGCTGTTCGCGCGGGCCATGGAGTGGCGTCATCGATCGGTGGGGGAACGCTCCCGCCTTCCTGGCGGGCGGAACCCTCGGGAACGTTGCCGTGATCGGCCCGGTCAGGGGTCGTCGAGCAGGCTGTCGGGAACGTTGTGTCGCCAAGCTTCGCGCAGGCTCCAACGAACGAGGGGAACGTTCCCTGGGGTGATAGAGGAGCCCCCGGGATGTGCCGGCGGACACGAACGTTTGGTGTCCTGGGACCGTGGCGCTCTGGCCTTGACCGACCCGGAGGGCCGTGTGTGGACGACAACGTGCGCTGCGTGCGCTCGCCTGGGGTGCGCTTTCGTCCACAGGGGGGAACGTTCCCGTCTCGGCCTTCTTGGCGGGGGAACGTTTGGGGGACGTTGCCGGTGATCGGCCTGGTCAAGTGTCGGTAGGCAGGTTTTCGGGAACGTTTGTTTCACCTAGTCAGACCGGGATTCAGGCAGGTTCCTGGGTGGGGGGACGTGCCTTGAGGGGATGAAAGGGGCAACGAAAAGGACAACGTACGCGAGGCAGGGTTCCGGCGAACCTCGTGAAAGGACTCGCCATGAGCTTGCGTACGGCTGTCAACTTCGACTCCCTCCTGGCCACCGCCGAGGAGACCTGGCCGGACTGGACCTGTTCGGAACCGGTACTCGGCCAGTTCTCCAGCACCGGCGACGTGTTGGCATGGCGCATCGATGCCGATTGGCACGATGAGCGGGAGGTCCTGCTGGCCCTGGGCCGGCTCACCCTCAGCGAAGACACGCGACTGGAGGCGACCTCCGTGCTGGTCGGGCTGGTCCTGCCGGCCTGTG
>JAUHXZ010000053.1 GCA_030426725.1 Actinomycetes bacterium
TCCTCGACGTCGTGGTCAGCACCGACGACGTGACCAACGGCAAACCGCACCCCGAGCCCGCCCTGCTGGGGCTCGAACGCATGGGGGCAGCCGCCGCGAGGACGTGGTACGTCGGCGACGCGATGTCCGACATGCGCATGGCGCTCGCCGCGGGCATGCGCGCGCTGGGCATCACCACAGGGGCGGCGACCCGCGACGAGCTACTCGAGGCAGGCGCCGAGGTCGTCGTCGAGCACGCCGACGACGTCGCCGCCGTCGTCCTCGAGTAGGTTCCTCGGCCCGCGCCTATGCTCGACGCATGGGCCGGATCATCTTCGACACCGCCACGAGCCTCAACGGATACATCGCCGACGAGGACAACTCGCTGGCCTGGCTGTTCGCCGTCGACGGCGCGGACACCCCGGACGAGGCGCTTTTCACAGCGCAGGCGGCCGTGCTGGTCGAGGGGTCGACCACCTACGAATGGGTGCTCTCGGCCGAGGACCTGCTCGCCCACCCGGAGAAGTGGCAGGGGTTCTACGGCAGCCGGCCCACCTTCGTGTTCACCACCAGGCAGCTGCCGGTGCCCGACGGCGCCGACGTCCGGTTCGTCTCCGGGCCGGTCGTCGACGCCCTCCCAGCCATCCGTGGGGCCGCGGGCGACGGCGACATCTGGGTGGTCGGCGGCGGAGATCTCGCCGGGCAGTTCCTGGACGCGGGAGCCCTCGACGAGATCGCCATCTCCGTCGCGCCGGTGGCGCTCAGCGGCGGGGCCCCGTTGTTCCCGCGCCGGGTGGGCTCGGACCGGCTGCGGCTGCTGTCCGCGACGGCGGTCGGCCAGTTCGCCCGGCTCCGCTACGCGGTGACCAACTAGCCGCCCTCACCCAGCGGGCAGGGCGGACGAGGGTCCGCCGCGCCTCGGCTTAGGGGGTTCGCGGCACCGGGTCGTAGGCTGGGGCGCGAACGCGAGAAGAGGAGCCCATGTCGACGCCCATGCAGCACGAGTCGCTCATCGACCAGCCCGACAACCCCCGGTCCTGGATCATCCGGCTCCTCAAGGGGATCGCCGTCGGTGTGGGCGCGATCCTGCCCGGCCTCTCGGGGGGCGTGCTCGCCGTCATCTTCGGCCTCTACGACGTTCTGATCCGGTTCCTCGCCGACGTGCGGAAGAAGTTCGTCCGCAACGTGCTGTTCTTCATCCCCGTAGGGATCGGCGTTGCCATCGGCATCTTCGCCTTCTCCGTCCTCGTCGAGGCGGCGTTCAACTCCTACGCGGCGCAGTTCACCTGCCTGTTCATCGGCTTCGTCATCGGCACGTTCCCGTCGCTGTACCGCCAGGCCGGCCGCTACGGCCGGACGGCCGGCCACCTGGCCATCCTGGTCGCCGCGGCCGCCGGCATCTTCGCCCTGATGCTGGCCGGCGGGTCCATGCTCCTCGAGGTCACCCCGAGCATCCCCGTCTGGTTCGGCTCGGGCGCCCTCATCGGCCTCGGTGTCATCGTGCCGGGGATGTCGCCGTCGAACTTCCTCATCTACTTCGGCCTCTACGACAAGATGGCCGGCGGCATCAAGGACGGCGACATGGCCGTCATCATCCCGTTGTTCTTCGGCGTGGTGATCTGCGTGCTGCTGCTGGCCAAGGGCGCCGCCTGGCTGTTCGACCACTACTACGGCCCGATGTACCACTTCATCCTCGGCATGGTGGTGGGCTCCT
This sequence comes from Actinomycetes bacterium, assembly GCA_030426725.1. Classification (GTDB taxonomy): domain Bacteria; phylum Actinomycetota; class Actinomycetes; order Propionibacteriales; family Propionibacteriaceae; genus Arachnia. The sequence goes on from JAUHXZ010000053.1 coordinate 1,694, forward strand.
CGCTGGCGATCTTCCCCACCGTCGTGTTCCCGGCCTTCACCGCCGACGGGCTGGAACTGAGCGGGCTGAGCTTCGCCGGGGCCCTGGTGTTCGCACTGGTGATGCTGGTGGTCGGGGCCATCGCATCGTTCCTGTTCAGCCGCGTCGAGGACACCGTCAGCGAGAAGCGCGAGGCCATCGAAGAGGCAGTCAAGGAGACCGATTCGCGGCCCTGACGAGGGCGTACATCACGATCCCATCTCTCTGATGCGGCACGCCAGGCTCCGCCCGGAGATAAACTGTCACTGCGGGATCTGGATCTCTGGGGACGCCCACCATCCGGCCGCGGAGGCCGACGACCCACGACGGTGGCACTTGGACCCCCGAAAACACAGACGGCCCCGCCTCCAGCGCCGGAGGCGGGGTCTGTTTTTCTGTGTCCGGAACCATCCGGAAGCAGCGAACGGCCCGGGAAGCACCGGCTGCGAACCGGGCCTCTCGGGCCGCGTTGGAGCGGGCGACGGGAATCGAACCCGCGTATCAAGCTTGGGAAGCTGGCGCTCTACCATTGAGCTACGCCCGCGCGTGGACCTAGGTTAGCAGGCTTTTGCGCCGCGCCCGAACCGGGCTCACTACGGGCGCGACCCCTTCTGGGTAGGCTTGTCGCGTGAGCACGAGCAGCGATGCCTTCCCCGTCGACGACCGTGCCATCACGCGCCTGGCGATGGCCCACGACGCGTCCCCGTTCCTGCTGACCCCGGCGGCGGTCGCCACCCCGGAGAACGCGGGCGACGTGGCGCGGCTGCTGGTCGAGGCCGCCGAACTGCGGCGCCCCCTCACCTTCCGGGGCGGCGGCACGAGCCTGTGCGGCCAGGGCATCACTTCCGGGCTCCTCGTGGACGCACGGCGGAACTTCCGCGACGTCGAGGTGCTCGACGGCGGCAAACGCGTCAGGGCGGGCGCGGGCGCGACCCTGCGGGCCGTCAACGCGCGGCTGGCGCCCTACGGACGGAGACTCGGCCCCGATCCCACGAGCGAGGTGGCCTGCACCATCGGGGGCATCATCGCGAACAACTCCAGCGGGATGCTGTCCGGGGTGGCGCAGAACTCGTACCACACCGTCGAGTCGATGGTAGTGGTCCTGCCGAGCGGCAGGGTCGTCGACACGGCGGACCCGAGCGCGGACATCACGCTCCGCCTCGAGGAGACCGACCTCGTCGGCGGGCTGCACATGCTGCGCAAGCGGCTGCGGACCAACCCGGAGGCGATCGCCGACATCAACCGGCTGTTCGGCATCAAGAACACCATGGGCTACGGGCTCAACGCCCTGCTGGAGTTCCATCGCCCGGTCGACATCATCTCCCATCTCATGATCGGCTCGGAGGGGACGCTCGGCTTCGTCGCCGAGGCGACGTTCAAGACGGTGCCCCTCGCCCGGCACAGCGCCGCCGCCCTCGCGCTGTTCGCTACGCTCGACGACGCCGCCCGCGCCGTCCCGGCCCTGATCGAGCACGGCTTCGAGTCCATCGAGGTGATGGACGCGGCGTCGCTGCGGGTGGCGCGCCGACGCGACAACGCGCCGTCGATCCTGCACGACCACGAGCTGACCACCGAGGCCGCGCTGCTGGTCGAGCTCCACGAGGTGGACGAGGAGACCCTCGAGCGCCGGCTGGAGGCTGCCCGGGGCGAACTGGAGGCGCTGCCGGTGCTGGGTCGGGTCGAGCTGACCGCCGAACACCGCGAGCGCAACGCGCTGGTGGAGCTACGGCGGGGCCTCTATGCGCTGGTGGCCGGCGACCGTCCGTCGGGGGCGACGACGCTGCTCGAGGACATCTGTGTGCCGCCCGAGCAGTTCGCGGCCGCCTGCCACGACCTGGCGCATCTGCTCGACCATTCGGGCTACGGCGCCGCCCCGCTGTTCGCGCACGCCCGCGACGGCAACATCCACGTACTGATCAGCGAGCGCTTCGACGACCCCTCCGGCCTGCTGCGCTACCGCAAGTTCACCCGCCAACTGGTGCGCCTCACACTGCGCCACCACGGTGTGCTCAAGGCCGAGCACGGCACAGGCAGGGTCATGGCTCCGTTCCTGCGGCAGCAGTACGGCGACGAGCTGTACGAGGTGATGCGCGAGATCAAGCACCTGTTCGACCCGGGCGGCGTGCTCAACCCGGGGGTGGTGATCTCCGACGACCCGGACACGCATCTCAAGAACCTCAAGCTGATGCCGACCGTCGAACCGGAGATCGACGGATGCATCGAGTGCGGGTTCTGTGAGCCGGTGTGTCCGTCGCGGGACCTGACGCTGACGCCCCGGCACCGGATCGTCCTGCGGCGCGAGATGGCCGCCCGGCGCGACGACCACGAGCTCCTCAATCAGCTGGAGGAGGACTACGATTACGCCGCCATCGACACGTGCGCCGTCGACGGCATGTGTCAGGTGGCGTGCCCGCTGGGCATCAACACCGGCGACCTGGTCCGCCGCCAGCGGCGGGAGCGCGTCGGCGGGGTCGAGAAGGCCACGTGGAACCGCGCCGCGCACACATGGGGGCTCGCCACCCGGATGGGCTCGGCCGCGCTGACGATGGCGAAGTCGACGGGCCCACTGGCGTCGGCCGCCACCCGGTTCGGCCGGAGGACCCTGGGCGACGACGCGGTGCCCGGATACGACGAGGCGCTGCCCCGCGGATCGGGGCTCCGGCGGCGCCCGAAGCGCCGGGACCGCACCCGGCCCGCCGTCGCCGCCTACTTCCCCTCGTGCCTCCAGTCCATGTTCGGACCCTCCGGCCAGGGGGTGTTCTCGGCGTTCAACGAGCTCTGCGTCCGGGCCGGGATCTCCGTGGCCCTCCTCGACGCGGAGGGACTGTGCTGCGGTTCACCGTGGCACGCCAAGGGGCTGACCGAGGGCTACGAGACGATGCGGGAACAGGTGCGCTCGACCCTCGGGTCGCGCGATGACCAGACCATCGTCATCGACGCGGCCAGCTGTACGTCAGGGCTCCGCACCATGACCGACGGCTGGGGTCCGGAGGTGAAGGACGTCGTCAGCTTCGCTGCCTCGGACCTGCTTCCGCACCTCGAGGTGACGCGCCGTCTACCCACGCTCGCAATCCACCCGACGTGCGCCTCCACGAGGATCGACATCAACGACGACCTGCTGGCGGTGGCGCGCTTCATCGCCGACGAGGTGACGGTTCCGCCGTCGTGGGCCTGCTGCGGCTGGGGCGGGGACCGGGGCCTGCTGCACCCCGAACTGACCGAGAGCGCCACGCGGGAGGAGTCCGCTGAGGTGAGCGACGGATTCGCGGCCTACGCGTCGCTCAATCGGACGTGCGAGATCGCGATGTCGCGGGCGACGGGCGAGAACTTCGTGCACATCGTCGAACTGCTCGCCGAGGCGACGCGCTGACGCCGCCCCGGACGGGAGCTGACGGGTCAGTCGCCGAAGCCGGTGCCGACGTGGCGGGCGGCCGCGATCCAGGGATGGTCCACCGGCACGGTCTTGAGGTTGCCGGCGACGTCCTCCAGGGGGACCGGCACGGCCTCCCCCGCCTGCGAGGCGACGGTGAACCCGTATTCGCCCCGCGCTACCAGATCCGCGCCGGCGGACCCCAACAGGGTGCCGAGCAGGCGATCGTTCGCGTCGGGGGTCCCGCCGCGCTGCACGTAGCCGAGGATCGTCACGCGCGACTCGAGCCCGGTGGCCTCCTCCAGCGAGGAGGCGACCTTGAAGGCGTTGTCGCGGTGGCTGGCCTCAACCGACGCCTTGTGCTGCTTGGCGGCCGCCTTCGCCGTCGCGTTGTCGGCCGACTTGACCAGCGCCACGGCGGCATCCAGATCCTTGGTGTCCTCGACGTCCCTGGCCCCCTCCGCGATGGCGATCACCGAGAAGCTGCGGCCCGACTCGGCGCGCTTTTTGATGGAGTCGGCGATGGAGTCGATGCTGTAGGGGATCTCGGGGATGAGGATGATGTCCGCGCCGCCGGCGATGCCGGAGCCGAGCGCGAGCCACCCCGCCTTGTGTCCCATGATCTCGGCGATGATCACGCGGTGATGCGAGTGGGCCGTGGAGTGCAGCCGGTCGATCGCGTCGGTGGCGATCCCCAGCGCCGTCGAGAAGCCGAAGCTCGTGTCGGTGTGCGCGATGTCGTTGTCGATGGTCTTCGGCAGGTGGAGGACCGGGAGGCCCGCCTGGCGAAGCCGGTTCGCGTTCTTGGCCGTGCCGCCGCCGCCGATGCACACGAGGGCGTCGAGCTTGTTCTTCTCGAAGTTCTCGGTGATGGTCGGGATCATGTCGCGCGGTTCGCCGTCGACCATCATCTTGTGCACCTTGTCACGCGAGGTGCCCAGGATGGTGCCGCCGACGGTGAGGATGCCCGACAGCGCGTCGCTGTCGAGTGTCTGCCAACGGTTCTCGGCGAGGCCGCGGATGCCGTCGCGGAAGCCGATGATCTCCATGTCGTGCGTGCCGCGGGCCGCCTTGCCGAACCCCCTGATGGCCGCGTTGAGGCCCGGGGAGTCCCCGCCGGCCGTCAGGATCCCAACTCGTTTCTTCGCACCCATGGCGAACCTCCTCGCTCCCGCCACACACTAGCGACGGAGGGGCCGCTCGGGGAGAGTCTCGCTCCGTGAGCCGGGCGGATTTCAATGAGACGGTGACCGATGGGCAGCCGACAACAGGGTGGCGGATGCAGGGCCCACGTCAGGTTGGATACGCGTCATCCGAGGCCCAGAGCGAAGGGCGGCGGACGGAGGGCCCGCGGCAGGTTGGGTGGGCGTCGCGAATGGAGGGGGCGCGTGTCGCGCACCCTCCAAGAGCGTGGGCGGCGCGGGCCCTCCGTCCGCCGCCCGGACCGGCACAGCTCCCCGGCAGCCCGCCGTCCGCGCCCGAACCGGCGCAACTCCCAGGCAGCCCTCAGTCCGCCGCCCAGGCCAGTCCCGCGCACCTCGCCCAATAGACTGGAGGACATGTCAGAACCCACGCGCCTCGACGCGTTGCGCTGCGCAGATCAGGACAGGGAAACAGTCGCCACCCTGCTCAACAACGCCTACGCCGACGGCCGCCTCACCTTCGAGGAGCACGCGGACAGGATCGCGCTGGCCTACGACGCCAAGACGTTCGGCGACCTCAATGCCCTGACGAGCGACCTCGTCGCGTTCGAGACCCCGCAGCCCCCCGCGCCCTACCCGGCGACACCACCCGCCCCGGCCCCGACGCCGTACCCGCCCGCCACGGTCCCGCCGTCGGCCGTGCCGGCCACGACGCGCGCGTTCACGGGCGGCAGCGCGCTGCTGTCGACGTTCAGCCCGGGGCGCGTGTCGCTCGTCGCCGGTTCGGTCAACCTCAGCGCATGGCTGGGCGAGGCCCGCCTCGACCTCATCGGCGCCGCCTTCGAGCAGCGCGAGACGACCGTGCGCATCAGCAGCGGCATGGGCGAGGTCCGCATCCGCGTCCCCGAGGGCGTCGAAGTGGACCTCTCCGGGCTGACCCTGGTGATGGCCGAAACCAAGATCAAGGGACTCGTCCCCCGTCCGGACGGCATCCGGCTCAACCTCGTCGGCACCGTCATCATGGGCGAGGTCAAGGTCGTCGGGCCCGACATGGACCAGCGCAGGTACGAGAGGTTCATCAAGTGAGCAACACGCTCTTCGCTCCCCCTGGCACCGACTGGCAGCGGCTCTCCCCGCGCTATCTCACGATGAAGCTGCTGCTCATCCCCATCGGCTGGACGGTCGCCTTCGTCCCCCCGGCGGTCGCGGCGTTCCTGTTCGTGGAGCCGCGCTGGGTGGGCTGGACTGTGGTCGCCGTGTGGGCCGTGTTCCTCACCTGGCGCCTGGTCCGCGCGCCGTTCGCGTTCCGGCGCTGGGGCTACGCGGAGCGCGACACCGACGTGTACCTCACCAGCGGCCTGTTCCAGCGGCGCCTGGTGTGCGTGCCGTACGGGCGGATGCAGCTGGTCGAGCTTGAGTCCGGCCCGCTCGAGCGTGCGTTCGGGCTCGCCACCGTCGAGATGATCACCGCCTCGACGCAGGGCGGAATCAAGATCCCGGGCCTGCGCTACGAGGATGCCGCTGCGCTCCGCGAACGCCTGATCGCGCGCGGCGAGACGCAGCAGGCCGGGATCTGATGACCGGTCCCGACGACCTTCCTCCCCCGCCGTACCCCGCTCCGGTGGACGCCACCGAACCGGTCCCACCGGCGCCGGTTCCGCCGGTCGTCGAACGCCCCAGCCCCCTGACGGGCGTCGCGCACGGCGGAATCGCCCTCGGCGCGGCGGTGCTCGTCGTCGTCCAGCAGCTCGGCAGCGGCGAGGTGGACGATCTGACCACGCAGGGCATCGTCGCCGGCGTGATCTCGCTGGGTGTGGTATTGGTCGCGGGACTGTACGGCCTGTTCGCCTGGCGCACAACGTCGTTCGTCGTCGCCGACGAGGAGTTCCGGGTGGAGCGCAACTTCATCTCCCGCTCGTCGTCGAAGGTGGACTACACGAAGGTGCAGGCGGTCGAGATCGCCCAGCCGTTCGTCGCGCGTCTCCTGGGGCTGGCGAAGGTGCACATCGACGTCGGCGGAGCGGGCGGGCTGGACCTGGCGTTCCTGGCGAACTCGCGCGCCGAGGAACTGCGCGAGCACCTCCTGGCACGGGCCGCGAGAGCGAAGGCGGTCGGGCAGTTCCCACCGCCCGCGGTTCCACCGTCCGCGCCGGCCGGAGAGAACCTGCCGGACGCGCTGCCCGGGGAGGACCGGCCCTACGCCCCGCCGGACTTCGCCCCGCCGGCAGAAACGCCCGAAGAGCTGGTGCACGCCATGCCCCCCGCCACGCTCCTCATCGGCGCGCTCGTGTCCAGCCCCGCGCTGGTCTTCAGCCTTGCGGCCCTGCCCGCGCTGGTGTTCTCGCTGATCTTCGGGGCATCGGTCCCCGTCATCGGCGTCCTGCTCGCCTTCGGCGGCTGGGCCTGGGCCAACATCGGGTCCAACTGGGGGTTCCGCATGACCCGCCGCGGGGACACGCTGCGGGTCACGAGGGGCTTCGCGTCGACGACCGCGCAGGGCCTGCGGCCCGAGCGGATCCAGGGCATTGCGGTGCACCAGGATCTGCTACAGCGGCTGACCGGCCACTACCGGGTGACCGTGACGGTGCTCGGTTTCGCGGAGTCGGCGAACGCGGAGAGCAGCTCCGCGAACGCCGTCATCCTGCCGTACGGCACGTGGGGGGACGTCCTCAAGGTGCTGGGCGTCGTCTGGCCGGGGCTGGACCTCAACACCATCCAGCCGGTGCCGCAACCGGCCCGGGCGAGATGGCTCACGCCCATGGCCTTCTCGCAGCACACCTGGGGCGTGGGGCCCGACGTCGTGGTCGCCCACCACGGCCTCCTGGAGCACACGCTGACCATCGTCCCGCACCGCCGGATGCAGTCCCTCGAAGTGGAGCAGGGTCCGCTGCAGCGCTGGCTGGGGCTCGCGACGGTGGCCATCCACACCACCGACGGCCCGGTGTCGCTGCGGCTCTACCATCTGGACCAGGAGACTGCTCGTGGCGTGTTCGTCGATCAGCTCGACCGGGGACGCCGCGCCCGGGAGGACGCGGCCTGAGGCTGGGGTCGAGGTTCGCGGCACATTCGCGCCCTCGCTCGGCCCGAGCGGTGGCCGGCGGGTACGCTACCGCCCATGAACAACATCTTCCTGGGCATCGATGTCGGCGGCTCCGGCATCAAGGGGGCGCCTGTCGACCTCGAGTTGGGCGACTTCGAGCGTGACCGCCTGCGCATCCCCACCCCGTCGAAGTCCACGCCGAAGAACGTCGCGGCCGTCATCGGGGAGATCATCGACCAGTACGCCGACGTCATCGGCGACAATCCGGTCGGCATCGCGATTCCCGGTCCCGTCGTCCACGGCCGGATCGACTTCATGGCCAACCTGGACCAGAAGTGGGTCGGCCTCCAGGCCGACCAGTACTTCGAGGACAAGCTGGGGCGTCAGATCGTGCTCGTCAACGATGCCGACGCCGCCGGCCTGGCCGAGGTGCACTTCGGTGCCGCGAAGGACCACCCCGGGCTGGTCATCCTCACGACGCTGGGCACCGGCATCGGCGCGGCCATCATCTACCGGGGTGTGCTGATCCCCAACGCCGAACTCGGGCACCTCGAGCTGAACGGCTTCGACGCGGAGAAGCGCGCCGCTTCTTCCATCAAGGACCGGGAGGGGCTGAGCTACAAGGAGTGGGCCACCGAGCGACTCCAGCCGTACTACAGCCACGTGGAGATGCTCTTTTCCCCGGACCTGTTCGTCGTTGGCGGCGGGGTGTCGAAGGACTGGGACAAGTGGGGAGACCTGCTCGACCTCAAGACCCCGATGACCCCCGCGTTGCTGCGCAACAAGGCCGGCATCATCGGCGCGGCGCTCGCGGCCAAGGACGCCGTCGAGCACCCCGACGTCTTGTCCCCCGTGGAGCACGACGACCAGTAGGGATCACTCCCCGAACGACGAGACGGCGGGCGCCCAGGAGCGCCCGCCGTCTCGTCGTGTGCGGAGGTGTCTACATCCGTTCCGGCGCGTCGATGCCCAGCAGGTCGAGGCCCTTGGCGAGAACCTGCTTGGTCGCGGCGCACAGCGCGAGCCGCGAAGCGCGGACGTCGCCCTCGGACTTGAGCACGGGGCACGCCTCGTAGAACGAGGCGAGGGCGCCGGCCAGATCATAAAGGTAGCCGCACAGCTTGTGCGGCTGCAGGGAACGCGCCACCTCGTCGACGGTGTCGCCGAAGCCGCTGAGCAGCAGCGCGAGTTGCTGCTCGGCCGGCTCGTCGAGGACGGTCACTGCACCGAACGAGATGTCCTCGGCCTCGGCCTTGCGCAGGATCTGGCTCACCCGGGCGTGGGCGTACTGGAGATAGGGGCCCGTGTCACCGGTGGTCTGGACCATCCGCTCGGCGTCGAAGGTGTAGTCCTTCTGCAGCCCGTTGGACAGGTCGGAGTACTTGATGGCGGCCAGCGCGATGTTCGGGGCGGCCACCTCCTCGGCGGCGTCGAGCAGCGACCCGAGGGTGGCGGCGGAGCCGTCGCGGGTCTTGAAGGGCTTGCCGTCGGTGCCGAGCACCATGCCGTAGCCGACGTGCTGCGCCGAGACCCGGTCAGGCAGGAAGCCGGCCTTGCGGGCGGCGGCGAACATCTGCGAGAAGTGTCCGGCCTGGCGCGCGTCGGTGACGTAGATGATGCGGTCGGCGTCCAGGTCGCGGACGCGGCGGCGGATGGCGGCGAGGTCTGTGGTGGCGTAGCCGTAGCCGCCGTCGCGCTTGCGCACGATGAGCGGCGCCTCGTTGCCGTCGACGAACACGCACAGGGCCCCGTCGTCGACGACGGCGACGCCCGACTCTTCGAGTTCCTCCACCAGTACCGGGAGGTCGTCGTTGTAGGTGGACTCGCCGGCGAGGTCGTCGTCGGTGAGCAGTACGCCGAGCCGGCGGTAGGCCTCGTTGAAGGCGGGCTTGGAGATCTCGACCAGCTGGCGCCAGATCCTCAGCGACTCCTCGTCGCCGCCCTGGAACACCGCCACGCGGGCGCGGGCGCGGGTGGCGAACTCCTGGTTCTCGCGGAAGTTGGCCGCGGCCCGCTTGTACAGCGCGTCGGCCTCCGAGAGGGTGAGCGCGGAGGCATCGATGCCCTCGTCGAGGACCTCCTCGATCAGCATGCCGAACTGGGTGCCCCAGTCCCCGATGTGGTTCTGGGGTATCACGGTGTGCCCCAGCGCGGTGAGGACGCGGTTGAAGCAGTCGCCGATGATCGTGGTGCGCAGGTGACCGACGTGCATCTGCTTGGCGACGTTGGGCGCCGAGTAGTCGATGACCACACGCTCCGGGTGTGACACGGGGTTGATGCCGCCGTGCGGGTCCTCCAACACGGCCGTCGCAGCCTGGGCCAGCACCTCGGAGCGCATGCGGAAGTTGATGAACCCCGGGCCGGCGATCTCGAGCGGTTCGCACAGGTCGTCCACGTCGAGGCGCTCGACGATGTCGGCCGCAACCTCGCGGGGCGGGCGCTTCTCCTGCTTCGCGAGGCGGAGCGCGACGTTGGACTGGAAGTGCCCGAACTGGGGCTTGGTGGCGGGACGCATCTCGGGGTCTACGCCGGTGACGGCCCGCAGGCGGGCGTCGAGGAGCGCGGGGAGGGATTGCATGACCGACATTCTCGCACCGTCGCCGCGCCGACCCCAACCTGGCCGGGGAGGCGCCCAGCGTTGCTGCGGCTGGTGTTCCTACAGCGCCTCCCAGGAACCCCTGAGGGCCACTGGGACGTTCCTGTGGGAACACCAGCCGCGAAGCGCTGACTTCAGGCCTGGACGGCGAAGCCTCCGGCCCAGGAGGTCTGCTCGCGCGCGGCGAGGGTGATCATGAGGAAACCCATCGCTTCGAGCTCACGCGCGCGGCGGAGGCTTCCGGCGTCGATCGCCTTCTGCCCGCCGGCGGTCACGATATCGGCGAGGATCGCCTTGGCCTCGTCGTCGTCGCCCGCGATGAGGACCGTGGTCTGCAGCTCACCGATCTTGCCGGACGCGAGGGTCGCGGCGAAGTTGATGTTGAAGGCCTTGAGGACGCGGGCGCCAGGCAGCTGTTCGGCGATGCCGGCGGCGGCCGAGGAGTCGGCATCCACGGCCATGGAGTCGAAAGTCTCGAAGTTCACCGGGTTGGTGATATCGACGACGATCTTCCCGTCGAACTCGTCGGCGCGGTCCGCGAGGATCTCGGCGACGGCGGGGAACGGGACGGCGAGAACGACGACGTCGCCAGCGGGGGTGTTGCGGGCGTCATCGTGACCGAGGACCTCGACGGTGTGCCCGCCACGCTCCGCGATGCCCGCGATGGCGGTGCCCATGCCGCCGTTGCCGATGATGGTGATGCTGCTCAAGGTGACTCCTTTGTGTCGACCGATCTGGTTGATGGCTCAATCATGTCACGATCTAATTTATCTTTCAACTGCTTGGGCGACGGCAGTGCGGAGCAGGCGGGGCAGCGGCTCACCGGTCACCCCGGTGAGGCGAAGCGCCGCCGATTCCGGCACCACCAGCACCCGCCCACCAGCGGCCACGGCACGCAGGGCCGGAGCGAAGGCACCAGCCACCTGGCGCGGCAGGGTCCGGCCTGGGGCGCCGGTGACCACCACCACGAGCTGTGTGGGGTTGAGGGTGGTGAGGCGGGCGTTCAGGCGGCGGATGCCCGGCACCGAGCACGGCGCCACCACCACCAGCGAACCCGTGGTCGGGATGTGGGGGGTGAAGGTGCCGAGGTCCAGCACCGTCACGTCGTCGGCGTCGTCGGCGGCGGGGATGGTGGCGTCGGGGGTGAGGCGGCGCTCCAGGCGCAGCTCGCCGCGCTGGCCCAGGGTCCAGCCGGCGCGGGTGCCGAGCTCGGCCGTCGACGCCGACGCCAGACCGGAGGCGTGGGGGGCGGCGAGCTCCACCAGACGCGCCGCGCCCACTGCTTCGGCGATCGCCAGCGCCACCGTGGCGGTCCCGATCCCCGCCGACACCCCCACCACCCCCACCACCCGGCCCGCCAGCTCGTGGGTGTCCACGGGTGTGGAGAAGTCGGTGCACACCTCGGCGAACGTGCCGGCCTGCAGGGCGGTGTAGGCGGCGCGGAGCTCCGCCAGCGAGAAACTGGTGGTGGTCATCGCTGCGCCTCCAAGGCGGCCTTCAGCTCCAGCGGCGGGACCTCGAGCAGGCGGCGGCGCGCGTCCAACGCGTTCTGCAGCCGGGCGGTCCAGAACACCAACTGGTCACAGGCCTCCGCCTCGCCCTTCGCGGTCACGATCAGCTGCTGGGTCTCCTCATCCGACATGGCACGCTCACCCCTTTCTCCCTTGTGTGGTTGTTCCTTGCCTGTAAGAACCCCGACCCGCATCGGCCAGCGCGTAATCCACAGCGAAGAAACTTGCCCCGGGCATCCCCCGCCGCGCGGGGCCATGCGCGGGCGGGTATGCCGCGGATCAGGCGGCGTGGGTGCGGGCGGCCTCGCGGAGCACCTTCAGGGCTCGCCTGGCGCGGTACTGCAGCTGGTCGGCGGACTGGCCGGGTCCGACGAGCTGCAGACACGCCGACCTCGAGGTCACGCCGGCGCTGGACCTGGACGGGGCGCCGTCCTCGGAAGCGGTCACCGCCAGGGCGATCAGCAGATCCAGGTCCTCGCGGCTGATCCCGCCCTCGGTCAACGCCCACACACACACGTCACTCTTCGACACCGGGTCGACGTCCAGATCGGGCATCTCCACACTGACCAACGCATCCAGCTGCCCAGGCTGCAGCAGCATCCGGTCGCGCCACACCCGCTCCCCCGACTCCCCCCAGCCGAACTCGCGGTCCAACGCCCGCCCGACCCGGCGCGCCACCCCCTGCGGGATCCAGCCACGCAGCGGATCCTCCCAGGGATACTCCGCCACCGCCGACCACAGATACCCCGCGGCCACCTCGGCCACATGCCCCCAGTCACCCGAGTGACGCGCGCGCAGCGCCACGGCCGCCTCACACGCCGGCAGACACAACGCCACCAACACCGCCGTCGCCTCCAGCCGCGACCCCTCCAGCAGCGTGAGGCGCCCCAACGCCAGCAGGACCTCCCTGTCGTCCTGCCAGTTCGCGTCCCTCCGCCACGCCACCACCTCGTCGACAGACATGAACGGCGCGAGCCGGGGCTCCCCCACCGTCCAGTCAGGCCAGGAGTCGTTCGCGGCATCCAGCAGCGGATCGATAGAGAGGGCAGCACGCACGCTCATCACAGGAGGGTCCTTTCACGGGGTTCTTCTCACCGCAGAACCTCGCGTGCGCGCATCCCCCCTTCCGTACCCCCTCACCCCGCCCCCAGCGGCCGCGCGGCCTCACAAACCGAGCCGTGACAAGGGATGATGAACGTACCCCCGAAACTTGTTGCGCCGAGATCGATCAACACCCTGCCAGGCTCGAGAGACCCCTGGCGGACAGCCCCCAGTGGAGCGGTTCGCCTTGGTCTCACCCCACCGAGCCGACTACGGGACCTGCCGTCGCCGCCCTCACGGGAAGATGTCCCAAACCATCCACCACCACTGCCCCGATGCTCGCGGGGCAGAGGTCAGGGCATCGCCTTGGTGGCCTCACGCGTGGCACGGCCCCAGCCCGGGCGAGGATGTCGCCGGGCCATCCACTTGGGGCTGCGGCCCAGGACCGCCGCGATCTCCGCCGACGTCACCCTGTCTCTCTGGAGCGCCTCGACGAACTGGGCGACCTCGTTGGGTGCGGTGTTCACGAGTCGGTCGCGTTCTTCGTCGGTGAGCAGTCGCCACCGCTGGCGTCGCGGCCTGGGGATCAAGTCGGCCGCCCGTCTGTCCTCGGCCTCCTGCCGGCGGATGATTCGGCAGTCTGTGCAGAGCTTCCCCGGGGCGGTGAGCTCGGTCCCGCACCGCCCACACGGGTGAGGGCGGCGTCGCGGCTGGTCCGATGTGCCGCGGATGGCCAGGGATTCCGTCGTGGGCAGTCCGTGGCGATGGCGGTAGGCGCGGGTCGTGATGTCGTGGGCGCGGACCAGATGGATACCGAGACTGGCGAACCGTTGCCCGCACTCGTGACACAGGACCCCACTGTCCGTGCGATCGACCAGCCCCCACAGGCCATGGCCACTGGCCTCCCCCACCACCCGCAGCTCCCTCCAGGTCGGCAACCCCAGACCCTGCGCCAGCCGATCGGCGTGCAGCCCACACAACGGGCCGTCGACAGCGCGGCTGTCACAGCCAAGAGCGGCACACCGGGGCATGACGTGAGACTAGACCCGCTGGGCTCCCGTTTCATGAAAGCGATGCCCCGCGCGGCCTCGACCGCGGCAAGACCGCTACCACCGAACAGCCGCCGGACTGCTCCGATCTGTGAAGTAGGGCGGCGTTGGGACGGGTTGTTGACATGCCAGCGGAGGGGTGCTAGATTCATGCTAATCGTTTATCTGAGTCTCACAAGGGCGTAGCCAGAGACATAAACGTTTAGATTCTGCGCAAGGAAGCGGTAACACCGGTGAAGAAGCCAACACTCAACGACGTCGTCAAGGCGTCGGGGCTGTCCATCTTCACAGTCTCGCGCGCGCTGAACGGCTCAGAGGGTGTGTCGGCGGAGAGCCGGCTGAGGGTACTTGAGGCGGCGAAGAGCATCGGGTATGTGCCGAACAAGGCGGCTCGGGCTCTGCGGACGCAGAGTCCGGGTCCAGTGATCGTGATGACGGCTTCGACGGCCAACTACTACTACATCGACATGATCGACGGAATTCAGGCGGGGCTGCGTGAGGCGAAGATCGCGATGAGGTTCGCGGACCTGGCCCCGTCGGGCGAATTTGACGCCGCACTTGAGGACGCTGCAATTGAAGAAGCGATGCAGTCCCGTGCCACCGGGATCATCTCCACGCTCACCCTCAGCCCGGAGAACTACGTCAAGCTGACCCAGTGGGGCATCCCTGCGGTTTTCGTCGACTCTCAGGCCCCGGTCTCGCCGTTGGGTGCCGCCTCAGTGACCACCGACAACGCTGATGCGACCGCCCAAGTGGGCGAACACCTCGCATTTCACCACGTTATGGATTGGGTTCTGCTGATCTACCCCCATCTGTGGTCCACACGCGCTTCCCGCGAGGCCGGTCTCCGCGCCGCCGCGGCACGTCATGGTGCGGCTCTGACGGTACTCGAAAGTCATAATGACCCGACTTCGGCCCGAGCGGTCCTCGACGGTTACCTGTCCCAGCGCGACAGCCGGAAGCCGTTCGCCCTGGTGGCTGGTAACAACCCACTGCTTCAGGGAGCGTTCACGGCCTTACGCGACCGTCGCCTACGGATATCGGAGGACGTGGTGCTGATCGCGTTCGACGAGTTCGCCTGGGCGCCCCTCCTTGATCCTCCTCTGACTGTCGTCGATGAAGACTCTCGGTCCATCGGCGAACTCGCGGCCCGAAAGCTCACCGCGATCATCAAACGGAGCGCGGCACAGGGCAGCGGCTCCATCGGTCCCGTCTACACCGCTGGAGACGTCCAGGAGGTGAAAGCCAGTCTCCTGATCCGTAAGTCCTGCGGCTGCTGACCGGGTTCAACCACCCCTTCCCGCGCAGTCCCCTTCACCCCCTCTCAAGCATTTGTGCGCCCCAAAGTCGGGACGACACCCTCCATTTCTGAGTAAGGAAACCCTCCCATGAAGAACACCAAGAAGGCCTTCGCCGGATCCCTCCTGGCCCTGTCTATGCTCGCTTTGGGCGCCTGCACCTCCGGTGACGTGCAGACCAGCGCCTCGGGCTCTGACGCCGCCGTTGTCCCGGACAAGATCGAGTCCATCGCGCTGATGGTCCAGGACATGTCCAACCCCTTCTTCTCCGCCATGACCACCGGAGCTCAGGATGCGGCCGAGGAGCTCGGGGCGACGATCAACATTCAGGACGCGCAACTCGATCTGGCTAACCAGAACACCCAGATCGATGCGTTCATCCAGCAGGGCGTCGATCTGATCGTCATCTCCGCCGTCGACGAGGATGGCATCGCTCCCGCGATCGAACGGGCTCGGGCGGCCGGGACCATCGTGATCGCGGTCGACACCCCTGCTGTAGGCGCCGACGCGGTGGTCATGACCGACGCCGTCGAAGCTGGCGAGGTCGCCTGCCGCTACCTGTTTGAGCAGATGGGCGGCGAGGGGAATATCCTCATCGTCGACGGCACCCCGATTCAGACGATCATCGACCGGATCACCGGTTGCGAGAACGTGATGGAGGAGTTCCCTGGCATCGAGGTGGTCGGCCACCAGGCGTCGAAGAACGACCGCGCCACAGGCCTGACGGTGACCACGGACATGCTCACCGCCACCCCCGATGTCCAAGGCATCTTCGGCATGAACGATCCCTCCGCCCTCGGCGCCGTACTGGCCGTGGAACCTGACTTGGCTCACTATTGCCTGATCTGGGGGTCGGGTTGGCGTTGACTAGGTGTTCGTGTCCGCAGGGTGTGCACTAATCGGGTGCTGGTTCTAGCCTTGGGGCGTGTCTCCCTACGTGCGG
>JAUHXZ010000054.1 GCA_030426725.1 Actinomycetes bacterium
AGGAACTCGCGGCCCTGCGCGCCTCCGGGCCGGGCGTCGCGATCGCGGCCGACGAGTCCATCCGGCGCGCCGGAGATCCACTCCGGGTCCGGGACGCCGGGGCCGCCGACATCGCCGTCGTCAAGGTGCAGCCGCTCGGCGGCGTCCGGGCCTGCCTGCGCCTCGCGGAGGAGCTGGGGCTTCCCGTCGTCGTGTCCAGCGCCGTCGAGACGTCCGTCGGGCTGCGGGCCGGGGTGGCTCTCGCGGCGGCGCTGCCCGAACTCGGCCATGCCTGCGGGCTGGAGACGGGCCGGCTGCTGACAGGTGACGTGGTGCCCGACCCGCTACTGCCGGAGGACGGGACGCTACCGGTCCGCGATGTCGCGGCCGATCCCGCGCTCCTCACCCGGCACGCGGCGGGACCTGAGCTGACCCGCTTCTGGTTGGATCGGTGGGAACGCGTCATGCACATCGTGGAGGAGGACCGGTGAGCAGCATCCAACTCGGGGCGGTCATCGTCGACGCGCTGGTCGGCAGCGGGGTCACCGACGTCGTCCTGGCGCCGGGCTCGCGGTCGGCGCCCCTCGCCCTTGCGGCCGACCGCGCCGACCGGGCCGGGCGGATCCGGCTCCATGTTCGTGTCGACGAGCGGGTGGCGGGCTTCACCGCGCTCGGGCTGGCCAAGGAAGCCCGGCGCGCCGTCGCCGTCATCACCACGTCGGGCACCGCCACCGCCAACCTCGGGCCCGCCGCCATGGAGGCCCGCGCGGCCGGGATCGGGCTCGTCCTCGTCACGGCCGACCGCCCCGCGCACCAGGTGGGCACCGGCGCGAACCAGACCGGCGACCAGGCCGGCGTCCTCGGGCCGTCCGCGCTCGCCGTCGTGCGGTTGTCGTCCGAGTCGGGCGACGAGGCGGCCTGGAGCGCCGGCGTGCACCGGGCGGTCGCGACGGCGGAGGGGCTGCGTACCCGGCGGCCCGGGCCGGTGCAGCTCAACGTCGAGTTCGCCCCGCCGCTCGTGGGGACCCTGCCCGACCCCGTCGACCGGGGAATCCGGGTGGCCCGGTCAGCCGGTCACAGCGTCGTGGAGCTGGACGGGCGCCGGACCGTCGTGCTCGCCGGCGACGCGACCCCCGCGCTCGGCGCCGAGGCGCGGGCGATGGCGGAGATCGCCGGGGCCCCGCTGCTCGCCGAGCCGTCCTCGAACGCGCGGTCCGGTCCCAACGCCGTCGCGGCCTACCGGGGGCTGCTCGCCGAACTCGGCGGGGACATCGAGCGGGTCGTCGTCGTGGGGCACCCCACGCTGTCGCGCCCGGTGACGGCACTGCTGTCGCGGCCGGACATCGAGCTCGTCGTCGTCGCCCCCGGCGCCGACTGGCCCGACCCCGGGCACCGCGCGACTGTCGTCGCCGACCGGGTCCTCCTCGGGGACCAGGACCCGGACTGGCTCGGCCGCTGGAAGGCGGTCGACCATGGGCCGTCCGTCGTCGGCTTTACGCGGCAGAGCGTCGCCGACATCGTGCTCGCCGCCCTCGGGCCCGACGACGACCTGGTCCTCGGGTCGAGCTCGATCATCCGGGCGGCCGACCTGTCGCCGGTGTCTCCCGCGCCGCCGCGGGTGTTCGCCAACCGCGGGCTCGCCGGCATCGACGGCACCGTTGCCACCGCAACCGGGATCGCGTTGTCGAGCGGCCGGCCCACGACGGTGCTGCTCGGCGACCTCACATTGCAGCACGACCTCGGCGCCCTCGTCAGGCCGCCGGGGGAGCCCGATCCCGGGCTGCGCATCGTCGTCGCCGACGACGGGGGAGGGGCGATCTTCCACGGCCTGGAGCAGGGGGCGCCCGAGTACGCGGAGAGCTTCGAACGGGTCTTCGGGACGCCGCAGGGAATCGACCTGGCCGCCGTCGCCGCCGCCCTGGGGTGGCGGTCGGTGCGCGTCACGTCCGCGCCGGAACTCACCGAGGCGCTGGCCGGCGACGCCGATCTCATCGTCGCCAGGATCCCCCGGCCGTAGGTCGCCGGCCAACAGTCGAGGGTGGCCCGGCCCCACCCCTCGGCGCCCGGACCCGGGCACAGCTGGGCGGTAGAGCGGAGGTTGGTTTCGACGCGGGGACGTCGCGGAGCGACGTCGCCCGGTTCAACCCACGGAGGCGCCGGTCGGCTCAACCCACGGGTATTGGGCCCCCGGCGTCGAGGCCGGTCAGCCAGCGGCGCACCGCCAGGGTCGCCCGCACGTCGTCCTCGTTGTACTGCAGCACGCGCACCCGGGCTGCGTCCCGCTCCTCCGGCGTCCCGCCGGCGACCGCCTCACTGAACCACGTCTGCGACGCCAACCCGCCGGGCTCCTCGTCGCGCCACTCGAACGCCGCGCCGCGTGAGGCGACCACCTTCAGCCCGAGACCGTTGACGCCCACGAAGTTGTCCCGGATGTACTTGAACAGGTCGACGAAGTGGCCCCGGATCAGCTCGCAGGCCGCCGCGAGGACGGGGCTGCCGCTGCGCTCCGCGAGGCGCCGCAGGTGCACCGTCTCGTAGTCGCTGTAGTGGTACACCAGCGTCTCCGGATGCCGCTCCACCAGGTCCAGCAGCCAGTCCGCGAACCGCTCCGCGAGGGCGAACTCGGCTTCACCCCCGCCCTGCTCGAAGCGGCTGAACTCGTGGTACGCCGACTCCCCGTCCACGGTCAGCAGCGCCCCCCAGAGGTAGACGGTGCCGTCGTCGGCCGTCTCGATGTCGAGGTCCACCTCCACGGCGGACCGGGGAACCCCGATGGGCTCGCCCCCCACCTGCTCCAGGTCCACCCCGTCGGCCAGCATCCGCGCCCGCGTCGCGGCCTGGCGCAGGCGCTGCTCGGCGCGGTCCCGGTGCCCGGTGTGGGGGAGATACTGCGGTATGAGGGCGTCCACGTCCGCCCGGGCGAGATCCGCGACCGTCGTGATGCCCAACGACATGAGGGTCTGCAGTTCGCGCACGTCGAGCGGCGCCTTCGAGATCCGCAGCGACAGGTCGTCGTCGTCGATGAGCGGACGGCACACCTGCCACCACGAGCACCACTCGCATTCCTTCACGCGGATGGGACGCACCACGGGCGGCGGATCGTCGACGCCGGTCCGCGCGGCGGCCTCCTCCGCGACGTGCACCCGGAACTTGTGCTCGTGGTCGTAGCGCTCGAACGCCGAGCGGAGCTTGTGTCCCGACGTGCGCGAGTAGGTGCGGATGAACCGGTGGCTGAGATCCACCCACGTGGCGGTGGGCGCGCCGTCGCCGATCCGATCGTCGCCGATCACGGCCGCGAGCGTCTCCGTCGAGGCGAACCCGCAGGACTCGAGCAGCCGCCAGTAGTGCGCCAGTTCCAGCAGCGCGCCCTCGCGGAACACGCGGTAGCGCAGGTCCGGCAGGACCGAGCGATTCCGGATGCCCGAAACGGGCGACCACTCCAGCACCGCGGCGCCGACCTGCTTCTCCCGGACCCGGTAGGGCTTCACCTTGAGCGGCTGGTACCCGGGTGCCCCCGTCGGGGTGTCCGCGGCGCGGATCAGCGCGTCCGGGCGCCCGCTGCGGTGTCCGTCGAGGTCCAACGGCAGCACGCCCCCGACGATGACGAGCGCGCCGGCCCCCATGGCCTCGAGGCACGCGTCCTCGCGCTCCTCCCACGTGGCCCCCTCCCGATGGAGGCCCCGCAGGTCGACGGTGCGCTCGTTCTCCGCGACGAGCCGGCCCAGCACCTCGTCGCGGAAGTCCGCTCCGCCCTGGAACGACTCCCGAAGGGACTCGTCGAGCGGTGCCTCCGGCTGCTCGACGGTGGGGTCGAACGTGTGGAAGGTCTTGACCGGGCAACTGCGCGCCGCGTAGGCGTCCAGGACGAAACCGCTCACCTCACGCCTTCCACCCGCGGTGCAGCGCGACGATTCCCCCGCTCAGGTTGCGCCACTCCACGCGGTTCCAGCCGGCGTCGGCCATCAGCGCGGCCAGCGTCGGCTGGTCCGGCCAGGCGAGAATCGACTCCGCCAGGTACTCGTACGCCGCGCGGTTGCTGGACAGCCGCGCCATGGCGGGCAGGGCGGCGGGGAGATAGGTGCTGTACACGTGCCGGAACGCGGCGTTGGTGGGGGTGGAGAACTCGTTGACGACGAGCCTGCCGCCCGGCCGGGTGACCCGCAGCATCTCGCGCAGCGCCGCCGAGGTGTCCTCGATGTTACGCAGCCCGTAGCTGATGGTCACGGCGTCGAACGTGTCGTCGGCGAACGGCAGCGCCATGGCGTCGGCGTTGGCGAAGTCGAGGAACGGGAAACTGGTCATGCCCTCGTGGAGCATGCCGTACGACAGGTCCGCCGCGGTGACCCGCGCGCCCGACTCGGCGATCGCCGCCGACGACTTCGCGGTGCCGGCCGCGAGGTCGAGCACCTGCTCGCCGGGAAGCGGGGCGATCGCCGCCACCGTGGCGCGCCGCCACGCCTTGTCCTGGCCGCCGGACATGATCGAGTTCATCAGGTTGTAGCGGTGCGCGACGCCGTCGAACATCCGCTGGACATCCGCGCGGCGCTTGTCCAGGGTGGCACGCTCGTTCTGCATTCCTGCAGCCTAGCGGGGCCCGCCGACCGTTCGCCGACGAGCGAAGGGGGCCGCCCGAATGTGCCCCGGCGTCGCCGATGGTTCACAATGGCGGGCGTGGCTAAGAAAGACGTCGTGCTCCAGGTGGAGAATCTGAAGAAGGGCTACGGCCCCGTGACCATCGTCGACCAGTTCTCGATGAAGGCGCACGCAGGCGAGGCCGTCGCGCTCACCGGGCGCAACGGCGCCGGCAAGTCGACGGTGCTGCGGTGTCTCGTCGGGGCCGACCGGCCCGACGAGGGGTCGATCACCGTCAACGGCGTCAAGGTCAGCGAGACCAACCCGCAGATCCGACGCTCCGTCGCCACCGTCATCGACGATCTCGACTTCTTCCCCGACCTCAGCGTCGTCGAACACCTCGACCTCCTCGCGCGGGCCCACGGACTCGACGACCCCGACGAGCTGGTCGACGAGGTGCTCGAGGAGGTCCAGCTGGTGCCGCAGGCCGGGCAGCTGCCCAGCACCCTGTCGTCCGGCCAGCGCCGCCGTCTCGCACTCGCCACCGCGTTCGTGCGCCCCCGCCAGCTCCTCGTGCTCGACGAGCCCGAACAGCGTCTGGACGTCGAAGGCGTCGAATGGCTCGGCAGGCGGCTCAAGCAGGAACTGGCCGGCGGGCTGGCGATCGTGATGGCCAGCCACGAGCCGTCGCTGCTCGACGCGATCGGAGCGCGCGTCCTGCGTCTCGAGGGCGCACGATGACCGACGCCCGACTGCAGGACGTCGGCGAGGTCGACGAGAAGCAGCTCAAGCTGCTCATGCGCGACTGGCGCCGGGGGCGCGCCGACCGCAATCTGCTCGAAGCCCTCTCCGACGGCTACGTCATGATCTTCTCCATCGTGCTGATCGGCGCGATGCTGGTGTCGTCGATCCTGCAGGCGCAGGAGACGGCCGCCGTCTGCGACACCACCGGCTGTGTGGCCGCCCGCGGGCTGTTGCCGTGGGCGTCGGTCGCGGGGGTGCTGGCGTTCACGCTGGTCGTGGCGCGGCTCTTCGGACCCGTCGCCGCCTCCGCCGCCGAGGGCTTCTGGCTCATGGACGGCCCCACCGACCGCCGTCGCATCCTTGCGGGACGCCTCATCGGTGCCATCGCGGCCGCCGGTGCGCTCGGCGCGGCCGCCGGCGCCCTCATCGCCTCGCTGACCGGATCCGGTGGGCTCGAGATCGCGTTCTGGGCACTGGCCGGCGGGCTCGGCTCCGCGGGCCTCATCGCCTTCGCCGCCGCTGAGCAGGGCGTCGACCGCCGCTGGATCGTCTCCGGAGTGCAGTGGGTCATCGCCGTCGCCGCCATCGGCACCATGGTGCTGCTCGTCAGCGGTGCCGCCGGCTGGATCGACCTGGGGCAGATCACCCTCCTGGCCGGTGAGTTGGCGCTCATCATCGCCGGTGTGGGGGCGCTGCTCATCCTCCTCGCGGGGTTCATCGCCTACCGCCGCCTCCGCAACATCCGGCGACAGCGCCTCACCACCGGCGGGTCGCTGCTGAGCGGCCTGCAGGGCGCCGCCTTCGCGCTCGAGTTCGCCCTGATCCGGGACATCCTCGTAGAGGCGAAGGCGAAGGAGCGCGGCCACGTGCGGGCCACCCGCGGCGTCGGCTCCGGCACGACCGCCCTCATCATGCGCGACGTGCAGCGGATCTGGCGCCAGCCCCTCATGCTCGTCACCCTGCTGGCCACGATCGTCGTGCCCTACGCCGTGCAGGCGCTCGGCCTGGCGATGCTGAACCCGCCGATCTCGGCGCTGGTGCTGCTGGCCGCGCTGGTGCCGTTCATGAACTCACTGCGTGTGCTGACGCGCACCAAGGGCCTGCAGCGCTGCTTCCCGTTCGACCCGGGCCAGGTCCGCACCGCCGCCATGGTGGTGCCCGCGGTGCTGGCCCTCGTGTGGTCCATCGCGGCCTTCCCCGCGTTCCTCGGCGTCGCCGGCGGCGTCGCCACCGACCCGGTCAGCGCCGGTTCCGCGGCGCTGGTCACCGGCGTCGCGGGGCTGCTCGGCGCCGTGCGCTGGGTGTCGGCGAAGCCCGCCGACTACTCCGGGCCGATCGTGTCCACCGGGGTCGGCGCCATGCCGCCCGGCCTGATGTTCTCGCTGCTGCGCGGCATCGACATGGTGGCGCTCATCACCCTGCCCATCGTGTTCGGGTGGCCGGTGTGGATCTCCCTGATCATCGCCGCGATCGCCTTCGCCCTCCTGCGCAGCGGTCTCGACCGCGACTCGCTCATGGACCAGCAGGCGGAGCAGAAGCGGCTCCTCGAGGAGGAGAAGGCCCGCCGCAGCGGCGGGGGACCGGCCAAGCAGAAGATCCAGGTTCAGCGGAAGCGCTGACCCGGCTTCGCGATCAGGCGAGGCCGAGGGCCTGGAGCATCGGCACGAACTTCGCCGCCGTCTCCTCCAGTTCGACGTCGGGGGAGGAGTCGGCCACGATGCCGGCCCCCGCGAACAGCTGGATCTCCTCGGGACGGTCGGCGCGGACCTGGCCGCCGCGCAACGCGATGGCCCACTCGCCGTCGCCGGCCGCGTCGACCCAGCCGACGGGCCCGGCATAGCGCCCGCGGTCCAGCGACTCCAGTTCGCTGATGATGTCTAGCGCGAGGTGTGTCGGGGTCCCGCACACGGCGGCGCTCGGGTGCAGGGCGGCGGCCAGGGTCAGCGCGCTCGCCTCGTCCCCGACGACACCGGTGATGTCGGTCGACAGGTGCATCACGTTGGGAAGCTTCAGCACCGACGGCGCCTCGGGGACGTTCATTGCCTGGCAGTACGGGGCCAGCGCCGAGGCCACGGACTCAACGGCGAACTCATGCTCCGAGATGTCCTTCTGGGACTGTGCGAGCTCCGCCGCCTTGGCGAGCGGATCCGAGCCGCCCTCGGCGTCGCGCCACACCGTGCCGGCGAGCACCCGGGACGTCACCAGGGCCCCCTGACGGCGCAGCAGCAGTTCGGGGGTGGCGCCCACCATGCCGTCGACCAGATAGGCCCATGTGGTCGGGTAGTCGCGCGCGAGCCGGCCCAGCACGTGACGCAGATCGAGGGGCTCGGACGCCTTCACCAGCAGGTCTCGCGCGAGCACGACCTTGTGGACCTCGTCGCTGCGGATGAGATCGATGACGGAGGCGACGATGTCGGTCCAGAGCTCGTCGCCCATCGACCCGCCGACGACGTTGACGTGCTGAGGGGCGCGGGTCGGCTCACCCCGGTCGGGGAGCGCGGTCGTGCGGTGACGGGGCCCGAGACGGGTCATCCAGCTGACGTCGCCGCGTCGGCCGACGATGATCTCGGGAACGATGAGGACCGACCGGTCCTCGGAGCGGTCCGGGTCGAACGTGAAGCTGCCGATGGCGAGCGGGCCGGTGCCGAAGAGGCCGGGCAGTTCGGAGTCGTGGTCGATCTGGCTCGAGATCTCGTCCCACCACACGTCGGCGGCCTCGAGGGTGTCGGTCTCGAACCTGGCGACTTCGCCCAGGGCTACGAAACCCTCTCCCTTGCGGATGAAAGCGGCCGCCGGGGTCGCGTCGGGGAGGAAGCGCTCGAGCGGCCCGGGGTCCGGGATCGCGACGGTCGTCGCGCGCATCCGGGCGGTGCCGAAGTCCAGAATCACCTTTGCGAGCATAGCTGTGTGGGGGGACCTGAGCCACCTGAAGCGCCCGGACAGGGCAAGATGCGGCGCGGCTAGGGGGTTTGGATTACGCAACGTAGTAGTGCCGTAATTATCGGTGCAGGTCCTTGTCATGGTCGGGTTGAGGACGCGGACAGTCGTTTGGCCCAAATCTCCGGGCACCCCTAGACTGACCACGAGATCCGCAGCCCAGACAGGAGCCGCCCATGCCGTTCGCCAAGCCTGATGGCGAGGCGCCAGTCGAGTCAGACGTCATCGTCGTCGGCGCAGGCCCCGGCGGTTCGACAACTGCGGGCTACCTCGCCCGCCACGGTCTCACGGTAACGCTGCTGGAGAAGTCCCACTTCCCGCGCGAGAAGGTGTGCGGCGACGGTCTGACCCCGCGCGCCACGCGTGCACTGACCAGGCTCGGCATCGACACCTCCGAAGAGGCCGGCTGGCTGCACAACAAGGGGCTGCGCGTCTACGGCGGACGCGTCGAGCCCTTCGAGCTGCCCTGGCCCGAACTCACCGACTTCCCGCCCTACGGCCTGGTCCGCCCCCGCGCGGACTTCGACGACATGCTCGCCAGGCACGCCGTCGCGCAGGGCGCCACTCTCGTGGAGGGCGCCAACGTCGACAGCGCGGTCCTCGACGACCGCTCCGGCCGCATCACGGGCGTCACCACCAAGGACGGCCGCAACTTCAGCGCCCCATACGTCGTCGCCGCCGACGGCAACTCGTCCCGGCTCGCCGTGTCGATGGGCGTCACCAAGCGCGACGACCGGCCCATGGGGGTCGCGGTGCGCACCTACTACACGTCGCCGCGCACCAACGACGACTACCTGGAGTCCTGGCTCGAGTTGTGGGACGGCAAGCCGCACGAGTCGACGCTCATGCCCGGCTACGGCTGGATCTTCGGCATGGGCGACGGCACCAGCAACGTCGGCCTCGGCGTGCTCAACACGTCGAAGAGCTTCGGGAAGACGGACTACCGCGCGCTGCTCAAGCGCTGGGTGGACAACACCCCCGAGGAGTGGGGCTTCCGAGACCAGAACATGGTCGGCAAGGTCCAGGGCGCCGCGCTGCCCATGGCGTTCAACCGTCAGCCGCACTACGGCCGCGGTCTGGTGCTGGTCGGCGACGCCGGCGGCATGGTCAACCCGTTCAACGGCGAGGGCATCGCCTACGCGATGGAGTCGGCCGAGTTCGCGGCCGCCGCGATCGCCGAGGCCATGTCGCGCGGTGCGGGCACCCGTTCCGCCGAGAAGGCCATGCAGGCGTACCCCCAGCAGCTCCGCGACAGCCTCGGTGGCTACTATCGCCTCGGCACGATCTTCGTGAAGCTCATCGGCGACCCGAGGATCATGCACCTGTGCACCAAGTACGGGCTGCCGCGCAAGACGCTGATGCGATTCGTGCTGAAGCTGCTGGCCAATCTCACCGATTCGCATGGCGGCGATGCCATGGACCGCATCATCAACGCACTGTGCAAGGCCGCGCCCTCGGCCTGACCGGAAGGAAGTATCAAGGATGAACTACTACATCCCGATCGTGGGCATGGTGGTGTTGGCCACGCTGTTCGTCGTGGTCTCGATGTCGCTCAGCCTCGTCCTCGGTCCGAAGCGCTACAACCGGGCCAAGTACGACAGCTACGAGTGCGGCATCCAGCCCACCCCGCAGCCCGTCGGCGGCGGACGCTTCCCGGTCAAGTACTACATCACCGCCATGTTGTTCATCGTCTTCGACATCGAGGTCGTCTTCCTCTTCCCGTGGGCGGTCGCCTACCGGCAGCTGGGCACCTTCGCCGTCGTCGAGATGATCATCTTCATCGCCACCGTCTTCATCGCGTACTTCTATGTCCTGCGCCGCAAGGGCCTTGACTGGGACTGAGAGGGAACACACCAATGGGTATCGAAGATAAGCTCCCCAGCGGCATTCTGCTGACCACCGTCGAAGGTGTCTTCGGCTGGCTGCGCAAGGCCTCCTTCTGGCCCGCGACGATGGGTCTGGCCTGCTGCGCCATCGAGATGATGGCCTACGGCACGCCGCGCTACGACGCCGGACGATGGGGCCAGGAGGTCTTCCGCGCGTCGCCGCGTCAGGCGGACCTCATGATCGTCTCCGGCCGCGTGTCGCAGAAGATGGCCCCGGTCATCCGCCAGGTCTACGACCAGATGCCGAACCCCAAGTGGGTCATCTCCATGGGCGCCTGCGCGTCGTCGGGCGGCATGTTCAACAACTACGCGATCATCCAGGGCTGCGACCACTTCCTCCCGGTCGACATGTACATCCCCGGCTGCCCGCCCCGACCCGACATGCTCATCGAGGCCATGTTCAAGCTGCGCGAGAAGGTGCAGAACCGCCCGATCGGCCCGAACGAGGCCACCGCGATCGAGGAGGCCGAGCAGGCCGCGTTGGCCGCTCCCGCCAAGGTCGAGATGAAGGGACTCATGCGATGAGCGACACCCCGGACCAGAACCTTCCCGCCGAAGAGCAGGGACCGGAGGAGCAGCCGACGTTCGCCCGCCGCTCGGGAATGTGGTCCCACGGAGGATCCGGCGACACGTCCGGCTACGGCCGCCTCAACCGCGACCTCGCCATGCCGGGCCGCACCGAGGGCCCGTTCGGCGAGCCGTTCGACACCGTCGTCGGCCGGGCCCTCGAGATCATCCCCTCGCTCGGCGACGCCCGCGTGCTGTTCGACCGCGGCGAGCTGACCATCTACGTGCCGCGCGAGCAGCTCGCCGACGTGGTGCGCACGTTCCGCGACGACGCGCACCTGCGGTTCGAGGTCTGCGTGTCGGTGTCGGGCGTGCACTACCCGCAGGAGACCGGCGCCGAACTGCACGTCGTCTACCACCTGCTCAGCTACACCCACAACCGGCGCGTGCGCCTCGAGGTGACCTGCCCCGACGAGGACCCGCACATCCCGTCGGTGGTGGCCACCTACCCGATGGCCGACTACCACGAGCGCGAGACCTGGGACATGTTCGGCGTGATCTTCGACGGTCACCCGTCGCTCACCCGCATCCTCATGCCCGACGACTGGAAGGGCTTCCCCCAGCGCAAGGACTACCCGCTCGGCGGCGTCGACGTCGAGTACAAGGGCGCCAAGGTACCCGCTCCCGATAACCGGAGGTACTACTCCTGATGAGCACCCACGCAGCGACCGAAGACGTCTTCGCCGGCCCCGAGGGCGAGAAGGCCGACCGGGTCTACCTCGCCCAGGGCGGCGACTGGGCCGACATCGCCTCCGAGCAGGCCGAGCGCGGCGACGAGACCATCGTCGTCAACATGGGCCCCCAGCACCCCTCGACGCACGGCGTGCTCCGCCTCATCCTCGAGATGGACGGCGAGACCGTCACCTCCATCCGTCCCGGCATCGGCTTCCTGCACACCGGCATCGAGAAGAACATGGAGTACAAGACGTGGACCCAGGGCGTGACCTACGTCACGCGCATGGACTACGTGGCGCCCCTGTTCAACGAGGCCGCCTACTGCCTCGCCGTCGAGAGACTCCTCGGCATCACCGATGACATCCCCGAGCGGGCCAGCATCATTCGCGTGCTCGTGATGGAGCTCAACCGCATCGCCTCCCACCTGGTTGCCATGGGCACCGGCGGCATGGAGATCGGCGCGCTGACCGTCATGACGGTCGCCTTCCGTGAGCGCGAGATGATCCTCGACTTCCTCGAGGGCCTCTCCGGCCTGCGCATGAACCACGCCTACATCCGTCCGGGCGGCGTCGCCAACGACCTGCCGGAGGACGGCCTCAGCCACCTGAGGACCGTCATCGACTGGCTGAAGAAGCACCTGCCGGAGTACGCGACGTTCTGCAACGAGAACCCCATCTTCATCGGCCGCCTCTCCGGCGTCGGCGTCATGGACCTCACCGCCGCCACCATGTTCGGCATGTCCGGCCCGCCGCTGCGCGCCACCGGCTACGACTGGGATCTGCGCAAGACGCAGCCGTACTGCGGCTACGAGACCTACGACTTCGACTCCGTCACGTGGGACTCCGACGACGCCTACGGCCGCTTCCGCATCCGCCTCGACGAGTGCTGGGAATCGCTGAAGATCGTCGAGCAGTGCTACGAGCGGCTCGAGAAGACCCAGGGCCAGCCGGTGATGGTCGAGGACCCGAAGATCGCGTGGCCCGCGCAGCTGTCGCTCGGCCCCGACGGCCAGGGCAACAGCAACGAGCACATCAAGCACATCATGGGCGAGTCCATGGAGGCGCTGATCCACCACTTCAAGATCGTCACCGAGGGCTTCAAGGTGCCGGTCGGTCAGGTGTATCAGGCCATCGAGTCGCCCAAGGGCGAGCTGGCCTGCCACGTCGTCTCCGACGGGGGCACCCGCCCCTACCGGGTCCACTTCCGCGACCCCGGGTTCAACCACCTGCAGTCCGTACCGGCGATGTGCGAGGGCGGCATGATGTCCGACGTCGTCGTCGCGATCGCCAGCCTCGACCCCGTCCTTGGAGGTGTGGACCGATGAGCGGCCACTTCACTAGCCACTTCCCCGAGTCCGGCTCGGTGGACCAGTCGGATCAGTCGACCAGCATCGATGAGACCACCGTCGCCGAGCTACGCGAGCTCGCCGGCCGCTACCCGCAGCCCCGATCGGCGCTGCTGCCGATGCTGCACCTCGTGCAGTCGGTCGACGGCCGCGTCAGCCCCCGCGGCATCGAGGTGTGCGCCGACATCCTCGGCATCACCACCGCGCAGGTGAGCGGCGTCGCGACGTTCTACACCATGTACAAGCGCCGCCCGGCCGGCAAGCACCACGTCGGTGTCTGCACCACGGCCCTCTGCGCGGTGATGGGCGGTGACGCGCTGCTCGAGCGCGCCAAGAAGCGCCTCGGAATCGACGAGAACCAGACCACCCCGGACGGCCAGGTGTCCCTCGAGCGCCTCGAGTGCAACGCCGCGTGCGACTTCGCCCCGGTGATGATGGTCAACTGGGAGTTCTTCGACAACATGGATCCCGCCAAGACCGACGAACTGCTCGACAGCCTCATGGCCGACGAGGAGGTCGTCTCGCCGCGCGGCGCGGCGCTGACCTCGTGGAAGGAGGCCGAGCGGGTCCTCGCGGGCTTCCCCGACGGCCGCGCCGACGAGGGCCCCTCCGCCGGAGACGCTTCGCTGCTGGGGCTCGGGATCGCCGCCGACAACAACTGGTCCGCCCCAGAGGCCGACGCCAAGCCGGCCGCCGAGACCCCGGAGGCCGCCAAGTGACCGACATGCTGACCCCCGTCCTCAGCTCCCAGTGGGGCCAGGACAAGTCCTGGAAGCTCGCCCGCTACGAGGCCACCGGCGGCTACCGCGCGCTGCGCACCGCCCTGGACATGCAGCCGGCGGACGTCGTGGGCCTGGTCAAGAACGCGAACCTGCGCGGCCGCGGCGGCGCGGGCTTCCCGACGGGCATGAAGTGGTCCTTCGTCCCGCAGGACAACCCCAACCCGAAGTACCTCGTCGTCAACGCCGACGAGTCGGAGCCGGGCACCTGCAAGGACATCCCGCTCATGATGGCCACGCCCCACACCCTGGTCGAGGGCGTCATCATCTCCGCCTACGCGATCAACGCCCACACCGCGTTCATCTACTGCCGCGGCGAGGTTCTCCACGTCATCCGCCGCCTGCAGCAGGCCGTGCGCGAGGCCTACGCCGCCGGCTACCTGGGCCGCAACATCCTCGGCACCGGCTACGACCTGGACATCATCGTCCACGCCGGCGCCGGCGCCTACATCTGCGGCGAGGAGACCGCGCTGCTGGACTCCCTCGAGGGCCGCCGCGGCCAGCCGCGACTCCGCCCGCCGTTCCCCGCGGTCGCGGGCCTGTACGCGTCGCCGACGGTCATCAACAACGTGGAGTCCATCGCGTCGGTGCCGTCGATCGTCGCCAACGGCGCCGACTGGTTCAAGTCGATGGGATCCGAGAAGTCCAGCGGCTTCACCATCTACTCGCTGTCCGGTCACGTCAAGCGCCCGGGCCAGTTCGAGGCGCCGATGGGCATCACGATGCGCCAGCTGCTGGAGCTCTCCGGCGGCATGCGCGACGGCCACACGCTGAAGTTCTTCACCCCAGGCGGG
This sequence comes from Actinomycetes bacterium, assembly GCA_030426725.1. Lineage (GTDB taxonomy): Bacteria > Actinomycetota > Actinomycetes > Propionibacteriales > Propionibacteriaceae > Arachnia. The sequence continues at coordinate 14,279 of JAUHXZ010000054.1, forward strand.
TCGTCCACGCCGATCCTCACCGACGAGCACCTCGACACCCCCCTCGATTACGAGGGCATGGCGGGCGCCGGCAGCATGCTCGGCACGAAGGCCCTGCAGGTGTTCGACGACACCACGTCGGTCGTGCGCACCACGCTGCGGTTCGTGGAGTTCTACAAGCACGAGTCGTGCGGCAAGTGCACGCCGTGCCGCGAAGGCTCCTGGTGGCTGGTGCAGCTGCTGATGAAGTTCGAGGCCGGCACCGCCGAGGAGGGCGACGTCGACAAGCTCCTCGACATCTGCGACAACATCGGCGGGCGCTCGTTCTGCGCCCTGGCCGACGGTGCGGTCGCGTGCGTCACCAGCGCCGTGCGACACTTCCGCTCCGAGTTCGAGCAGGGCTACCACACGCCCGCCCGGGAGCTGTTCCCCTACGAGAAGAGCGCGCTGTTCGCCGCGGAAGGAGACCGCTGATGAGCGTCGAGGCCAAGACGACGGCCGCCGAGGTCGCGCCCAAGCCGGACCTGGTCACCCTGACCATCGACGGCACGCAGGTCAGCGTCCCGAAGGGCACCCTGATCATCCGCGCCGCCGAGATGGTCGGCACCGCGATCCCGCGGTTCTGCGACCACCCCCTCCTCGACCCGGTCGGCGCTTGCCGCCAGTGCATGGTGGAGATCCCCGACGCCGGCAACGGCCGCGGGTTCCCCAAGCCGCAGGCATCGTGCACCATGCCGGTAGCCGAGGGCATGAAGGTCAACACGCAGCTGACCTCGCCCGTGGCGGAGAAGGCGCAGCGCGGCATGATCGAGTTGCTGCTGGTCAACCACCCGCTCGACTGCCCCATCTGCGACAAGGGCGGCGAGTGCCCCCTGCAGAACCAGGCGCTCACGAACGGCCCTGGGGAGAGCCGCTTCACCGAGCTGAAGCGCACGTTCCCGAAGCCGGTGAGCATCTCGGCGCAGATCCTGCTCGACCGGGAGCGCTGCGTGCTGTGCGCCCGCTGCACCCGCTTCTCCGAGCAGATCTCCGGCGACCCGTTCATCGCGCTCGTCGAGCGCGGCGCGCTACAGCAGGTCGGCAGCTACGAGCAGGACCCGTACGACTCGTACTTCTCCGGCAACGTCGTGCAGATCTGCCCCGTCGGCGCTCTCACGTCCGCCGCGTACCGCTTCCAGTCGCGTCCGTTCGACCTCGTGTCGACGACCGTGACCTGCGAGCACTGCGCGGCCGGCTGCGAGCTGCGCACCGACCATCGTCACCACCAGGTCAAGCGGCGCCTCGCCGGCGACAACCCCTCGGTCAACGAGGAGTGGAGCTGCGACAAGGGCCGGTTCGGCTTCATGTACGGCCGGGGCGACGATCGGGTCACCCGGCCGCTGGTTCGCCGCGACGGCGTGCTCGAGCCGGCGTCGTGGCCCGAGGCGATCGACGCCGCGGTGCAGGGCCTCAAGGCCGCCGGCTCCTCGGTCGGTGTGCAGACCGGCGGCCGGCTCACCGTCGAGGGATCCTACGGCTACGCGAAGTTCGCCCGCGCGGTGCTCGGCACCAACAGCGTGGACTTCCGGTCGCGTCCCGCCTCCGCCGAGGAGGCCGGGTTCCTCGCCTCGACCGTCGCGGGGGCGACGCTCGGCGGGTCCGTGACCTACGCCGACCTCGAGTCGGCCGGGCGCGTCGTGCTCGTCGCCTTCGAGCCCGAGGACGAGTCGCCGATCGTGTTCCTGCGACTGCGCAAGGCCGTCCGCAAGAAGGGCCTCAAGGTCACCACGCTCGCCCCCTTCGCGTCGCGCGGCAGCGAGAAGCTGTCCGCCGAACTGGTGGCGACCGCCCCCGGCGGCGAGGCCGCGGCCCTCGACGGGCTCACCGATCTCGACTCCGGCACCGTCATCCTCGTCGGCGAGCGCGCCGCCACGACGCCCGGCCTGCTGAGCGCCGTGGCCGCGAAGGCCGCCGCGACCGGGGCCCGCCTCGCCTGGATCCCTCGCCGCGCCGGTGACGTCGGCGCCGTCGAGGCCGGCTGTCTCCCGGGCCTCCTGCCCGGCGGCCGTCCCGTCGCGGATGCGGCGGCCCGTGTCGACGTCGCCTCGCACTGGGGTCTCGACTCCTTGCCCGCCGACGAGGGCCTCTCCGCCGATGAGCAGTTCGCCGCCGCGGCCAGGGGAGACCTCAAGGCGCTGGTCGTCGCGGGCGTCGACCCGTCCGACCTCGCCGACCCGGCGGCGGCCCTCGAGGGCCTCGAGCAGGCCGAGTTCGTCGTCAGCATCGAGCAGCGCACCTCGCTGGTCACCGAGCGCGCCGACGTGGTGTTCCCCGCCGCGCTGCTCGAGGAGCAGTCCGGTCACTTCCTCAACTGGGAGCACCGCGAGGGCCGCGTGCGGATCGTCAACCGCAACGTTCCCTCGCCGATGACGGATCTGCGGATCCTCGCCGCGCTGGCCGACGCGATGGGCGCGGACCTCGGGTTCCGCAGCCCCAAGCAGGCCTACGCCGACTACACCGAGCTCGGCGCCTGGGACGGGGCCCGCCCCGCGGCGCCCGCCGTCGCCGCCGCACCCGCCGCGTCAGGCCTCGTGGCCGCCGGCTGGCGCGAGCTGCTCGACGCCTCGCAGGGCAACGACCACGAACTCGCCCTCCGCGCGACGGCACGCCCCGCCGTCGCCCGGGTGTCCGCCGCGACGGCGGAACGACTCGGACTCGCGGAGGTCGCGGCCGTGGAGGCCGGTGGCGTCACCACCGTCCTGCCGGTCGAGGTCACGCCGGACATGGTCGACGGCGTGGTGTGGCTGCCGCTCAACCCCGGAGTGGGGGAGCGGCTGCCCGTGGTGCCCGGCTCGGCCGTGACCGTCTCAGCCGTCTCTGTGGATGAAGGAGCCTGATCCCACATGAACATCTTCTTCCAGGACCCCTGGTGGCTGATCCTGATCAAGGTGGTGGCGCTGTTCGTCATCCTCCTGGTCTGGACCATCTTCAACGTGTGGTACGAGCGGCGCCTCGTCGGCAAGATGCAGCACCGCCTCGGCCCGGTGATGAACGGCCCGTTCGGCCTCGGACAGGCCCTCGCCGACGGTGCGAAGCTGTTGGCCAAGGAGGATTTCCGGCCCAAGAACGCCGACAAATGGGTGTTCAACCTGGCGCCCATCCTCACCGGCGTCG
>JAUHXZ010000055.1 GCA_030426725.1 Actinomycetes bacterium
GATCGCCCGGTCCAGCGGCATGCGCTACGTGTACACCGGAAACGTGCACGATCCGGAGGGGGACACCACCACCTGTCCGGGCTGCGGGGCCCGGGTGATCGAGCGTGACTGGTACGACATCGTCGACTACGCCCTGGACGACGCCGGGCACTGCATGGCCTGCGGGACGCGGATCGCCGGGGTGTTCGACGGCCCGGTCGGCACCTGGGGGCGGCGGCGCATGCCGGTGCGGATCGCGGACGTCCTGCGATGAGCGCGTCCGTGCGAGCCTCCGGCCTCGACGGAGGTGTCCGGGAACCCGCGGTGGCCGGACGGTTCTACACCGGTGACCCCGACCGGCTCGCTGCCGAGGTCGACGGCTATGTCGCCGCCGCCCGGGAGAAACTGGCCGCGGGGGAGGCCCTTCCCACAGGACGGCAGACGGCGATCGTCGTCCCCCACGCCGGGCACATCTATTCCGGCCCGACGGCCGGGTTCGCCTACGCCGCCGTCGACCCGCTGCCGGTGCGGCGGGTGGTCCTGCTCGGGCCGGCGCACTACGTGCCGCTGGAGGGCATCGGGGTCAGCACGGCGTCGCTCTGGCGCACGCCGCTGGGCGACGTCCCCCTGGACAGGGATCTGTCCGCCGACCTGCTGGCCGACACCGACTGCGTACGGACCGCCGACGAGGCGCACGCCCCCGAGCACAGCCTCGAGGTCCAAGTGCCGTTCCTGCAGCGGATCCTCCCCGACGACTGGCAGCTCCTCCCGCTGATCGTCGGCAGCGACGTCACCGACGACCTCGCCGACCTCATCGAGCGGTGCGCGGCGCTGCCCGGGACGCTCGTCGTGGTCTCCACCGACCTGTCGCACTATCTCGGCTACCGGGAGGCCGTCACTCGAGACGAGCGGACGATCGAGGCGATCGTCGCACGCCGGGCCGGCGACATCGGGCCCTACGACGCCTGCGGGGTGTACCCGCTGCGCGGCCTGCTCGCGGCGGCGGCGCGTCAGGACTGGGTGGTCCGCGCTCTCGATTCACGCAACTCCGGTGACACCGCCGGCGACCCTCGCCGGGTGGTCGGCTACGCGTCGTTCCTGCTCAGTGAGCAGCCCGGATCCCGAGGGACGCGGGCCCTGTCGGCCGAGGCCCGGGCCAGGCTGCTCGACCTGGCCCGCGGGACCATCGAAGCCGCCGTCGCCGACGGTGGACGAAGGCCCCGGCTCGACGTCGAGGCGCAGGACTGGCCGCCCGAGCTGCGGGAGACGGGGACGGCGTTCGTGACGCTGCGCTCGAGCCGGGGTGAGCTTCTGGGCTGCATCGGATCCCTCACCGCGCACCAACCGCTCGCCGCAGCCGTCGCCGAGCACGCCTACGGCGCCGCCTTCCGTGACCGTCGCTTCCGGCCGCTCACCGCCGACCAGGCCGACGACATGGTCATCGACATCTCCGTTCTCACCGCCCCGCGGCCCTTCGCCTGCAGCAGCTACCAGGACCTGGTCGCGCGGGTGCCCGTCGGGAGCGGTGTGCTGGTCGTCGACGGGTGGCGCGGCGCGACGTTCCTGCCCTCGATGTGGCGGCAGTTGCCGGCCCCGGCAGCGTTCCTCGCCGCCCTGTGGCGCAAGGCGGGCCTGAGGCTGGGGGAGTGGTCCGAGGACACCCGTATCGAGGTCTACGCGTCGGAGGAGTTCGCGGAGGAGAGGACCCTCGGCACGACGTGTGGCTGACGCTGAATCCGGGGCGCCCGGCTCTGGAACCCGGGATCGGCCAGGGACAGATCCGGGATAACCAGCATGGTGTTCGGTTGCCTACTCGGGCATGCTGGTGACCATGGGAACAATCATTGCCTACATCGTCATCGGCCTCATCGGCGGCGCCATCGCCAAGGCCATCCTCCCCGGGAAGCAGGGCGGCGGCATCCTCAAGACCATGCTGCTCGGCATCGGCGGCGCCCTCCTGGGCGGCTTCCTCGGTGGCCTGCTGCTCAACGTCAGCTACAGCAACATCTTCTCGCTGCGAGGCCTGATCTTCTCGGTCCTCGGCGCCCTGCTGATCCTCTTCCTCTACGGGCTGTTCGAGAAGCGTCGCGCCTGACGGCCTCGAGCCGCCTAACTCAACGCGATCATCAACCCGGAGAACGCCGCGTCGTGCCGTGTCGCAAGGGGGGATCGGCATGCGACACATCGACGACGTCGGCGCCTCCGGGCTTCCGCGGGCCATCTACGGCATGACGTTCTGGGCGCGTCCGCCCGGCAACGTCAGCCCCGCACCCACACCGGCGCCACTCCGGGCGCGAGGTTGGCGTAGTCGGGCAGCCCCCTCAGAGCCTGCTCCGCACCGCCGGGGCTGTAGATGGCCATGATCCTCAACTGCTTCCACCCGGTGTTGAAGGTGGAGTGCACCGTCCCCATCGGGATGTAGATGCTGTCGCCGGGCCCGACCGGGAACTTCCCGGAGTCGCCGACGGTCTGCTCGCCCTCGCCGTCCAGGATCACGAGCACCTCGTCGGATTCGGGGTGGGTGTGCAGGTCGTGCCCCATCGTGGGGTTGATGACGACCTCGCCGACGGTCATCGGCGTGCCCGGGAACGTTTCGGGCGTGATGCCCCACTTGATCGAACCCCAGTCGAACACCTCGGTGGTCAGGTCGCTTTGCTTCGTGTGCGTTGTCATGATTCTCCTCAGTGGAACGTGACGGCCTTGAAGTCCTCGGTCTGCTTGCGGATGCCGACCTCGGTGGGGAAGCGCTCGATCGACGAGGCGCCGTAGAAGCCGACGATGCCTTCGGTGTTGTCGAGGACGTACTGGGCGTCGGGCGGATTGGCGATGGGCCCGCCGTGGCACAGACACAGGATGTCGGGGTTGACCGACTTCGCGGCGTCGGCCAGTTCCTGCACCTTCGCGGCGGCCTGCTCCAGCGTGAGCGCGGTCTGAGCGCCGATCGTGCCGGAGGTGGTCAGGCCCATGTGCGGCACGAGGATGTCGGCGCCGGCCCTCGCCAGTTCCTTGGCCTGGTCGACATCGAACGCGTATGGCGTGGTGAGCAGGTCCATCTCGCGGGCCAGCCGGATCATGTCGATCTCCGGGCCGAAGCCCATCCCGGTCTCCTCGAGGTTGGCGCGGAACACGCCGTCGATGAGCCCGACGGTGGGGAAGTTCTGCACCCCGGCGAAGCCGATGTCCTTGACCTGCTTGAGGAAGTACGGCATCACCCGGAAGGGGTCGGTGCCGTTGACGCCCGCCAGCACGGGGGTCTTCTTCACCACCGGCAGGACCTCGTTGGCCATCTCCATGACGATCGCGTTGGCGTCGCCGTAGGCGAGCAGCCCGGACAGCGATCCGCGACCGGCCATGCGGAACCGGCCCGAGTTGTAGATCACCAGCAGGTCGATGCCGCCTGCCTCGGCCGACTTGGCGGTGATGCCGGTGCCGGCGCCGCCGCCGATGATGGGCCGGCCGGCCGCGACCTGCGCGCGGAACCGGTCCAGGATCTGAGTGCGTGACTCAACCATGATTCTCCTTGGGGCTAGTTGCTGGTGATCTGTGCGTGGAGGGCGTCGGCCATCGCCGTGCCGAAGCCGGGATCGTTGACGGCGAGATCGAGCTCGTGGATCGGGACGGCGTGGCCGGCCAGTCCGCTGCGCAGCTCGTCGAACAGGGCCGCGTCGGCGTCGGCATCGCGGAAGGGGGCGCCGTCGACGTCGATGAGGCTGACGCCCTTGAGCGGGATGAACAACTCCGTGGGCCCGGTGGCGGCGGCCAGCTTGGCGGCGATCCGCCGGCCGAGCTCGGCCATCTCCTCCCTGGTGGTGCGCATCAGCGTCACGGTGGGGTTGTGGACGTAGAGGTTGCGGCCCTCGAACTTCGGCGGGACGGTGTCGCGGGGCCCGAAGTTCACCATGTCCAGCGCGCCCAGGCTGACCACCTGCGGCACGCCGTCCTTGCCGGCGGCCTCGAGCCGGTGGGGGCCGGCGCTCAACACGCCGCCGACAAGGTCGTCGCACAGCTCAGTGGTGGTGAGGTCGCACACCCCGGCCAGAAGCCCGGAGTCGACGAGCTTCTCCATGGCGCGTCCTCCGGTGCCGGTGGCGTGGAACACGAGCACCTCGTAGCCGAGCTCCGTCAGCCGCTCGCGGGCCTCGTCGCAGGCGGGGGTGGTGACGCCGAACATCGTCATCCCGACCAGCGGCTTGTGATCGCCCTCGGGCGCCGACTGCCGCTCCTCGAACGCCTTGGCCATGCCAGCGATGGCGGCGACCGCGTTGCCGAGCACCATCTGTGAGATGCGGTTGATGCCGGACACGTCGACGACGGAGTAGGTGAGAGTGGCGTCGACCTCGCCGACGTAAGGCTTCACGTCGCCGGAGGCCATGGTGGACACCAGCAGCTTCGGGAAGCCCACCGGCAGCGCCTGCATCGCCGGTGCGGCCACCGACGAGCCGCCCGACCCGCCGACGGCGAGCAGCCCGTGGATGCGGCCCTTGGCGGCCAGATCCCGGACGATCTTCGCGGCTCCGCGGCCCATCACGGCCATCATCTCGCCCCGGTCGTGCCGCTCCCGCAGGGCAGCAGGATCCTCCCCGGCGGCCTCGATCACCTCGTCGGAGGTGACGTGGGCCAGCGAACTGTGGGAGAACGAGCCGACGTCGATGCGCACCTCGTCCACGCCCAGGTCGGCGAGCCGATCGGCGAGCCAGGTGTAGTCGTCCCCCTTGGTGTCGAAGGTCCCCAGCAGGGCGACAGTGGCCATGTCCGCACTCCTTTGTCCATCGCGTGACCTGACCCCAACCTACGAAGCGACGCGGCGCCATGCTGGGCCAATCGCATCCGATTGGCCCACGAGATGGCGCTGAGGTGGGATCCTCGTGACGTGCCGTCGACAACGTTGAGAGCCGACGAGGTGAGCAACCTCCTCGGCCCCTGGAGCACCGGCTCGGCGACCCTCGTCGACGACCTCGTGCAGGCACTCACCGAACTGATCGACTCCGGGCTGATCCCCGTCGGCGCGCGAATGCCGCCGCAGCGCGGTCTCGCGCAGTCCCTGGGCGTGGCGCGCGGCACGGTCACCGCCGCCTACGAGTCCCTCGCCGGCGGCGGCTACCTGGCGTCGCGGCAGGGCGCCGGCTCGGTCGTCCTCTCGGGCCGCGCTCACCTCCATCCCCGCGCCGACGGACGGCTCTTCTCGTTCGGGCCGGTGCCCGGCGACCGGCTGGACCTCTCGACCGGGGCGCTGCCGGCGTCGCGGGTGGCCAGAGACGTCCTCGGCCGGTCGCCCGGTGGGGTGTCGCCGTCCTACCTCGCCACCGACGGCTACTTCCCGGCCGGGCTGCCCGCGCTTCGCGCTGCGATCGCCGACCAGCTGACCCGTGACGGCGTCCCCACAGCCGCGGGCCAGATCCTCGTCACGGCCGGCGCGCAGCAGGCGACGTGGGTGGCGCTCACCGCCCTGCTCGAACCCGGCGCCCTGGTCCTCACCGAGGAGCCCACTTACCGCGGCGCCCTCGGCGTCATGCGTTCCCTCGGCGCCCGCATCGAGGGCCTCCCCATGACCGACGGCGGCATCGCGCCCGGCCAGGTGGCCCACGCGCTGCGCCGCTCGCCGGCCCTGCTCTACTGCCAGACCGGCATCCACAATCCCACCGGGCGTGCCATGACCCGGGCGGCGCGTTGCGAGTTCGCCGGCATCGTCAGCGGGCGGATGCTCGTCATCGAGGACCGCACCTGCGCCGACCTCACCGTCGCGGGTCCGCCCACCCCGCCGAGCCTCGTCGGCATGGTCGACCCCGATCTGCTCGTCACCATCGGCGGCCTGTCCAAGCTGTTCTGGGGCGGCATCCGCGTCGGCTGGGTGCGCGGCTCCGAGTCGGTCATCCGCGGCCTCTCCGAGACCCTCAAGCCCGTCCAGCTCGCCTGCTCCGTGCCGGACCAGCTCCTCGCCGTCGAACTCATCCGCCGGACCGCGGAGGCGCGGGCCGAACGGCGTGAGCTGTTGGCCCGCTGGATCGCCGACACCGAGGCTGCCCTGCGCAGGTACGTGCCGCAGTGGACGTGGGAGCGGATCCACGGCGGCCCGGGGCTGTGGATCGACACCGGCCAGGACGCCGTCGCACTGGCGGAACGCGCCAAGCGCGAGGGCATCAAGCTGGCCGCCGGCCCTGCCTTCTCCGCGCACGGCGGGCAGCGCACCATGCTGCGGTTCCCCGTCTGGCACGAGGAGTCCGCGCTCGACGCGGCCCTGAACCGGCTGGCGCCCCTGGTGGCAGGAGGTGCCCCGCAAGGGCGCGGAGGAGCTTGACAGGCCCCGAGGGCCATGGCCCAATGGCTGCATGCCGAGCCAGCCACGTCGCCGCGTCCGAGCCGCCGACGTGGCGGCAGAGGCCGGGGTGTCGCCGACCGCGGTGTCCTTCGTCCTCAACGGGCGAGACGGCGGCAACATCGCGCCCGAGACCAAGAAGCGCATCCTCGAGACGGCCGAGCGTCTCGGCTATGAGCCCCACCACGTGGCGCGCTCCTTGCGAAGCCAGACCACCAGGTCCATCGGCATGGTCACCGACGAGGTCGCGTCGTCCCCGTTCGGCGGTCGGATGCTCGCGGCCGCGGCGGAGCGTGCCGAGTCCGCGGGCCACATCATGCTGGTGATGGACCTGCACTCGCGCTTCGACGGTGAGGCCGCGGCCATCCATGAACTCGAGCGCCGGCAGGTCGACTCCCTCATCTACGCCACCATGGGCTTCCGGCTCCTCACCGCGAAGCCTGCCACGCAACTGCCGCTGGTTCTCCTCAACTGCACCGCGCAACAGGACGACGAACTGAGCGTTTTCCCGGACGACGTGGCGGGGGCCCAGGGCGCACTGAATCATCTGGCGGACCTGGGCCACCGCAGAGTCGCGATGCTCGGTGGTGGTTGGGATCCCCTCGCCTCGCCCATGGAACAGGGCAACATCTCCGGCCCCATCCGCCGCGACGCGTTCGTCGCTGCCGCGAAGGAACGCGGCGTCGAGGCGGGAGTGTCGGAGCTCGGATGGCGGATCAACGACGGCTACCGGGCTGCCATGTCCGTCCTCGACGTCCCCTCCGAGCGTCGCCCCACCGGGCTGTTCGCCATCACCGACCGTGTGGCCATGGGTGCGATGCTCGCCGCCGCCCGGCTGGGCCTCGATGTCCCGGGCGACGTCTCCATCATCGGCTTCGACGACGAGGACTGGTTCGCCGACTGCACCGTCCCGCCGCTCACCACGATGGCGCTGCCGCACCTGCGGATGGGAGACGAGGCCGCGGCGATGGCGCTCGACGCCGCGGCCGGCAGGACCATCACCGAGCGGCGCCGAGCGCTCCCGTGCGAACTCCTCGTCAGGGAGTCGACGGCGCCACCTCGCTGACCACGGCCTCCACCCCCGGCGGAATGTCCAGCACCCACGCCAGATCGCTGCGCCACGCCGACGGAACGCCTTCACTCGGATACACCTCGACGACGGGCCCGTCGACCCACACGTCGCACTCCTCGTCGAGGGGGACCTCCCCGTGGGCCTCATGCATGAGGCGCGCACCGGCCCCGCGGATCCGGATCCTGGCGTGCAGCCCGCCCAGGGGGGTGCTGCCCGGGTCGAGTGGATGCGGCGCGCCGGAGAGGGCAGCGGCGGCCGCCTCATCGACGTGGCTCGTCACCCGTCCGTCACGCAGACGCAGCCGACGGGGGAGGGTGAAGCAACCGGCGTGATCGACCTCGGCGGGGTCGCGGTCGTCCTCGCGGATCCAGCCGAAGAGCAGCGGCGTGCCGTCGACGTCGATCGCCTGCGGGGCGTAGAAGTGCGCCCCGGCGTCCAGATAGCCGAGCCGCTCGGGCGAGAACCGCGGGCGACCGTCGACCGACCGCACGTCGCCGACGACCGCGGCCACACGGCCCAGCACCCCGTCGCGCTGCAGCGACAGGATCAGCACCCATGCGCCGTCGACCCGCAGTAACTGCGGGCACTCCCAGATGTCGGCCTCGTCGGACTGGCTGAGCGCCGGCTCCTTCGGCGAGGCGAAGATCCCCTCGTAGGTCCAGGCGGACTCGTCGTCGCGGTTGAACAGCAGGACCGCCGGCGTGCCGTCGTCGATCCCTGCCCCGAGGAGGGCCCACCGGCGGCCCTCGAAATCGAAGACGTACGGGTCCCGCATCACCGAGATTCCGTCGAGCGAGGGGGTTTCCGCCACGACGACCGGCTCGCCCCACGCCGTCAGATCGCTGCTCCCGGACCGTAGGCAGACGGTGCTGCGCAACGACGCGTCGCGGATCCCGGAGTAGGCGACCATCGGGGCCTCACCGTCAGGGACGAAGCATCCCGACCAGCAGCCGAACGAGTCCGGGCCACCGGGGGTGGGGGAGAAGGCCACGCGGTGGTGCGTCCACGTCGCGAGGTCTCTGCTGGAGGCGTGCCCCCAGGTGATCGACTCGTGCCACGGACCCTGCGGATTGTGTTGGTAGAAGGCATGCCAGGTGTCGCCCACCCTGGTCAGGCCGTTCGGGTCGTTCAGCCAACCCCCCGCCGCCGGACGGAGATGGTACTGGGAGTGAACTGCAGCGGTCACGGTGTTCCCTTCATCGGTAATTCGGTTTAGGTAAGTCCCGGCCGTCATCGCCTGGCGATGCCAGCCAGGTCACGAAATGGTCACAAGCTGACCGTCCGGGTTGACAGCGGTGCCGGATGTGTCGCATAGTCTAATCACCTAATTCGATTTAGGAAATCCGGAACGGGCCCGCCAACGCCGGCGGCCACATGGAAGGAACAGCAATGAAGCGCACTGGACAAGCCCTGGCCGCCATGGCCGTCGTGACCGCCCTCGCCCTCAGCGCGTGCGGGCGTGCGGGGGAGAGCGACGGCACCACCGCCGCCGACGGCCCGACCGAGGTCACGCTCTGGACCCACTCGGCGGGCAACCCCGCTGAACTTGAGGTCTACACCCAGATCATGGAGGACTTCAACGCCTCCCAGGACGACTACGAAGTGGTGTCCGAGTCCTTCCCGCAGGGGGCGTACAACGACGCCATCGTGGCGGCCGCCACGTCCGGCGACCTGCCCTGCCTGCTCGACATGGACGGCCCCATCGTCCCCAACTGGGCCTGGGCCGGCTACATCCAGCCGCTGGGGATCTCCTCCGACATCACCGATGAGCTGCTGCCGACCGCGGTTGGGATCTGGGACGACGAGGTCTACTCCGCGGGCTACTGGGACGCGGCGCTGGCCATGTTCGCCCGCCAGTCGGTCCTTGAGGCCAATGACATCCGCATCCCCACCGTCGACGATCCCTGGACCAAGGACGAGTTCGACTCGGCCCTGCGCACGCTCAAGGCGGCCGGATACGACACGCCTCTCGACATCGGCGCCGAGGACTCCGGGGAGTGGTGGCCCTACGCGTACTCGCCCCTGCTGCAGAGCTTCGGCGGCGATCTCATCGACCGCTCCACGTACCTGACCGCCGACGGTGCCCTCAACGGCCCCGAGGCCGTCGCCTGGGGCGAGTGGTTCCAGGGCCTGTTCACCGAGGGACTGGCCTCCAACACCGGCACGATCGGCAACGAGGAGTTCAACCGTGACGAGGTGGCGCTGAGCTACACCGGCGTCTGGAACGCCCTCGGCTCCCTCGATGCGGTCGGCGACGACCTCGTCATTCTGCCCCCGCCGGACCTCGGGCAGGGCCCCAAGATCGGTGGCGGCTCCTGGCAGTGGGGCATCTCCTCGTCCTGCTCCGGGGCGGCGCTCGACGGAGCCCGGGCCTACCTCGAGTTCTCCTTCGATCCCGAGTACGTCGCGGCCTTCGCCGACAAGCAGATCGTCATCCCCGCCACGGAAGAGGGCACCGCGCTCAGCGAGTACTTCTCCGAGGGCGGCGTGCTGCAGCCCTTCACCGAGCTCACCCAGTTCGCCGTCCTGCGGCCCGAGACGCCCGCCTACGCGGTGATCTCCACCACCTTCGAGACGGCGGCCATGGACATCATGAACGGCGCCGACGTCCAGGAAACCCTCGACCAGGCCGTCAAGGACATCGACGCCGACATCGCCAACAACGACGGCTACGGCTTCTGATGCACACGCGGCCGGGGGCCGGCGACGGCCCCCGGCCCCTCACCGGTGAGGACCCCGTCATGACCACACCCACATCCACGGAAGCGGCGGTCGCGCCCGCCGCGACAAGCTCGACGGCCAGGCGGCCGCGACGCAGCCGGCGCGAAGGCCATCGAGCCGCCTACGGCATGGTCGCGCCGGCCGCGATCCTCCTCCTGATGTTCCTCGTCGTCCCGGTGCTGCTGGCGTTCGGCCTGTCGTTCACCAATGCCCGGCTCATCTCACCGAACCCGCCGCGGTTCGTCGGACTGGACAACTTCATCCGGGCGTTCACCGGGGACCCGACGTTCGTCCGGTCGCTCATCAACACGTTCCTGTTCGCGATCGTCGTGGTCCCCGTGCAGGCGGGCCTCGGGCTGGTCCTGGCGCTGCTCGTCAACCAGAAGCTCAAGGGCACGACATTCTTCCGGATCGTCTACTTCATCCCTGTGGTGACGTCGATCGTGGTGGTGTCGATCCTGTGGCGGTTCATGTACCAGCCCGACGGCATCATCAACTCCTTCATCGACTCGATCACCTTCGGCGCCTGGGAGAGCATCGCCTGGCTGAACAACCCCAGCACCGCGCTGCCCGCGATCATCGTCATGTCGATCTGGCAGGCCGTCGGGTTCCACATGATCATCTGGCTGTCGGGGCTCCAGACCATCCCGGAAGAGCTCTACGAGGCGGCCCGCATGGACGGCGCCGACGCCTGGCAGCAGTTCAAGAACGTGACGTGGCCCGGGCTGCGGCCCACGATGATCTTCATCCTCGTCACCATCACCATCGCGGCGCTCGGCCTGTTCGTACAGATCGACGTCATGACCCAGGGCGGTCCCGTCGACTCGACCACCACACTGGTCTACCACGCCGTCCGCCGCGGCTACCGCGAGCAGCAGACCGGCTACGGCTCCGCGATCTCACTCATCTTCTTCGTCCTCGTGCTCATCATCGCGATGGTGCAGCGCTACCTGACCCGAGACAAGGACTGACATGGCCAGCAACCCCAGTCAGAAGGCCGCCAAGCGCCGCCGCGCCCTCCTGCTCTACATCCCGATGACGATCTTCGCGGCCATCTTCATCTTCCCGCTGATCTTCATGTTCGTTTCGAGCCTCAAGCCCGACGCCCAGATCCTCGCCGACGTCGACAACGTGCGGGCGCTGCTGCCGGTCGGCGACCTGTCGCTCGACAACTACGCCGGTGTGTTCGACCGGGTGCCGTTCTGGCGGTTCCTCTTCAACTCGGTACTCGTGACGGTGCTCATCGTCGGGCTGGGACTCCTGGTCAACTCGCTCGCCGGCTTCGCCCTGTCGCGGATGGAATGGAAGGGACGCAAGGTACTGCTCACCCTCATCATCGCCACGCTCATCGTTCCCTTCGAGACCATCGCGGTACCGATGGTCTACTGGGTCAGCAAGCTGCCCACGCTGGTGTTCGAGGACGGCCTCCTCAAGTACGACTTCGGATGGCTCAACACCTACGAGGTGATGATCGTGCCATTCATCGCCAACGCCTTCTCGATCTTCCTGTTCACGCAGTACTTCTCGACGATCCCCACCTCGATCGATGAGGCGGCGCGCATCGACGGCGCCGGGTGGTTCTCCATCTACTGGCGCGTCGTCGTGCCGCTGGCCGGGCCCGCCTTCGCCACCGTGGCGATCCTCACCTTTCTCCCTGCCTGGAACGCCTATCTGTGGCCGCTCATGGTGGTGCAGCAGGAGTCCATGCGACCCGTGATGGTGGGCATGCAGTACTTCTTCCAGCTCAACACCGCCTGGGGAGAGGTGATGGCCTACACGTCCCTCATCACGCTGCCCGTGCTCCTGGTGTTCCTCGTCTTCCAACGGGCCTTCGTCAGTTCGATCGCCTCCAGCGGCGTCAAGGGGTGATCCGATGCTTCGACTCGCTGACCACTGGGTCTGGGACAGTTGGCCCGCACGGGCTGACGACGGCACCCACCACCTGTTCTTCCTGCGTGCCTCCCGGGCGCTGCTCGACCCCGACCGGCGGCATCGCCGCGCATCGGTCGGGCACGTCAGGTCTGCCGATCTCACCAAGTGGGAACTGCTGCCCGACGCTCTCGTCACCGCCGACGCACCCGCGTGGGACGACGGCGCCACCTGGACCGGATCCGTCGTCCGCGCCGACGACGGGACCTGGCGGCTCTTCTACACCGGAGTCTCCCGTGCCGACGACTGGCTCGTGCAGCGGGTCGGTGTGGCCGAGTCGGACGACCTCATCACGTGGCGCCGCCGCTTCGAGCACCCCCTCACCGAGGCCGACACCCGGTGGTACGAGAAACTCGACGCGGAGGCGTGGTTCGACGAGGCGTGGCGCGACCCGTGGGTGTTCAAAGGCGAGGACGGGACATGGCACATGCTCGTCACCGCCCGCGTCCCCGACGGCGACCCGGCCACCCGGTCCGTCATCGGTCATGCCACGAGCACGGACCTGGACACCTGGGAGGTGCAGCCGCCCCTGTCATCGCCGGCCGGCTGGGGGCAGATGGAGGTGCCCCAGGCGGTCGTCGTCGACGGCCAGCCCTTCCTGCTGTTCTGCTGCTGGGGTGAGCACCTCGACGAGCGGCGACGCGCGCAGGCCACCGGCGGCATGTGGTTCGTCCCGGGTGAATCGCTCCTCGGGCCCTGGGACTTCGACTCGGCCGGAACCTTCGACCATCCGAGCCTCTACGCGGCCCGCCTGATCAACCGCGCGACCGCCGGGGAACCGGAGGACTGGGTGATCATCGGATTCTCCGACAAGATCGACGGCGTGTTCCAGGGAGAGATCGTGGACCCCCTTCCCGTGGTGCGGGAGGGCAACGCGCTCCGGCTGGCCTGAGAGCTACAGGTCGTACTCCGACTGCAGGCGGCCGGTCTCGATCGCCGTCATCATCGCGTCGTAGTCCCGTTCGTTCTGGTCCGCGTAGGCGTCGGCGAAGTCCGCCACCGCCTCGTCGAACGTCGACGACTTGCCGAGATAAGCGGCGATCGCGATCCGGTCCGACGACCGGGCGTGCGCCCGCGCCAGCGTCCACCCGCACAGCCGCGCGTAGATGCGAAGCCCCGTCGGTTTCAGCGAACCGATCTCGATCGAGCCCTTCCAGTCCCTGAACTGCCGGAAGTAGAAGTCGCGCTCGCCGCCGTCGATGCCCTCGATGCGGTCCCACCCGAGGAAGATGTCGCTGGCGGCCTGCATGAGCCGCTGCCCGCCGACCACCCGCTCGCCGTGGTGCGCGTAGTAGCTCTCACCGGTGACCCGCTCCAGTACCGAGGTCTGCGCCTCCTTGACCTGAAGGATGAGCGGGTCCTGGGTGTCGCGGCCCAGCAGCAGTGCGATCCACGCCCGCGTACCGACGCTCCCGACCCCGACCACGCGACGTGCCGCGTCGATGAGGCGGAACTGCCTGAGCAGGTGCTGCCGGTCCGACTGGAGCGTGCGCCCGTAGGAGCGGACCATGCTGCCCAGTCTCTCCTCGAGGTCCTCGCGCTGGTGGTCGTCGACCAGTTCGTGCAGCGGGACGATTAGCGGCGGCCGGCTGTGGATCCTCGGGACCCCGTCGACCAGATCGGTGTGCTTCCTGTAGGCGTGCATGCTGTCGCGGGTGCGGCTCTTGGCCACCGACTTGCGGATCACCTTCGCGCGCTTCTTCGACACCTCCTCGAGGATCCCCGGCAGGGCGTCGTCGACGTCGACGTGGGAGTACCAGACCTCCAGGTTCGTCATGCCGGCGAAGTCGCGCATCGCCATCCGGTAGGAGCGCACGGCCTCGAGGACGGCGTCGCGGCGCTGCTCCCGGCTGAAGTCGTCGTCGCGCCCGGCGATCTCGACGCTGGCCGCCAGCCGTTTCACGTCCCACTCCCACGGGCCGATCGACGTCTCGTCGAAGTCGTTGAGGTCGAAGACCATCCGGCGTCCGGGTGAGGCGTACATGCCGAAGTTGCCGAGATGCGCGTCGCCGCAGATCTGCGCGGTGATACCGGTGGTGGGCGTTCCGATGAGGTCCGCCGCCATGATGAGTGTCCCGCCGCGGTAGAACGTGAACGCCGACGCCGACATCCGGCCGTGCCGGATGGGCACCAGTTCGGGGATACGGGTCGTGGCCTGCTCCTCCAGCCACTCCACCGGATCCTTGCGGTCCCCGGGCTGGAAATCCGCGTGGCTGGAGCGCGGCACGCGCTTCCGGGCGGCCTTCCCTCTAGCCGCCCGCTCCGCGGGGGTGAGCCGTGACACGTCCATGTGCACCGTCCTTCGTCCGCGACTAGTGTGCCGCGCGCAGCGGCGCCACGATGACGCGACGCACCACCGGCGGCTCGCCGTGCGGGGCAACGAGCCGCAGCGGGGCGTCGGCCGTCGCGAGGCGCACGGGGAGCGCCCGGTCCCAGAAGTTCGCCCACGAGTACGTGTAGCGGAACCCGGCCCGCCCGACGGCGTTGTCGCCCTCGAACACATCGAGGAACCGGTCGACGACCTGCGGGTTGTAGTCGTGCGTGCCGACGGTCTCGGCGTTGGCGTAGGTGACCACGACGTGGTGCGGACCCGGCGCCGCGATCGCGCCCGTGCGGGGGATCACGACCTCAGAACCCTGGCGGTCGACGTCGAGGACGACCCGGTCGGCGTCGGCACCAGGCGCCCGGGTCACCGACACCCAGCTCACGTCGGCGCCGCGCAGCTCGATCTCCGTGATGCCCTGGACGAGGTGCACCCGCATCCTGCCGGGCACGCCGGGCTCCGCGTCGAGGTGACCGGCCGGACAGCCGTCGAGCGCCACCTCGACCCGGGCCGGTTCGTCCGCCGAGACGGAGACCTCGTGGTAGCCCGTCTCCCAGGCCGAGATGTAGAGGTCGGCGCCGCCGTCGACAGGGCGGAACGTCGCGCCGGGGTAGCGCGTCTTGTCGTTGCCGGCCGCCATCAGGACGAACCGGTCCAGGGTGACGTCGGCGCCTGGGAGGAGTTCGGTGCCGTCGGCACTGCGGCGGACGGTGAGCTCGTGCTCCCCGGCGGCGAGCCGGATCACCGCCTCGGCGCTCCCGCGGTACAGCCCCCGCGACGTCTCGTTGAGCGCCAGCCCGGCGGGCAGGTCCAGCATGCCCGCGAGGCGGCCATCGGCGAACAGCGCCAGCTGCGACGGCTCACCCGCCGCGGCGCCGATGAGCTGGAACCGGTATGTCCCGGATCCGGGGACCGTCACCCGCCAGGTGGCGGCCGAGGCAGGCGACGTGAAGCCGACCACGTCGGCGTTGCCCGAGGCCAGGAACTGCCAGCCGTCGTTGGCCTGCGGATCGAAGGTCCGCACCCCCGCCCCGGTGAGCTCGGTGGTCTCGGCCTGGATGGTCGTCGACCACGCCTGCGTGGCTCCCCCCTCGAGGTGCGCGTGCTGGCGCGTCACGAGCACCTGGTACGCGCTGGTGGAGTCCGAGACGGGGACCCTCACCTTGAACCGCCCCTCCACGACCGGGACCTCGCGCCACTCGGCCACCACCGGAGGCGAGGGGTGCAGCCCGTCCACGCCGCTCAGCCTCGTCTCGCGGACCGCGACGTCCACCCGGTCGCCGAACACGGTCGGATCCAGGCCGGTGAACATCAGATCCACGTCACCGCCGGCGCCGCCGAGCAGCACGGTGGCGCGACGGGCGGCCGCGTCGACGGCGGCGATGCCCTGCAGCGTGTCCGGCACGTTCGGCTGCGGCGGGTCCACCTGCACGGTCACCGAGCCCTCGAGGTCGCCGTACCACTTCCACAGCCACCAGCCGCCGTTGGCGCCGTGCGCCCGGGCCGAGTTGTCCGACAGGTTCCCGGCGTAGTTCCAGTACGCCACCTGGGCGTCGACCTTCGCCTCCTCGAACAGCGCGAACCACTGGACGAGCTGCCCGGGCACCGACATGTCGCGCAACATCCCGAACTCGGTGATGTTGACCTCGATCGGCGCGACGCCGAGTCGGCGCTCCAGCTCCCGGTACTCGGCGATGTGGAAGCGGAACGTGCCGAGGTTCCCGATGCCGAGCTCGTGCCAGATGAACACGTCGGGCAGGCAGTCGTTGGCGACGCAGAACTCGAGGAAATCGGCCGAGCGCTCCGGCTGCCACTCCATGTCGCCCGGGCCGCCGATGCGGGGCCTGCCCAGCCCGTGGGACGCCCACGCGTCGCGCAGCACCTCGACTGTGGCCAGCCAGTCCGCCAGGAACTGCTCCCGCTGCGCCGGCCAGTCCGGGTACCAGTTCCCGCCGTCGGGCTCGTTGAACGGGACGAGCACATAGGACCCGGGCCGCGCCGAGCTGGCGGCGACTGCGTGCGCCACCTTCTCCGCTATCGCCAGGAAGGTCCAGCGCCCCTCCGAGTCGTCCCCGGGCCGGGCCCCGCCGTTGTACGGCCAGTCCGGGTAGAGGTCCTGCAGGTAGACGTACATGTCGCGGCCGTGCTTGGCGAAGAACCCCTCCTCGACCGCGAGCGCGTCGCCGCTGGGGTGCTGCTCACCGAACGGCGGCTTCTGCGACGTCGTCGTCACGTGCGCGCCGTTGAGGATCGCGCGGGTGGGCACCCCGTGGTCGCCGAGGCCGTAGAGGGTGCCCGCGGCGCCGCCGCGGAACGCGCCGATGGGGGAGGCGAGATCGACGGTGAGTCGTTCGGTCATGGGCGGGTCCTTCCGGGGCGACGGTGCTGCTTCCGACGATAGGGGGCGCGCATCACACGAGGGTTACGCGGATGAGGCGGGCCGCCGGGCCGGCGGGCGTGGCGAGGTGCAACTCGCCGGCGTCAGCGTCCCACCGCGCCGGCCACTCGTCGAGCCGCGCGGGGAACACGGTCTCGACGGCGATCTCCCGGCC
>JAUHXZ010000138.1 GCA_030426725.1 Actinomycetes bacterium
GGAAGCCCGGTGAGGTGTCGTCGCTGCCGGACCGGACCTACATAGTGGCGGGCCACCGGGCGACGGTGTCCCGGCTGGCCGCCTACTGCGGCGTGACCGGCTTCGCGCTGCGCGACACCATGCCGGCGACGTGGCTGCACGTGCAGACGTTCCCGCTGCACATGCAGGTGCTGGCGGCCGACGACTTCCCCTTCCCTCTGGCCGGGCTGGTGCACGTCACCAACGAGATGACGCTGCGCCGGCCCGTGCGGATCGACGAGGCCCTCGACGTCGCCGTGCGGGCGGAGAACCTGCAGCCGCACGCGAAGGGGGCCGTGTTCGACATGGTGGGCGAGATCCACGTCGGCGACGAACTGGTCTGGCGCGGTGTGTCGAACTACCTGGCGCCCAGCGCGACGGTGCCAGGTGAACCCGGTCAGGCCGTGCGGATCGAGGCGCCGTCGGCGAACCCGTCGCAGGTGTGGCGGCTGCCCGGCGACCTCGGCCGGCAGTACGCGGCCGTGTCCGGCGACTCGAACCCGATCCACCTCAATCCGGTGACGTCGCGGCTGTTCGGCTTCCCTAGGCCGATCATCCACGGGATGTGGACGCACGCCCGCGCCTTGGCTGCGCTGGGGGGCCGGCTCCCGGGGGCGTACGCGGTCCGGGTGCAGTTCGCCAAGCCGATCCTGTTGCCCGGGAAGGTGCGCTTCGCCGCCGCCGGGGGGAATGAGGGCTGGCGGTTCGCCGTGGTCAACGGCAAGGGCAAGCCGCACCTCGTCGGTGAGCTCACCACCCCCTGACATCACCGCCCCGGACCACTTCGCATAGCTTGTGGCTCCTGAGGCGTTGATCGCTGGACTTCCGGGGGAGAAATCAGCCACGTGGGCGCGCATGGGAGCGATCTGGCTGAAATCTCACCCGGACCAGGGCGCCGGCCCAGCCAGATGTCGCTGGGTGCGGAGCAGGTGCAGGAGCTTCTCCGACGTCCTGGACCAGGTGCGATGCACTTGGCTGTAGCTGAGCCGCAGCGTCGAGTAGCCCAGTTCCCGGGCGGCCAGATCCCGACGGCGGTCCTCCCGATGGTCGCTGTGGTGGGAGGCACTGTCGCACTCGACGATCAGTGACCTCCCGACGAGCAGGTCGACGTGTCCCACACCGTCGATGGCGACCTGGCTGCGCACCGGGAACCGGTGCTGTTGCAGGAACAGCCTCACACGGGTCTCGCTCCCGGATCCCGCCGAAGGGTCGAAGAAGCTGAGCGTTCGCTGCATCCGCAGGGAGGCAAGTCCGATGTGCTGCTCGGCGGAGGCGCGAGTGATCAGTCCGAGGTTGGTCGCGGACTCGAGGACCATCAGGGCGGACTCGGGATCGTGGTGCGCCACGACCTGAGTGAGGCAGTCGTTCAGGGGAAAGACCGCCTCGGTAGGGAGCGGTCCTGAATGGCGGTGCCACTCTGGTCGCGCTCGTGCGGCCTGTCGGTACACGATGATGTGCGGAACCGAATGCGCTGGGGTCCAGATGCCATGAAGCTCGCAACCACTGAGGCAACCGAGGCGTCCGCGGTTCCTGATGGCCTCTATAGCCCAGTGATGTGCGGTCGGCGCAGCAAACCATCCGCGTGCCACACGCTCGAGTCGGCCGGTGCCGAGGTTCGTCTTCAGGTCGGCGCGGCTCCAGCCGAGCGTCTGGAGCTCGGTCCAGGACACGACGCCGGCGGGAGTGCTGTTCATAGGATGGGCGATTCTGGCCCGATCGGTTCATATGGCGCCCATCTGGTCGAGATCGCCCAAGTTGTGAAAGCGAGGTAGCTCATGACGCCGTGATGGGCGGCTGGAGGCCCCGCTTTTCACCTATCCACAGCGCGAGTTCTAGGCTGTGGTGCCATGAGCGTCCCCAATGTGCTGGCCAACCGCTACGCCTCCGCCCAGATGCGCGACATCTGGGCCCCCGAGGCCAAGATCGTCTCGGAGCGTCGGCTCTGGCTCGCAGTGCTGCGCGCCCAGCGCGACCTCGGCGTCGACTTCGGTGGCGCCGACCCCGATGCCGTCATCGCGGCCTACGAGGGCGTCATCGACCAGGTGGACCTCGACTCCATCAACGCCCGGGAGCGCATCACCCGCCACGACGTGAAGGCGCGCATCGAGGAGTTCAACGCTCTCGCGGGCCACGAGCACATCCACAAGGGGATGACCTCGCGCGACCTCACCGAGAACATCGAGCAGCTGCAGGTGCTCGAGTCCCTCAAGGTGATCCGTGGACGGGTCGTCGCGGCCCTTGCGCAGCTCGCCCGGCTCGCCACCGAGTACGCGGACCAGCCGCTCACCGGACGCTCCCACAACGTGGCCGCCCAGCTCACCACCCTTGGCAAGAGGTTCGCGACGGCGGCCGATGAACTCCTCGTCGCACTCGGCCGCATCGACGACCTCGCCGCCCGCTACCCGGCCCGCGGCATCAAGGGCCCTGTCGGCACCGCGCAGGACATGCTGGATCTCCTCGGCGGCGATGCCGGCAAGCTCGCGGACCTCGAACAGCGGATCGCCGATGAGCTGGGCTTCGCGGCCGTCCTCACCTCGACGGGTCAGGTCTACCCGCGGTCCCTGGACTACGACGTGGTGACCGCACTGGCCCAGGTGGCGGCCGCCCCGTCGAACGTGGCGACGACGGTGAGGCTCATGGCCGGACTGGAACTCGTCACCGAGGGGTTCAAGGAGGGCCAGGTCGGCTCCTCGGCCATGCCGCACAAGATGAACACCCGCTCGTGCGAGCGCGTCAACGGGCTGGCCGTGGTGGTGCGTGGATACGTGTCGATGGTCGGCGAACTCGCCGGCGACCAATGGAACGAGGGCGACGTCTCCTGCTCCGTGGTCCGCCGCGTGGCGCTCCCCGACGCCTTCTTCGCGCTCGACGGCCTGTTCGAGACCTTCCTCACGGTCCTCGCGGACTTCGGCGCGTTCCCGGCGGTCATCGAGGCGGAGCTCGACCGCTACTTCCCGTTCCTCACCACCACCAAGGTGCTGATGGCGGCGGTCCGCAAGGGCGTGGGCCGCGAGGTGGCGCACGAGGCGATCAAGGAGCATGCGGTAGCGGTGGCGCTCGACCTCAGGAAGGGCGCCCGCTCCAACGACCTCCTCGACCGGCTCGCGGCCGACGACCGCCTCCAACTCACCCGCGACGAACTGGGCGCCCTCGTGGGCAGCCCGCTCGAACTCG